>JAFAVT010000312.1 GCA_019242275.1 Alphaproteobacteria bacterium
GACCGACCACGAATTTGGCACCGTTGGCGATATAGATGCCGGCGGTCGGGGCATCCACGATCGAGCCTACGCCCAGGATCAGACTGGGATCAGCCTTGGCGAAGTGGCGGGCGACTTCCAAAAAAATCTGCGCAGCAAAATCGCCGCGATTGGTGAATTCGACGCACTTGGCACCACCATTGGCGCAGGCCTGAATAACCCGGGTGCAGACTTCGATGTCCGAATGAAAGAAGACGGGTATTACACCCTGCTCCACCATCGCGTTCAGCACCGCCATACGGTCATGTTTCATTGCCGGCCTCCCTTTGGCGGCGCATTGCTATCGGAAAAGCCGCGGGAGGGCAATTTTATTGCAGAATCAATGGCTTGAACCGACATCCGCCAAGATCACCCCGGCCATGACAAAAACCGCAGCAATGCCTTTGCGGGTCAGGCTGCCACGCGAAAGGTCTTCCTTCACCGCCTTGGACCAGAACAGCGTGAGCAAAACACCAAAAGCGAAGACGAACAGTGTCACGGTGGAAGAAACGGCGGAGACCAGCGCCACCGGCGCCGCCAGCGAGGCGTAGCGCACGCCAAGGCCGCCGCCCAGATTGATCAACTCATTGGCGCCGTTGACGCCAATCACCGCGCCGGGATGTTTCCTCAACAGCGCGATGAATTGGCGGCGGTAGTTCGGTGCCAGCAGGATGACAAAGCCGAACAAGGCCTCTCCGGCGAAATTCCAGAACGTCGTCACCCAGAAATCATCCTTCAACGCAAACAACTTGAACAGGACGGCCGACAGTGCCATCGCCAGACCGCAGCCCACCATCAGCAGCGTTACTCCGGCCGGTGAGCGCCTTGCCATGCTTTCTTCCGCCCAGCGATAACGCCACGACACCGAGAAAGATCAGTCCGACCCCAGCAAATTGCCGCCATTTGAGCATCTCACCCAACAGCAGCCAGGCCAGCAGCACCGTGAACAGCGTGGAGGTCTGGAACAACGGCGCGATCTCCGACGCCTCGGTGGTCTGGATAGCACGCAGGTAGAACAGCATGGCGCCTATATAGAGAATGCCCGCAAGCGCCATCACGCCCATCGCCCAGGGACGCGGCTCGAAAACGCGGGGCTGCAACCAGCCGATAATGGGCAGCGCCAGCACGCCCACGAAGGCGGTGAAGACCATCAGTACGGCTGTGTCGCTGTGGCGGAAATAGCGGTCCACCAGATACTTATCTATATGGGTGGAAACTGCCCACAGGACGGGACCGGAAAAAGCGTAGAGCAGCCACATGGCTCCAGCGTAACACCCGGGAATGGATCCGGTTCACGAAGATTGCAATGGTACAAGCCGCAAGAACAAGCTTAACCTAACAGGCAGCGAAGGAGACGGCAAAGGCGCCCGGCATGTCAACCACACCCAACAATCTCGATGCCTATTGGATGCCGTTCACGGCCAATCGCCACTACAAAAGCGCCCCACGGCTGATGGTGGCAGCAGAAGGTATGTATTACACCACCCATGACGGGCGCAAAGTGTTGGACGGCACGGCGGGCCTGTGGTGCTGCAACGCCGGCCATGCCCGTCCCCGCATCAGCGAGGCGATCGCGCGCCAGGCGCGCGAGTTGGATTATTCTCCGGCCTTCCAGATGGGCCATCCCAAGGCGTTTGAACTGGCGTCGCGGCTGGTGCAGTTGATGCCCGGTACACTTGACCATGTTTTCTTCACCAATTCCGGCTCGGAATCAGTGGAGACTGCGCTGAAGATCGCCATTGCCTATCATCGGCTGGGTGGCGAAGCGTCCCGGGTGCGCCTGATCGGACGCGAGCGCGGCTATCACGGAGTCAATTTTGGCGGCATGAGTGTAGGCGGTATGACACCCAACCGCAAAATGTTTGGGGCCTTGGTGGCCGGGGTTGATCATCTGCGCCATACCCATGGCGATCCGCGAAACTTTTTCTCCCGAGGCGAGCCGGAATTCGGCGCCGAGCTAGCGGACGATCTGGAGCGGCTTTGCGCCCTGCATGACCCTTCCACCATCGCCGCCGTTATTGTCGAACCGATACAAGGCTCGGCCGGCGTTTTTCTTCCGCCGCGCGGCTATCTGAAGCGGCTGCGCGACATATGCGACCGACACGGCATCCTGCTGATCTTCGACGAAGTCATTACCGGCTATGGCCGGCTGGGGACCAATTTCGCCGTCAACTATTTCGGGGTCGAGCCGGATATCGTCACCACCGCCAAGGGACTGACCAATGGTGTGATCCCCATGGGCGCGGTGTTTGTGCAGAAGAAAATTCATGACCGCTTCATGCAGGGGCCGCAGAACGCCATCGAATTGTTCCATGGCTATACTTATTCGGGCAATCCGGTGGCCTGCGCCGCTGCTTTGGGAACGCTGGATACCTATGAGGAAGAAGGGCTGCTTACGCGTGGCGCCTCGCTGGTGGAATATTGGGCCGATGCGGTCCACGGCCTGCGCGACATTCCTATTGTCACCGATATCCGCACGCTGGGTCTAATCGCCGGAATCGAACTTCAACCGATCGAAGGAAAACCGAGCGCGCGTGCGTTTGACGCTTACCTGAAATGCTTTGCTGCAGGACTGCTCATCCGCACCACGGGCGACATCATCGCCCTTTCTCCGCCATTGATAATCGAGAAGGGCGAGATAGATATGCTGTTTGAAACCCTGCGCAGGGTCCTCAAGCAGGTGAATTGAACTCGTTCCACTCGCTTCAACGGTTGGAAAAGAAAGGGCCGCCCAACCGGGCGGCCCCTTTTTATGTCCTAGGCACCCCGCCCGGCCCCTCGTCCGGCCGGTGCCGCCGGCGCACCTGGCGCCGCAGGCGCCGCCAGCGCACTGGCCGGCAGCTTGAACGCCAACATCTCGCTGCCGCTGTAATCATGATTGCCGATACAGAGCACGATGTATTGCCAGCCCCCGATGGCATAAGTCATCGGCGTTGAGGTTTGACCTTCCGGCAGCGGCACCGCCCCCAACTCCCTGCCGGTAGCCTTGTCATAGGCGCGCAGATACGCCTGGCGGACGCCGGCGGCGTTTGTGGTGGTCTGCGGATCACCACAGATTACCAGCGTCTTGGTCACCAGGGGCCCGACATTGCCGGCCTGGCCGGTGCGCGGGATCGTAAGGCCCTGAAGTAGCGGATGGTTCTTGATATTGTCCGGTGTCTCGCCGTGAGCGATCTGCCAGACGTGGTCGCCAACCTTCAGATCAATGGCGGTAATGCGGCCGTAAGGCGGCTTCACGATCGGCAGACCAGCCACTGAGACATTGCCCGGCTGAATTGGCCCGGTGAGCGCAGCAGCACCTGCGGCTCCCCCAGCGCCACGACCGCCGCCCCCCGGTGCGCCGCCGCCGCCGGCGCCGCGACCGCCGCCGCGGCCAGCGGCCGCCTGGCCAGGAGCGGTAGGCGCACCAGCACGATAGCCGAAGGGCGTGGTGTCATCCTTGACGTCGCCATGCACCACCGGCTGGGTCTTGGAATAGACATAGACGATCTTGGTTTCAGGATCGACACAGGCGCCAGGCCAATTGGTGCCGCCTTGAGAACCAGGCAGGCAGAGCGTGCCCCACTTGCCGTCATAGACCGCCATGGTGGGCGAATCGAACGGCCCGTTGCCCCGTACATAATGGTCGGCGATCTCCTTGGCGCGCGCCTTGATGGCGGGGGTAAAGTCCACAAGATCATCATCGCCCACATTGACCCGGTCATAAGCCGCGGGCTTGGTGGGGATGGGCTGGGTTGGCGAGTACCACTCGTCCGGCACATCACCCGGCTTGCGCGGCACCTCCGGGATGGGCCAAATCGGCTCACCGGTTTCGCGGTTGAAGACATACAGGAAGGACTGCTTGGTCGGCTGAGCAATGGCCTTGACGATCTTGCCGTTCACCGGAATGTCAATGCACATCGCCGAGCAAGGCACGTCATTGTCCCACAGACCGTGATGGACCATCTGGAAATGCCATTTGCGCCTGCCCGTCTTGAGATCCAGCGCCACCAGACTTTCGCCGAACAGGCCGGGACCCTTACGCTTGACGCCAATATAGTCGCCGGAGGGCAGTTCGACGCCAAAATAGACTGTGTTCAGTTCCGGGTCGGCGCACATTTCACCCCAGACGCCGGCATGACCGAAAGCAGTGGTGGGGCCATCTGCCAGCCAGGTGTCGTAGCCGAACTCACCCTTGTGTGGGATGGTGTGGAAGATCCAGAGGCGCCTGCCGGTGCGCGCGTCATACCCGCGAACATTGCCGACCGGAGGTGTAGTGTTACCTGCCCTGGGATCGTTGCCGCTATGGGCGGCACCGATCACGATAACATCGTTGGCCACCAGCGGCGTCGAATGCCAGGAGACTTCCGCGGTCTCCAGGTCCATCACCTGGTCGTCTTCTAGGCGCAGATCAACATAGCCGTTCCTACCGAACCGGGGGTCAGGAATACCGGTGGCGATGTCGAGCGAGACCAAGCGATAACCCTGGGTGGTATAGACGATGCGCTCCACTTTGCCGTCAGTCCAATAGGAACAGCCATGGCCGGCCAGGATGCGCGGAGCGCTTTCGCCACGACGGCCTTCATCTTCGCGATGCGTCCAGATCAACTCGCCGGTAATGGCGTCCAGACATGCAATGTCACGACGCGAACCGATGGTGACATAGAGACGACCCTTGATCAGCAGCGGCGTCGATTCCCAGTTGGTTTCGATGCGCGGGCCGAAATGGGAATTGTCCAACCGCCAGGCGATTTGCAGGTTCTTGAAATTGTCGCCGGTGATCTGGTCCAGCGGCGAATAGCGATTGGCATTCAGATCCTTGGAGAAATGCAGCCAGTCCGTGTCCTGGGCGATGGCGCCGCGCGCGGGCGGGGCGGGATAGGCATTGGCCAGATTGCCGCCGCCATTGGGACTGCGCTGCGCCTCGGCCACCGTGGCCAGCGCCCCGAAACCGAGGGCGGCGGTGGTGCCGTAAAGCATGGAACGTCTGGAAAGAGGCGGCATGGCGATTTACTCCCAAAATCAAACTTCGTTCACGGACGACGACCCCGGTCGGTGGCCGCGCGGCTGGATTCTGCGATCCCGGCGGCAGCATTGCGCGGGGCATCCGGGATTTCCACGGCGGCAATGTAACGGAGTGTGTCGTCCGGTATGGCTAACTCCCCAAAGCAGGCCGGCTTCGGCCTGCATCCCTTCACGTTATTTGCGATCTGACGTCGCTATTGGTGTTATTATAAGGTGCGGGTTGGTTTTGGCGCAACGTGCGCAATCTGTCGCGCCCCGGCCATACCGCACCGCAAAATGGACCGGGCGGCCGCCATTGCCGGGTGCGCATCCCCAGGCTATTCGGGCGCCGGAAAGGTCACTCATGCACGTTCTGGTCGCCTGCGATTCCTTCAAGGACGCGCTTGATGCCGAGCAGGTCTGCGCCGCGATTGCCCGCGGCCTGAAGCGAGCGCGTCCAGGAATCAAGGTAACGGAAATGCCACTGTCCGATGGCGGCGAAGGCGTGTTGGACATCCTGCACAAGGCACTGGCGCTGCAAAACCTGTCGCTGACGGTTTGCGACCCGCTGGGCCGGCCGGTGAGAGCTTCTTATGGGGTTTCCGCCGATGGCGGCACGGCACTGGTTGAAATGGCCACCGCTTCGGGCCTGCAATTGCTGGCCTTGGAGGAGCGCAACCCTCTTCTCGCCTCCACCTATGGCACCGGTCAATTGCTGGCGGATGCGAGGGCACGCGGCGCGAAGACCGCGCTGCTGGCAATCGGCGGCAGCGCCACCAATGATGCCGGCATTGGCATGGCAGCGGCGCTGGGTTGGCAATTTCTGGATGCGTCAGGCGCCACGGTAAAACCGGATGGCGGCAATTTGCAGCAGATT
>JAFAVT010000347.1 GCA_019242275.1 Alphaproteobacteria bacterium
CAGGATTTTATCTTTCACCACCAGAGGCGCCATGGTGATGGAATAGGCAGCCTTGAAATCGGCCACGGCGATATTCCAGATCGGTTTTCCGGTTTTGGCATCCAAGGCGATGAGATGCGCGTCGAGCGTGCCCATGAACAGGATATCGCCCAATATGGCGAGACCCCGGTTGTTGGAGCCGCAACAGATGCGGACGCCGGGATCGGGCGTCCAGCGATAGATCCAGAAATGCTTGCCGGTCTTGGCATCAATCGCCATCACGTCGTTGGGCCGCTGCGTCAGATACATGACGCCGTCCACCACCAGAGGATTGGATTGCCAGACGCCCGAAACCTGGTCCTGTACCGCCCATTGCAGGGTCAGGTTCTTCACATTGGCCTTGTTGATCTGATTGAGACCGCTAAAGCGCTGGCTATTGTAGGTGCCGCTGTAGGTCAGCCAATTCTGGGGCTCGGCCGCAGCATGCTCGATCCGCTGGGAGGTGACCTGGGCAGCCGCCGCGAGCGGCAGCATCAGGGCGGCCAAAAGAAAAAGAACGATCCGGCGCATGGTCATCCTTTCAGGGTGGTAAGATAGGCAACCAGGTCGCCCAGTTCGCCATCGCTCAGCCGGCCGCGGAAGGACGGCATGTCGGTGTCCATCCGAACCTGATAGCTGCGTATATCGCCCTTGCTGACGGAAACGAGCCTTTCATCGCTGTCAATCAAGCGCACGAAGAAGGTATCCTCGTCATAGCGCCGCCCTTTTATGGTGCGCCCATTTTTCAGCACGATCATAACCGGGCGGTTGATCGGCATCGTCGCCTTGATCGGTTCGGTGAGCGAGGTGAAGATTTGTCCCGGGCGGCGCAGGAAGCCGATATCAGTAAGATTGGGTCCGATGCGCGCACCCTGGCCGGCGATGCGGTGGCAGGCGGCGCAGCCACTTCGATCATACACAATCTTGCCGCGTGCCGCATCGCCCAGGCGGAAGCTGATACCAGTACGATCCATGCCGGAACGGATGAAGGCGATCAGACCATCCACCTCCTCATCCTTCAGGCTGAAGGGCGGCATGCCCCCGCCGGTGCTGCCATTGGTGACCATGCGCCGAATATCGGCGTCGGTGGTGACGAAACGGAATTGCTGTCGGCTCAGACTGGTGCCGGCCACGCCGTCTCCATTCAACCCATGGCAAAGCTGGCACTGGCTGGCATAGAGGCGATAGCCGCCCTGAATCTGCTCGGCGGTATAGGCGTGATCTTCCTGCGCACGGACAGGAAGACCCAGACAAAGCAGCAATGCCGGACCCAGCAGCCATCCGCTTCGTGCCATGCCCATCCCCCCGTTTAGGAGTAATTATAGAAGCGAGAGCGCGTCAGCGCCAGTGGCGGCACGCCTGCCGCGAACGGCCGTGTCAGGCCCGGAGCACCGACTTGCCGGCATAGATCGCCGTGTCACTCAATTGCTCCTCGATGCGCAGCAACTGGTTGTATTTGGCCAGACGGTCGGAGCGAGCAAGACTGCCGGTCTTGATCTGACCGCAATTGGTGGCCACCGCCAGGTCGGCGATGGTCGAATCTTCGGTTTCGCCGGAACGATGGCTCATCACCGCCTTGTAACCGGCGCGGTGTGCCATATCCACGGTGGCCAGGGTCTCGGTCAGCGAACCGATCTGGTTGACCTTGATCAGAATGGCATTGGCGGTTTTTTTCTCGATGCCTTGGGAAAGGCGTTTGACGTTGGTAACGAAGAGATCGTCGCCCACCAGATTGACGCGGGCGCCGACTTCGTCGGTCAGCGCCTTCCAGCCGGCCCAGTCATCCTCGGCCATGCCGTCCTCGATCGAAAAGATCGGATAGCGCTGGCAGAGATCGGCATAGACTTTCACCATCTGGTCGGGCGCCAGGCTCTTGCCCTCGCCTTCCAATTCATACTTGCCGTTCTTAAAGAATTCCGTCGAGGCCGGGTCGAGCGCGAAATAGACATCTTCGCCCAGCTTGTAGCCGGCCTTCTCCACCGCCTTGGAAATATAGGTCAGCGCTTCGTCGGGCGATTTCAGATTGGGGGCAAAGCCGCCCTCGTCGCCGACATTGGTGTTGAGGCCGGCATCGGACAGTGCCTTCTTCAGGGTGTGGAAGATCTCGGCACCCATGCGCAACCCTTCCTTGAACGAGGATGCGCCAACAGGCGCGATCATGAATTCCTGGAAGTCTATGGGATTGTCGGCATGGACGCCGCCATTGACCACGTTCATCATCGGTACCGGTAGCACTTGTGCTTTCGCGCCGCCGACATAGCGATACAGCGGCAGGGCGGCGCTGGCCGCCGCGGCCTTGGCCACCGCCAGCGAAATGCCCAGAATGGCGTTGGCGCCCAGCCGCGCCTTGTTGGGCGTGCCGTCCAAAGCAATCATCATGTTGTCAATGCGAATCTGGTCTTCCGCCTCCAGCCCGCACAGGGCGTCGAACAGTTCGCCGTTCACGGCGGCGACCGCCTTTTCCACGCCCTTGCCCTTGTAGCGGTTGCCGCCATCGCGCAGCTCCACCGCCTCATGGGCGCCAGTCGAGGCGCCGGACGGCACAGCGGCGCGGCCGAAAGCGTCGTCCTCCAGTCGCACATCCACCTCCACCGTGGGATTGCCCCGGCTGTCGAGAATCTCACGCCCGGTAATGTCAATGATGGCGGTCATAATAGAACTCCGACAAAGCGCGGCCCGGAAAAGGGTGAAGCGGTTTTCCGCAAAGCCGCGCGACAATCAATTAACTAGAGCAGGACCGGGTTTGAAAAACCCTGGTTCTGCTCTAGGCTGGCGGCGTTCTAAAGAAGAACAGGGGGGAAATCCATGAGCATGCTTGCCGCGCCCGCCATCATCCTCACCGCTTTTGTGACCCTGCTGGCGGTGCTGATTTCGCTGGCCTTTGCCATTGGCGTGGCGCGCGCCCGGCGGCGCACCGGCATTGACGCACCGGCCATGAGCGGTTCGCCCGACCTGGAGCGGGCGCTGCGCATCCAGGGCAACACGGTCGAACAGTTCGTGATCTTCCTGCCGTCGCTGTGGCTGGCGGCATTGTATTTTCCCGGCTGGTGGGCGCCGATCCTGGGCCTCATCTGGTGTTTGGGGCGCATCACCTACTATTTTGTCTATGGCGATGCGAAATCGCGCTTTCCCGGATTCGCGCCGACCGTCTTTTCCACCATCATCCTGTGGATTCTCGCAGCGATTGGAATCGTGCAGGCATGGATGGCCAGCGCCTAGCGCTTCACGATCGCGTCTATCGCCACCAACTGCTCCAGCAGCGCCGGGAAGTTCTTCAGCTTGACCATATTGGGCCCGTCGGATGGCGCGTTGTCCGGGTCCTGGTGCACTTCCATGAAAACGCAGGCGACGCCCGCCGCCACCGCGGCGCGTGCAAGGTAAGGCACCATGGTGCGGTCGCCGCCGGATTTGTCGCCGCCCGCACCCGGCTGCTGCACGCTATGGGTGGCATCAAACACCACCGGCGCGCCGAACTTGGCCATGATCGGCAGCGCCCGCATGTCACTCACCAAAGTATTGTAGCCGAAGGAAACACCACGCTCGGTCACCAGCACATTGGGATTGCCGGCGCCCGTGACCTTGGCGATGACGTTCTTCATGTCCCATGGCGCCAGGAACTGGCCCTTCTTGACGTTGATCACCTTGCCAGTGTGGGCAGCGGCGACCAAGAGATCAGTCTGGCGCGACAGGAAGGCAGGAATTTGCAGCACGTCCACCGCTTGCGCCACTGCGGCGCACTGGTCCCGTTCATGCACGTCGGTCAGGACGGGAAGACTGAAATTCTTCCGGATGTCGGCAAAGATGGGCAGCGCGTTTTCCAGTCCCATGCCGCGCGCCGTGGCGGCACTGGAGCGGTTGGCCTTGTCAAAGCTGGTCTTGTAGATCAGGCCCACGCCTAACTTCGTACAGGCTTCCTTGAGCGCACCCGCCATGTCGAAGGCGTGGGCACGGCTTTCCAACTGGCAAGGGCCGGCGATGATGGAAAGTTTCTTTTCATTGCCGATTTCGACGCTGCCGGCACGGACAATGCTATTGGGCTGTGTCATGGCTCGAAAATAGGTCCTGCATGCCTTGAAAGCAAACGAGCCGGAGCATTTGCTCCAGCCCGTTGGCGCGTCGCGTGGCTATGTCAGAGATGGAATTTCGCCATGCCCGCCTGGGCGCATTTGGTATCATCACCCACACCGGTTGGGCCCGATACCGCCAGCGCCCCGATGAGCTGCCCACCCTTCATGATCGGCAGCCCGCCGCCGAAGGTGATCAGGTTGGGATCACCTTCCAACACGGCGGTGAAGGGCTGTCC
>JAFAVT010000066.1 GCA_019242275.1 Alphaproteobacteria bacterium
CGCTGCGCATCGAGTTCTGGCGCGACCGGCCTTTTCGGCTGCATGACCGACTGGTCTATGCCCGCGCCGGCGAAAATGCGGCCTGGACCACGGAGCGGCTGTTCCCCTGATTGTCAGTTCGCCAACGCCGGCGTCCGCAGGCTTGCCGGCCAGCGGCGGGGACTGGCCAAGACCGCAAAAGCATTGCCCGCCAGCAGCGCCAGTTCCGGCGTGAAATAGAAGCTCCCCAAATGCACTTCCGGCGCGAACAGGATGCCGACCAGCGTCGCATAGGCGATGCGCCTGGGGCGCCAGATCGGCGTGGTGCGGGGTTCGGTCAGCATGATGAAGGCAAAGAAGATAAACATAGAGTGGAGCGTCACCTGCTCCAGCGCAACCCGGCTGGCGCCTGAGGCCAGTGCCACTGTCGCCAGCACCGCGGCGGCGAAGCTGAGCACCAGATCATAGCAGCGCATCTTGGCCAGGATCAGCGCCCCGCCCGGCAGCATCACGACCAGCAACCAGGGACTTCCGCCTACCCACCAGCTTACCGAATTGCCCAGCGCCAGCGCCGCCAACGCCATGCCGAAGGCGGCGGGGTTGAACCAATGCCGCCGCGCCGTGACCAACATGTATTTCGAGGCCATCGCCCAGGCGGCGGTGAAAATCGCATAACCGGCGGCAGAACGATCATTCCAGCCAAAAGGTGTGATCACCAGCGCCAGGATCAGGATGGTGATCAGCACCGACTCCGGATTGGAGCGGACGGCAAATACTTTTGCGAAAAGCGTATTGACGGCCCAACCTGCGGCCAACAGAACCACGGCGGACACCACCATGTCCGATGGCCGATACGGCAACAATTTCAGCCCAGCCAGCACTAAGGCCCACAACCACAGCGTCGCCAGCACATACAGCGTCAGGCGCGATATGGTGGTGCGGGCCAAAAGGTCCTTCATGACCGCGCCTGGGCGAGAGCGTTTGCCAGCGATTCCCGATAGCCGACGCTGGTGGTGGTGGCCTGGGTAATAATGTCCACCTCGGCACTTTGGGCGGCGATGACCTCCTGCGCCAGCATGGGCAGCGCCCAGTCGTTGATCTGGATCGAACGGCGGCGATGGTTGGGATAGTCCGGGCATTCGACATCGGTGATAACGCCACCGCGAATACTGACCTTCACCTGGATCAACCCCCAGACCGCGTCCGCTGGCCTGCCGGTGTAATCGCCGTCGGCATAGCGTCCGGCTCTTTGAATGGGTGCCGCGATTGTCGGTGCCGGCGGGGGCACCGTTATGGGCGGCGCATTGGACGCCAGGACATCCGGCCTGTCTTGCGTTTGTGCGACAGCCGGTGATTGCGCGTCTGCGCTAGGCTGGGTCTGCGGCATCGTGGGCGTCGCTTTTTCTTCGGTCACCAGCGCCCCATTCGGTGCTGCGGGCACCGGCTGAGCCGGTACTTCCGCAGCTTCCGGCACAGACTCCGCTTTCGGCTGCGGCTCTGGGCCGGAGGGCGGCAGGACCGCCAGTTTCGGCACGGGTGCTGTTGGTGCCGACGCGGCGGCAGGCGCGTTCTGTGCCTCGTGCCAGGCATAGGCGCCGGAGGCCAGGATCAACGCGCCTGATAGCATCAGCTTGCCGGCCAGGCGGCCGGGGGGCTTGCCGTTTTGGCTCATGCCAGATAGCGGCCCAGCCCGCTGGTCATGCGGGCATTTCCGCCTGCATCAATTTCGTAAGCCTCGAATCCCTCCAGGCGCTCGATAAAAAGGATGCCGGCAGGGCCCATGGCAAAGCAGGCGGTGGCGAAGCGGTCGGCTTCCAAAATGTCGGGGCCGATGACGGTGAGACTGACAATCTCGTCCAGCGGCGCCGACGGATCATGGGGATTATAAATGTGACGGCCGCGCAGATAAGTGCCGGACGTGGCGACGCCGGCGCCGCGTGGCCTGAGGCATTTGACGATCTCCTCGGGATTGAAGGGATTGCGAATGCCGACGCGCCATTCGCGCCCTTGCGCGTTCAAGCCGCAACTCTGGATGTCGCCGCCGGCATCAATGAAGAAATCTCGCAGCCCCCTTTGCCGCAGGGCTTGGGCAGCCTTTTCAATGGCCCAGCCCTTGACGATGCCGCAAGGGTCAAGTGCGCCGTCGGGACGCCTGATGTCGAAATAGCCTCCGCTCTGAACCCGGGTTTCTTCCGCCAGGTCCAGCACCTCTTGCATCTCGGCACTGATGCCACAGACTTGGTTGCGGTTGAGGCGCGATAGCTCGCTGTCAGCACGAAACGGGGTGAACCGTGCGTCGGCCTGGGTAAAGACGGCAAAGGCGGCTTCAATATCATCCGCCGTTGCGCCCGCGTCGTGTACGGCCACACAGACGGGCAGGCCCATGATTACTCTCGTTTCCTGCAGCATGCCGCCAATTCCTTTGGGCGCGGGTTCCGCTAAAGGCGACGCTAGGAGCCAAATGTCACAAAACTTTCCCGGATATGTCCCAGTGGCGCGCGCGTAGGCAATTGTGATGCTGCGTGCTAACAAACGCCAATGGTTCCGGCGCGAAATCCTTGATGAGAAGCGGTCTCAATCCCCAGGCGGGCGTCCTGATGCACCGCGCCGCGATCGCCTCGCTTTTCGTCTCAGTTCTGCTGGTGAGCATCAAGGCCTTCGCCTATTTCGCCTCAGACTCGGTGGCGATGCTGGCCTCCTTGGCCGACTCGGCGCTGGACCTTTTTACTTCCTCGCTCAACCTGTTCGCCATCCGGACGGCGCTGGCACCCGCGGACAATGAGCACCGCTTCGGTCATGGCAAGGCCGAACCCTTGGCGGGTCTTGGCCAGGCCGCTTTCATCACGGCCTCGGCTCTGTTTCTTGTCATTCAGGCGATACAGCGCATTCTTGACCCCCAACCCATCAGCAATAGCGGCGAAGCCTTGGCAGTGATGGCGGTTTCCATCGTATTCGCTATTGCCCTCATTCTCTATCAGCGCGCGGTGGTAGCAAAAACCGGTTCGCTGGCGGTCCACGCCGATGCGACCCACTATTTTGCTGACCTTCTCACCAACATCGGCGTGGTGGCGGCGATCGTACTGGCGGCCGGGCTGCACTGGCAGTTGGCCGACCCGCTGATCGCCATTGCCGTGGCCCTGATCATGTTAACCGGGGCCTGGAAGGTTGGCCGCACCAGCCTGGATCAGTTGATGGACCGGGAATTGCCGGATGAAGATCGTGCCCGCATTGCCCGCATTGCCCTGACCCATGACGCCGTGAAAAACGTGCACGACCTCAAGACCCGTGCTGCCGGCCTTTCCTGTTTCATCCAGGTTCACCTGGAAATGGACCCGCAGATGCGTCTGACCGAAGCCCATGCGGTCTCGGATGCGGTTGAGAAGGCAATTCTGAATGCCTATCCCAACGCCGAAGTGATTATTCACCAGGACCCCGAGGGTTTGGAGCGGGACGCCCGCGCGCCGGAACATACCCCGTAGCCGGGGCCGCCATGGTCGGCTCCGGCCGCCACAATTGAAATTCTGCCAAATCCAGCCCCAAGATGCGCAGACGGCCCAGGGCGTGGCGATGAAACACGCGGGCGAAGGCAAACCACACCGGCGTTGACAAAAGCGACATGGCAATCACGGCAATCGCCAGCTTGTGACCTTCCGGCGACAAGGCTCCGACCGTGAGGCCGGCGGCGGCGATGACGAAACTGAATTCTCCCACCGGCGACAGGAACAGCGAGGTTTCCAGCGCCACCAGAAATTTCTCACCCGCCAGCATCATCAAAAGCCAGTTGAGGAAAGTCTTGCCGCCGGTCACCACGACCAGGGCCGCCAAAATGATGAAGGCGTGCTGTTTCAGGTAGGCCAGGTCAATCAAAAGCCCAACCGACAGGAAGAAAACAAAAAGCAGGATGGACTGAACCGGTTGCGCCATGGTCAGGGCGCTACGGCGCAAGGTGGAATGACCCAGGATCAGCCCGCCCAGGAACGCCCCCAGCGCCGGCGACAGGCCCAGAAGGCCCGACAGGGCAGCGCAGAGAAAACAGATGCCCAGAACGCCTAGGGTGCCAACATCGGCATCCTTCATCAGATATTCGGATCCCGGCACATGAAAGCTCTTGATCCGGGTCAGGGCCAGGATGCCGCCCGCCAGCAGCGCCAAGGCCAGTATCACCCGCCATCCCACGTTCCACAGCGCCATCAGGGTCAGCGGTGTGCCCAGCGCATTGGTGACAAGCAGCAGCGGCACCACTGCCAGATCCTGGGCGACCAAAATGGCCAAGGCCGTGCGCCCAGCTACCGTGTCTTTCTCATCGGCATCCTCCATCATCTTGAAGGCCACGGCGCTGGAGGAGATGGAAAGCATCGCCCCGATCACCGCCCCGCCAAGCATTTCGCCATGAACCAGGACCGTGAACAGCGTCACCGATGAGGTAATGATGACGATGGTGAGTATGGTGATGGAAAGTGCCAGGGGCAGGGCGCGAGCGAAGGCGGACAGCCGTATCTCCATGCCGATGATGAAAAGCAGCATCAGCACGCCCAATTCGGCCATCGTCTCGATGGCGCCGTCCGGCTGGATCAGCCCCAGCCCCGACGGCCCAAGCCCGACCCCCACCAGGATGAAGCCTGCGGCGGCCGGCATGCGCACCCGGTTCATGATCAGGCCGAAGGCGACGGCCGCGGCCAGCAGCAGCGCCAGCGCGGTGAGGTTTTGCTCGTGCATGGAAATACTGTAGCCGAAAAGGAAGCATCGGCCAGCGGTTCGTGCAACAGCGAGTGCTCCGCATTGCGGGGAAGATGTCGCGGGATGGCACGTTGCGTACTGTCTGTGTACGGATCATTTTGGCGCCGAAGCGGCTACTCAGCACGTACACCGCCGCTGGCCGGTGAGTCGGTTCCCGCAAGTTCCGGCTCCCGGCGTACCTTGGCCGAGCGATTGCCGGAACAATCATTCGATAACTTCGTTGCTCTTTTTTGGAAACCCAATGGGAGAGCTTGATGGCAACGATTATTGAAAAAGATGGCGGCGGTGGCGGCGGCAATGCCGTCATGGGCTTTATTCTAGGCGCGGTGCTGATTGTGGTCGGCATTGTCGGCTTCTTCATGTGGGACAATTACAAGAGCGGCGGCGCCCCCAAGGCCGTGGTGGTCACCGGCCAAAGCAAGTAGGAGCGCGCCATGGGAGACAAGATCATCATCACGGACGACAAGCCCAAACCACCGCCCGAGGTCGTGGTGGTGGCGCCCCAAGAGAAGCAGAAGACCGAAAAGGTGGTCGAGAAGACCACCGTGGTTGAGACCAGAAAGAACTAAGTCCCACCAGTATCAAGAGAAGGGCGCCTTCACCGGCGCCCTTTTTTATAGGTCCTCCCATCGCTCTTGGTGGTCTGACCGTGTGGCTCTATCCTGTTCGTGTCGCGGACAAATGCTCTTGACGGATCGTCCCGGCAACGGCCATTTTATTGTCAGACAAATAGTTAGGCGGGGCTTAAGCCCGCGGGGTGGGGAACATGTACAACGTGCGCAATCTCGTCATTCTGTCAGTGCCGCTGCTGCTGGCCGGGGCCCTGGCCTTTGCCGCCACCACATCCGGCCCGGCCCGGCCCAAAGGCCCGTGCGACATCTATGCCGCCGCCGGTGATCCTTGCACCGCCGCCCATTCCACCACCCGCGCCCTCTTCGCCGCCTATAACGGCCCGCTCTACCAGGTGATGCGCCAGTCCGACGGCAAGAAGCTCAATATCGGCGTGGTCAAACCGTCGGGTAATGACGCCGGCGGCTATGCCGACGCGGCCGCACAAGACCGTTTCTGCGCCAACACCGTATGCTGGATCACCACCATTTATGACCAGTCCGGCCATCATAACGAACTGACCCAGGCGCCGCGCGGCGCCTTCAGCGGCCCAGCCATGGGCGGCTTCAACAATGTGCCGGTGGCCGACATGGCACCGGCCAGCCTCTACGGCCACAAGGTCTATGGCGTCTTCATCGAGCCCGGCATGGGCCTGCGCCAGGACGATGCCAAGGGCACCGCCGTGGATGACCAGGCCGAGGGTCAATATTGGGTGATCAACGGCCACCACTTCAATAATGGCTGCTGCTTCGATTACGGCAATGCCGAGATCGACTCCAAGGATGACGGCAACGGCACCATGGAGACGGCCTATTACGGCGACGCCACCGCCTGGTATCACGGCACGCTGCCCGGCCCCTGGCCGATGACCGACCAGGAGAACAATCTGGTCGGCTGCGTCAATCCTGATCCCGCCGACAAGCTTTGCAAGACCCTGCCGCAAATCACTTGGCACTTTGTCACCGCCATGGCCAAGGGCGAGCCGCATCACTGGACCTCGCTGAGCGGCGACGCCCAGAAGGGCGATCTGCTGGTGATCTATGACGGCGGCCGCGTCAACAACACTTATGACCCCATGCGCAAGCAGGGCGCCATCCTCTTGGGCAATGGCGGCGACAACAGCAATGGCTCGCAAGGCACTTTCTATGAAGGTGCCATGACCAAGGGCGGCACCTTCCCCAGCAATGCGACCGACCAGGCAGTGCAAGCCAATGTCGTGGCGGCGCACTATGACGTGGCGGCGCTGCGCTTTGCCAACACCACCGGCCTTGTCACCTTGGCGCCCGGCGCGGCCCAGGATGTGATGCTGACCTTTACCAATGTCACCGGCGCGCCGGTGACCGGCGTTGCCTTCAGTCTCTCCTTGCCGAAGGGCTGGACGGCCACCGCGGCGACGCCGGCTTCCTACACCCCGGGCGCGGTTGCGCCGGGCGCCAGCGTCAGCCAGAGCTTTCACGTCACCTCAGGGACTCAGACCTTCAACGGTGATCTGGTCGGCAATGTCTCCTTCACCGCCGGCGGCGCCAAGCACAGCGAACGCACGGCCGAAAAAGTGCGCAACGTGGCGCCGGTGAAGATTAATGAGTTTCGCATTGGCGACGGCCCCGGCAACACCAGCAACAGTTTTATCGAGCTCTATAATGGTGGCGCCGACGCCGTGGACATTTCCGGCTGGACCCTGACCCAGCACCAGACTCAGCAGGCGATTTTCTCCGCCGTCACCATTCCCGCCGGCACCCGGCTGGCATCAAAGGGCTTTTATCTGCTGGGCCTTGCCAATTCCGGACTGGCGGCGCCGGCCAAGGCGGGCGACAGCGTCATTCACGTCCGCAGCGTCGCCGGCATGAAGGTGGGGGACACCGTCAATATCGGCGGGGAAAGCCGCCGCATTACCGCCCTGGGTACGGCAGCCTCGCCGACGACCACTGTGTGGCAGCCTCTGCCTGATGGCCCCATCATCACCATTCCCAAAGGCGCGACCAATGTACCGGTGACCAGCACCGAGGGCTTTACGGTCGGCCAGAAGATTGCGCTGGGCCATGGCGCCACCTATCCCGCCGTCTCGCGCTCGCGCGAGCAATATGAAGTCGCCACCGTTACCCAGGTGGGCAAGCCGGGGGCGGAGATTTTCCTGGGCGCCGACGCGGCCAAGGGCGCTACCAACATTTCGGTAACCTCGGTCGCCAGCATCACCGCCGGCGACAAGATTCGGCTGGACATCGCCACCCTGGGTCATGGCGTGGAAACCGTGACGGTCAAGCGTGTCGGCACCGCCGCCAACTGGCTGGCCCTGACCGGTGATGTAAAGGCCGGGGCCGGCCGCATCACCTTGCGGGCCGGCAACGGTGTCTTCAACGGCCAGGCCGCCAATGCCGGCGGTGGCGTGGCGGCGCTCGCCGTGGGTCGCAAGCTGATCGTGGGCATGCCCGGTCAACTGGAAACCGTCACCGTTGCGGCCGTGAACGGCAACAGCGTGGATATCCGCCCCGCGCTTGCCCGCGACCATCTCGCCTCCGATCCGGTGATCGAGCCGGGCACCGGCCTTGATCTGGCCGCGCCGCTGAAGTTTGCCCACGCCGCCAATCTGCCCGTGGCGGTGCGCGGCACCGGCATCAGCTTTTCGCCCGCCAGTGCCTTTGCGCGCTCCAGCAACGAGCCGGTCATGGCGCTGGGCACCGGCCTTACGCTCGATCGCCCGCTTTCCGCCGCCCATGAGGTGGATGCGGTGGTGCGTGATGATGCCGTCACCAGCGCCGGCTATCAGGGCACGCCCAACCAGTGGTTCGGCGGCCCGGCCCTGTCCACCGCTGCCGGCGCGATGATCCTGCGCGACGCCGCCGGCCATGTCGCCGACAGCCTGAATTATGGCCTGCTGGTGGACCCCTGGGCTGCTGAAGGCTATCAGGGCGCTTCGGGTGTGGGTGAAGGTGGCTGCCGCGTGGTGGCCCCCGGCGGCGGCCGTGGCGGCCGCGGTGGTCCTGCCATCCTCACCAACAGCAGCGCTGGCCGCCCGACCGATGGCGCCGATGCCGACAGCAATTGCACTGACTTCCGCGCGCAGACGGCGACCGTGCTGCCGGAAGGTTCGGCTGCCAGCGCCACCAACATCAAGACAGCCGCCGTGGCGGGCTTTGCCCCCGGGCAGGTGGTGATGATTGATAACGGCGCCGCCATGGAGCAGGCGACCATTGCCAATATCGGCACCCCCGGTGCGGCTCGCACCGGTACCGCCCTTGCGGCCGGCGCTACCGTCATTCCGGTCACCGGGGCGCCGGGCGGTTTTGCTGTGGGCCAGGCGATTTCGGTTGACGGCGAAAACGCCAGCGTCGCTGCCATCAGCGGCGGCCGCGGCGGTGCCTCCCTCACCGTGGCGGCACCGCTGACCCGCGCCCATCCGGCCGATGCCTTGGTCGCCGGCAGCGGCATCACACTGACCACGGCGCTGACCAAGGTACACCCGGCAGGGGCACAGGTGATCAGCGACCTGCCGACGCCGGGCGCCGCCAACAAATATGGACGTGGCGGCCGCGGCGGCTGAGTCAGGCTTCCTCTGGAGTAGAAGCGGCTTGCAGGGCGGCAAGCCGCTTCACCCGTCGCACATATTCCCCCAGCCGGCCCGGCGGCTCGCGCCATTCCGGCGCGGGCGTTTTTTCGTGCCGCTTGGCACGTGTTTCATCACAGTCATGGCGGCAGGACGGCATCGGCAACTCCCCTTCGGTGTTGCGTCACCTAACCTGGTTTCGCGCCCTTCGATCCCCGCGCCTCTGTTGAGGAAATGCCGTCAATTTTCGTTGCTCCACGCGCTCCGGTTGCGTTAACGGCACGCCGCCCAAACAAGCTCACTTGCGTCCACGCGAAAACACTTTCGCGCACAAATCATCCACCGCCTTTCGGCACCGGCTGATCAGCGATCATCCCCAGCAAAGAAAAAGGGGCGGCGCGAACGCCGCCCCAGTCGGGGGAATACCTGGAAAAGAGCTTGCGCTTGGATTTAGGCGCAGCCCTTGAAGTTCTGGTCGGCGCAACGCTGCGCCAGATTGTGGGCCTGCAACTGGGCCTGCTGATTCATCTTGGTGGCAACCAGGCTGCGATTATAGGACGCCTGTTTGAGGTTCTGCGCCGAAGCCAGATCGAACCACATATAGGCGCGAGTCAGGTCCTGGCGCACGCCCTGGCCATACATGTAGAGCAGGCCAAGATTGAGCTGACCGGCGGCATTGCCCTGCGCGGCGGAAGCGGAGAAATAAGTCAGCGCCTTGCTGAAGTCGCGATTGACGCCCTTGCCGTCGCGGTAAAGGCCGCCGAGATTGTTCTGGCCGAGGGACGAGCCGTTGGCGGCGGAACGGGCCAGCCACTGCACGGCAAGCGGCATGTTTTTCTGCACGCCGCGGCCATCCATATACATGATGCCGATATTGTTCTGCACCGTCGCATCGCTCTGCGACAGGTTGCGCCAGGCGGCCAGGGCGCGGTTGTAGTCGCCGCGCTTATAGGCGTTGGCGCCGTCCTCGAACGGACCGGCGAAGGCGGCGGTGGCGCCGAAGGCCAGCACGGCCGCGGCGGCAACAGACTTGATCCAGAAACGAGACAGGGTCATGGCGGGTTCTCCAGGTTTTGACCGGCACGTTGCAGAGCCCGTGCCAGCACCGGGAGGAAAGCCTTGAGATGGATGACGCCCCGGTAATGGGGACGATACGCCTCAGGTTTTTAAGAAAGGCCCAAGAGGTGCGGTTAACGCTAAACAAACCCTGCCGCTTTGGGATTGCGCCTGTCCCCGATCGAGACAGAAACCGGAGGCCGTACGAGACAATGGAACTTTCGCGCCAGAACGCCCGGCGGCGTCAGTCTTTGCCGGCGTCTTCCAGAATCTGCGCGATCTGGTCCTTGCCTTCGGCGCTGTGCATCCAGCCTTCGGCCGCGGCCAGGGTGGGAAATTGCAGCGGCACTTTGTGCGGCTTGTTGCGGGCCGGCACCGGAACCAGCACCTCGAAGGTGCCGGCAAAGCGGGAATCCTTGGTTTCGGCGGCGAAGGGCGGCGCCAGCTTGGGTTTCTTGTTCTTCATTGTCCGTCCTGTTTTCGCTTCCTCATGCTGAGCCTGTCGAAGCATGGGAATAACTAAAAAGCCTCACCCTGAGCTTCCTCATCCTGAGCCTCCTGAGCTTGTCGAAGGGCGAGGGACGAAGAGTGAGATCGTGATGGCGCGGGGTTTAGCGTTTCTTCCGGCCGATTCCCAGCTTTTCCCGCCACAGCCGGGCGGGGATTTCCTCAATCGCGCCCGGC
>JAFAVT010000139.1 GCA_019242275.1 Alphaproteobacteria bacterium
CACCGCCGGCACCGTCTATTACCTGGGCGACACCGCCGGCGGCATCATCCCGGTGGCCGATCTCACCACCGGCGATTATCCGTGCACCATCGGCATCGCGGTGTCTGCCGCTGCGCTGAAGCTGGGCTTCAACTCGGCCGGCGTGGCGCTGTAAGGCCTATACGATGGCGACGGGGGCGGGCGATCTGCGCGCCAAGCTGCATTTCCAGAAGCGCGTCAGATGCGACGACGGCCATGGCAATGTGCGCGGTGACTGGCAGACGCAGTTTACCTGTCGCGCCAGGCTTTCGCCGCTGCATGGCAGTGAGGCGGTGCAGGGCGCGCGGCTGGAAGGCCTGCAGCCTTATGCCGTCACCATTCGCTACAGTTTCGCGGCAGCGTCCATCACCACAGCCTGGCGCATTGTGGATGCGAACAACCCGGATCGCAGCTTCAACATCACAGCCGCCGCCACCGATGAGCGGCGGCAATGGATTCAGATCATGGCCACCAGCGGCGGGGCGGACGGATGAGTTTCATTTCCGCCAGCATCAACGCCAGCGCGGTGGCGCGGCGCCTGACCGCGAAACTGGAAAAGATTGGCTCCAATGTGGAAAACCCGATCAAGGCGGTGATGGCGCAGCAGGCGGATCAGATCGTCGCCATGCAGCGGTCACTGGCGCCGGTGCTGAAACATGCCGACAAGCGCCGACGCGCCGGCGCCTTGCGCGAATCCATCGGTTGGACCTGGGGCGAGCCGAAACACGCCGTTATCTTTCGCAGCCGCGCCAGCAAACTGAAGGTCGGCGGCTCACTGGCCACCATCACGATTTACGCCGGCAATGCGGAAGCCTTTTATGCCCGCTGGATCGAGTTCGGCACCAAAGCCTCCACCAAAGGTGATGTCTCGCGCGTGCCATACATGCGCAAGCGGCGGAAGAAAGCCTATACGGTTGACGAAAACGGCCGCTTTGTGAAAGCGGCGCCGGAATATTACCAAACCACCCGCACCCGTCGGGCCTACCGCACCCATCCTGGTACACCAAAGCAACCGTTCTTTTATCCGGTCTGGCGCGCCAAGCGGAAAGAGGTGCGCACCGCCATCCATGCCGCCATGCGCCGCGCTATCAAGAATAGCACGCTATGACCGACATCACCCTTTCGCTCACCGATGCCATCATTGCCCGGCTGAAAGCGGATGTGGCGCTGACCGGCCTGGTGGCTGGCCGCGTCTTTGACGAGGTGCCGCCCGATGCCGCCTTTCCCTATATCCAGGTGGAAATCGGCTCGGTGGAGAATGACCCGGCCGATGGCGGTTATGAAGGCTATGTGATCTATCCCAAGATCAGCATTTATTCCCGCGCCACCGGCACAGTCGAACTGAAGCTCATCCTGGGTCAGGTGCTGGCTTCGCTTTGTGGGGGCACCGGCAGCCCACCTTTCACCCTTTCCAGCGGCACGCTGAAGATGCTGTGCCGCTATCTCGATACCTTCGGCCTCGATGGCGACGGCGTCACCCGCACCTGCGTGGCGATGCTCAAAGCCGTCGCCGAAGCCTGACTTTCATTCCTCAAGCCTCGCAAAGGAAACGCCATGCCCGCACCTGCAACGCTGCTCGGTACTAAGCTCTATATCAAGGTTGGCGACGGTGCCTCGCCGGAAGTGTTTTCGCATCCGGTGATGATCAACACCGACCGCAGCCTGCAGCTTTCGGCCAGCGGCCAGAATGATACGGTGTTCGATCCCACCGCGCCCGACACGCCGGTGTGGGAACAGTTTTTCAAGACCGCCATGTCGGCCAAGGTCAGCGGCTCCGGCAAGCTCGACACCGCCTCGGTCTCCACTTACACCGCCTGGCTGGCGAGCGGTACGCCCAAGAACGTCAAGATTTATCTCGACACCACGCTGCTCTACACCGGCGCCTTCCACCTGACCGAATTCCAGATCAGCGGCCCCGGCGGCACCAATACCAAGCTGGCGGAAGTCTCGCTGTCGCTCACCAGCCACGGCGCCCTGTCGTAATGACGGCACCGGAAAGCTGCACCGTCACCCTGAAATGGGGTGATGGCGGCAGCGAACGCCGCTTCGGCCTGGCCTTGGGGCAACTGGAAGAGTTGCAGCGGGTTTGTGACGCCGGGCCCGAGGAAATTCTGCAACGCCTGCTGTCAGGCACGCCCCGGGTGCAAGACCTTCGCCAGGTCATCCGGCTTGGCCTGATCGGCGGTGGCATGGAGCCGGCCAAGGCGCTGGCCATGGTCGAAGCCCATGTGGACGCGCGGCCGCGGCAGGAAAGCCTGCCGGTGGCGCGCGCCGTCCTGCTGGCGGCGGTGATGGGCGTTCCCGACGATCCGCCGGGAAAAGCAAAGCCGGACGCGGCACCGGCGATGCCCGGCCCGGCGGAAAATTCTCCTTCGCCGGAATCTACGCCTGCGGCGCCGTGATGGGGATGGCGCCGCGCGACGTGCGGCGCCTCAGTCTTTGGGAATTTGCCTGCTGCTGGAATGCCTGGCTGTCGGCCAACACGTCCGACGGCGGCCCTTCCGCGCCGTCTGACGAGGAATATGAGGCCATGAAGCGCCTGCACGGTGACGGCTAATGAATCAGGAAGAACTGGAACAGTTGGTGGTCTCGATGAGCGCCGACTACAAATCCTTCCAGAAGGATTTGCAGAAGGTAAACGCCACCTTCCGCGAGGAAGCGGCCAAGCTGGAATCGCGCCATGCGGAACTGAACCGCAAGCTGTCCGGGTCCATTGTGGATTTCAGCAAGCGGTTTGTCGGCCTCGACAAGGTCGGCGCCGCCATTGCCGGCCTGACCGCCGCCGGCATCACCGTCGGTCTTGGTGATCTGGTGAAGAAATCCCTGGAAGCCGCCGTCGCCATCGGCGACACCGCCGTTCAGGCTGGGGTCAGCGTCGAGCGGCTGCAGGAATTGCGCTTTGCCGCCGGCCAGTCCGGCGCCTCGATGCAGGTGCTGGACGAGGGGCTCACCACCCTCAACAAGAACCTGGGCGAATTCGTCAACACCCATGGCGGCAAGGCCGCCGCCGCCTTCAAGAATCTCGGTATAGACAAACTGATCACCAACGGCACCGTGCGTGATGCGGAAGGTGCCTTCGACGCCATTGTCGGCAAGCTGAAGGGCGTGCAGAGCGAGGCGCAGAAGGCGGCCTATATGGCCAACTTTTTCGGCAAGGAAGCCGGGCCGCAACTGCTGCAACTTGTCAACCAGGGCGCCGATGGGATTTCCCGGCTTGAACAGCAGGCCAAGTCGCTTGGCATCGTGCTTTCCGCGGAAACAGTAGAGGGCGCAAGGAAGGCGAACGACCGCCTGACGGCGCTTTTCGACGTCATCAAGGCCGAAGGTATTGCCGCTGTCGCCGGCTTGGCACCAGAGATTGCGAACCTCGCCAAGCAGATCACCGATGGCCTGCCCGGCCTGATCCAGTGGGTCGAGAAGTGGAGCGCCTGGTTCGGTCTGATTGACCTTACACCAGGGCAAAAGCTGAACCTGCAACTGGCCGAGGCGCGCAAAAGCCTTGCTGCGTTGCAGGAGCAGAAAAAGACCTTTGGCAATAACCCAATCCTGTCGCTGTTCAGCATGGTTGGTGCCGGCGGCACCGACGCAAGCGAACTGGACACCTACATTGCCAACGAGCAGAAGAAAATTGCCGATCTGGAAGGTCAGATCGCCAGGCTGCCGCGCGAGATCGAGACCATCACGGTTTACGGCAGCAAGCCCGCCCTGCACATCAATGATCCCGGCGCCGCCACCCGCGGCATTGAGGAAGTGCGCTCCACGCCCGCCGTCCAGATCAAGGAAGACGAATTCCAGAAACAGTCGGCCGCGGCGCAAAAGAACATCGCCGCTCTGAAAGCCGAAGGCGAAGCTTTCGGCATGACCGCCGGCCAGGCGGAAGCCTATCGCTGGAAGCAGGAAGCGCTGCTGGCCATCCACGTCGCCGGCAAGGATGCCACCGAAGATCAGGTCAAGGTGCTGAATGTGCTAGCCGCGGCCATGGCCAACGCGGCCGATGCGAATGAGCATCTGAAGGACACTGAGGAAGCCTATCGTCAGCAACTGCTGGAAACCCGCCAGCGGCAGGAAGAATTCAAGAATGATCTGGTGGACGTCTTGGCCCAGGGTGTGCACGGCTTCGGCTCGCTGAAAAATGCCGCCGGACAGTTTCTTGGCTATCTGGGCGAAATGATCGTCAAGACCATGATCTTGAAGCCTTTGGTGGAAAGCCTGTTTGGCGACGGTATTTCCCTGGTCAGTTCAACCCCGTCGGTCTTTTCTGGCGGCGGCAGTTTTTTCGGCCGTATTTTCGGCGATATCGGCAAGGCCATCGGTATTCCCGGCTTCGCGGGCGGCACCGACTATGCGCCCGGCGGCCTGGCCTGGGTGGGCGAGCATGGGCCCGAACTTCTGAATCTTCCGCGCGGCAGTCAGGTCATTCCCATGAGCGCCATGCGCGGCGGCGGTGCGCTGACCCTGAAATCGGAATTCACCATCCATGTCACCGGCAACGGTGACAAGGAATTGCTGCAGCGAATGCGCGCCGGGGTCAGCGATGCGCTTTCGGCCTATGACAAGTCGCTGCCGTCCAAGGTCGCCTACCTGACCGCCAATCCACTGGTGCGCTGATGGCCCTGGCTGCGA
>JAFAVT010000197.1 GCA_019242275.1 Alphaproteobacteria bacterium
CGGTGACAATATTGGCTTCGCGATCTTTGCGGATTTCCTCGATGGTGCAGCGGGCGCGCATCAATACGCTGCCACGCCCCCGGGCCAAGGCACCGCGCGCCGCCTGCTTGCCGATGATCAGGCCGCCGGTAGGAAAATCCGGCCCCGGCACGATTTCCGTCAGCGCTTCCAGATTGATCGCAGGGTCTTCAATATAAGCAAGGCAGGCATCAATCACTTCGCCCAGATTGTGCGGCGGAATATTGGTTGCCATGCCGACGGCGATGCCGGCCGACCCGTTAACCAGCACATTGGGAAATCGCGCCGGCAGCACCACCGGCTCTTGCTCGCTGCCATCATAATTGTCGCGAAACTCGACGGTATCCTTGTCAAGATCATCGAGCAGCGCCATGGCGGGCTTGGCCAAGCGTGCCTCGGTGTAACGCTCGGCAGCCGGCGGATCACCGTCCACTGAACCGAAATTACCCTGGCCGTCCACCAGCGGCAGGCGCATGGAAAAATCCTGCGCCAGGCGCACCAGGGCATCATAAATCGCCAGGTTGCCGTGCGGATGGTATTTACCCATCGTGTCGCCGGTGATGCGGGCGCATTTGCGATAGGCCTTGTCCGGCGTGTAGCCGCTTTCATGCATCGAAAAAAGAATGCGGCGATGCACGGGCTTGAGGCCGTCGCGGGCATCGGGCAGCGCGCGGCTCACGATCACGCTCATGGCGTAATCGAGATAGGATTTCTTCAGTTCATCTTCGATGGCGACCGGGACTGCGGGCGGGCCGCTTTGCGGCGGTGGATCACCCGCAGGTGGGTCGGAAATGGCGCTCAAAACGGTTCTCGAAAAAGACCCCGGACGGGGCGAAAATCAGGGCCCGATTCCTAGCATTTCCAACACTCCGGAGCCAGCGATTCCCGTCCCAGGAAGCCACTGATTTGACTAGGCTTTCTGCCGCTAGCGCACAGGTGTTGAAAGGTTATCCAACTCGGCCTGAACCCGGGCCATATCATAGGCGTATATCAGCCTTTTTCCGCCTTCGTCCTTGTAGGCGAACGTGATGCCGATCAGCCGTCCTTGCGCATCCACCACGGGCCCGCCGGAAAAGCCCGGGCCGGCATTGCCCTCAAAGGTGAACCAGCGAGCGATGGCAAAACCGGATTGCATGGCGATGTCGTGCACCACGCCGTGGGCGATGCGCAAGTCCGCGTCAGCGCCTTGGCCGTAGGCAGTGACGCCTTCGCCGATCACGGGCTGCGCCCGTGGCGGCGCAGCGACGGTTTGAACATGGAAGAACAGCAAATCGGACTGGGCAGCCGCGCCGATAACCAGGCGCGGATCCACCATGTTCTCATTGTGCTGGTTGGTGACAGCGATACCGGGGGCGATCACCACGGAAGCGCCATCCTGTGCATCCAATCCCAAATGCACCCTGCCATGCAGCGGCCGGTAAGCGGCGGCGATGGCCGGTTCAGCAATATGGGCAGTCGGCTGGCCGGATGAAGTGGCACAGCCAGCGAGAAAGCTCACAACGGGAAAAATCAGAAAGTGCCGCGATGGAGCCATTTTTACTCTCACCATGGGTGGGCTCCCGGGACCGCGCGAAGCGCGGACCGAGGGTAAACTTCACGAGCCGCCCATCCAACTCTCCTATCCAGTGCCACGAAGTCGGATGGCCGACTCCAGCCCGGCCATGGTGACCGCTGAGAGACCGCCCTAAAACGGAATCTCGTCTTCCATCTCATCGCGCTGGAAGCTGGCCGGAGCCTCGCCAGCGCCGCGGCCGGCGCCACCGGCCGCGCCGTCATTGCGGCCATCCAGCATGGTCAGTTCGCCGCGGAAATTCTGCAGCACCACTTCGGTGGAGTATTTCTCCGCCCCGTCCTTGTCCGTCCATTTGCGGGTCTGAAGCTGGCCCTCGACATAGACCTTGGAGCCTTTGCGCAAATACTTTTCCGCCACATCGGCCAGGTTCTTATTGAAGATCACTACCCGGTGCCATTCGGTCTTTTCCTTGCGCTCACCGCTGGCCTTGTCACGCCAGCTTTCCGAGGTCGCCACCGACAGGTTCACCACCGGCTCGCCGGAGGTCATGCGGCGTACCTCCGGGTCCTTGCCCAGATTGCCGACCAAAATCACCTTGTTGACGCTTCCCGCCATGACGTGTCTCCCGCTTGAGGGCCGACCATAGGCCGGTCCCTCGGTTGTGCCTAGCGTTTGTTCCTATTATGTTCCTATGGGATTCGAGTCAATCCCCAACAAATGCGAGGCTGGCCGCTACCGGCTTTGCCAACCTTGCCTAAACCGGGTTCCGACCCCATTTCCGAGCTTCTCATGCTCAAAAATATCTCCATTCGCGGCGCCCGCGAGCACAATCTCAAGAACATTGATGTCGAGATCCCCCGGGGCACGCTGACGGTACTGACCGGCCTGTCGGGTTCGGGCAAATCCAGTCTCGCCTTCGACACCATCTATGCCGAAGGTCAGCGCCGCTATGTCGAGAGCCTTTCCGCCTATGCCCGCCAGTTCCTGGAACTGATGCAAAAGCCGGACGTGGACCATATCGAGGGCCTATCCCCCGCCATTTCCATCGAACAGAAGACCACGTCCAAAAATCCGCGTTCCACCGTCGGTACGGTAACGGAAATCTACGATTATCTGCGCCTTCTGTTCGCGCGCGTCGGGGTGCCCTATTCGCCGGCCACCGGTCTTCCCATTGAAAGCCAGACCGTCAGCCAGATGGCCGACCGTATTTTGGCCTTGCCAGAAGGAACGCGGCTTTACCTTAATGCTCCGATCGTGCGCGGCCGCAAGGGTGAATACAAAAAGGAACTGGCGGAGCTGCAAAAAAAGGGTTTTCAGCGTGCCAAGATAGACGGCAAATATTACGAGCTTTCCGCCACGCCGGCGCTGGACAAAAAGCTCAAGCATGACATCGAGATCGTGGTGGATCGCATTGTGGTAAAGCCTGACCTCGGCAATCGCCTGCCCGATTCCATCGAGACCGCACTTGGCCTGGCTGACGGCCTTTTGATCGCGGAATTTGCTGACGAGAAAGAGAAGGATGGCCGCCAACGACAGATGCTTTTCTCTTCCAAATTCGCTTGTCCGGTTTCCGGCTTCACCATTCCGGAGATCGAGCCGCGGTTATTCTCCTTCAACAATCCCCATGGCGCCTGCCCGGAATGCGACGGTCTGGGCACCCAAAATTATTTCGACGAAGATTTGGTGGTGCCGGACGAATCCGTCAGCCTGAAAAAAGGCGCCATCGCGCCATGGGCCAAGAATTCCTCGCCCTATTACCTGCAAACGTTGGAGGCGCTGGCCCGGCACTACAAATTTTCCATGAACGAGCCCTGGGAGGACCTGCCCAAAAAGGTGCGGGACGTGATCCTGCACGGCTCAGGCGACGAGGAAATCAAGTTCACTTATGACGACGGTATGCGCCGCTATGACACCAGAAAACCGTTTGAAGGTGTCATCACCAATATGGACCGGCGCTATTCCGAGACCGACAGCGCCTGGATGCAGGAAGAACTGGAGAAATACCAGTCCGAGGCGCCTTGCGAGGTCTGCAACGGCTACCGCCTCAAACCGGAAGCTCTGTCGGTAAAGATCGGCGGCATCCACATCGGACAGGTCTGCGAACAATCCATCCGCGACGCCGATGGCTGGTTTCGTGACATTGACAAGAAGCTGAACAAGCAACAGCAGGAAATCGCCGTCCGCATCCTGAAGGAGATTCGGGCCCGGCTGAAATTCCTCAACAATGTCGGGCTCGATTATCTCACCCTGGCCCGCGCCTCCGGCACCCTGTCGGGCGGCGAGAGTCAGCGCATCCGGCTGGCTTCCCAGATTGGTTCCGGTCTCACCGGCGTGCTCTATGTTCTGGACGAACCCTCCATCGGTCTGCATCAGCGCGACAATTCCAAGTTGCTGGAATCGCTCAAAGGCCTGCGCGACATGGGCAACACCGTGCTGGTGGTGGAGCATGACGAGGACGCCATCCGTCAGGCCGATCATGTCGTGGATATGGGGCCGGGCGCCGGAATCCATGGCGGACACATTATCGCCGAAGGCACCCCGGCCGACATCATGGCCAGCAAGAAAAGCCTGACGGGCAAGTATCTGACCGGTGTGGAGAACATTGCCATTCCGGCCAGGCGTCGCAGGGCGGTTCACAATCGCTGGCTGAAAGTGGTCGGTGCCAAGGGCAACAACCTCAAGAATGTCACGGCGGAGATTCCGCTAGGCACCCTCACCTGCATTACCGGTGTCAGTGGCGGCGGCAAGTCTACGCTCACCATCGAGACTCTTTTCAAGGCCGCCTCGCGCAAGCTGACCCAAAGCCGCGAGCATCCGGCGCCGCATGACCGCATCGAGGGGCTGGAGTTCCTCGACAAGGTGATTGATATTGACCAAAGCCCGATTGGTCGCACGCCACGTTCCAACCCCGCCACCTATACGGGCGCCTTCACCCCCATCCGCGACTGGTTCGCCGAACTGCCGGAAGCCAAGGCCCGCGGTTATGCGCCCGGCCGCTTCAGCTTCAACGTCAAAGGCGGCCGCTGCGAAGCCTGCCAGGGTGATGGCGTCATCCAGATCGAGATGCACTTCCTGCCCGACGTCTATGTCCAGTGCGATGTCTGCAAAGGCAAGCGCTACAACCGCGAGACTCTGGAAGTGAAGTTTCGCGACTATTCCATTTCCGACATTCTCGACATGACCATCGAAGCCGGCGCCGACCTGTTCAAGGCGGTGCCTTCCATCGCTGAAAAATTGGAAACGCTAAAACGTGTTGGTCTGGGCTATATCGCCATCGGTCAGCAGGCGACCACCTTGTCAGGCGGCGAGGCCCAGCGCGTCAAACTCTCGAAGGAGTTGTCACGCAGGGCAACTGGGCGCACGCTTTACATCCTGGATGAGCCCACCACGGGCTTGCATTTCCACGATGTGAAGAAGCTGCTGGAAGTGCTGCAGGAATTGGTGGAAGCCGGCAACACGGTGGTGGTGATCGAGCACAATCTGGAAGTGATCAAGACCGCCGACTGGATCATTGACCTGGGACCGGAAGGCGGCGACGGCGGCGGCGAGATCGTGGCCGCTGGCACGCCGGAAGATGTGGTGAAGGTCGCCCGCTCCTATACGGGTCAATATCTCAAGCCGCTGCTCAAGGCTGTGCCGACGACGAAGAAGTTAAAGGCGGCGGAGTAGATTTTCACTCGGGGACATTTATGAAGTGGGACATCGAAGCGCTTAAGGCAAAAACGATCCAAGAGCGTCACGATCTTTGGCTTAACGCCAAGCGGCTTGCAGATACCCGCGAGGATGCCAAATCACTTCTCGATCTGATTGAGCACTCTGGGTTGGACTACAACGCAGTAAAAAGCGTTCGATTTCAATTTACGGAAAAGTTGGCAAACGAATGCGTGAAATCATCTTCTCTCCTGCTGGCGAAAGAGCCGCGCTCGAGGCTCATGAAAGTGGATTTCCTCCTCTGGCAGGACTCGATCCGCTTTTGAAACAAGGTTTAGGAACGGACTATGGACACGATAACGAAGCGACCAGTCAGGCGGGCTATCTGGTTACCGACCTAATGCACCAACTTGGGTTTGAACTGGCCGGCCGAAGCAAGAAGCTTCCCGCGTCATGTGTCGCGAAAACCGGTCAGATATTTGTGAAAGCGAAAACGCGCTGACGAGGATAATCAAGCGCTAACATCGGTCTTGCTCAGCGCCTTCCAGGAAAAGACGCTCGCTCCGACCGAAAGGCCGATAAGAAACGGGGCGACCAAAAATTGAAGGCCCGCCGTCAGCGGCAGATTGGCGGAGGCTGCCGCGGCAAGATTTTCCGCCGTCTGCTGTGCGTGCGGATCCAGCGCACTTTCGATCAAGACCATCGCCACCACCACCACCAACAGAGCCAAAGGGCCCAGCGCCCCAAGAATGACACCCAACAGGCGCCAGAAACTGCCGGCCGAGATCAGCCAGGCACGCGCCAGAACCGGACCTTCCTCGGCCACCACAATGGCCGGCACCAGAAACCCCATGCGCACCCCGATGAAGATGACGCCGAACAAGAACAGCAGCGCCGCGACCTCTGCCAACAGCATCTGGGGCGTAAGCGCGGCGCTGGCGTTGCGCCCCGCCAGCAGCGACAGCAACACCGCCGCGACCAGAAACAGCAGCACCAGGCCCAGCAGGGCACGAAACATGCGCCATTCCGGCGCTGCGAAGGCAAAATGCACCATGGCGCCACCCTGACGCTGGCCCAGCGCCAACTGCGCCACCGGCACATACATCATGGCATAGAGCGCCAACCGCACCAGGAAGAAACCGAACTGCATCAGGGCGGCCGGACCGGCCGCCGCCGTGTTGCCCGCAGCGATCGCCTGCTGCATCTCGCCGCCATAATGCAGGGTGACAAAGAAATCGCCGACCGTGGCCAGCACCATCGGCAACCAGATCAGGCCGATGATGGCGCCCAGATGCGTGAAGGTGAAGCTATAGGCATCCCGGATAACGGCCAGGACCGGGAGCGGACGCACCTTGCTAGAATTCGTCGTAGGGGCGCAGGTCGTTGAACTGCGGCGCGCGCGGTTCGCTGTTCCACAGCGAGGCTGCCCACAGCGTTACCGCGCTCACAACCGGCCAGTCCAACGCACCCTTGAGGGCGTCGCCCGCCAAGGCCCAGCGGCGCTTGGGCACAAAAGCGGCCACGCCGACGGCA
>JAFAVT010000111.1 GCA_019242275.1 Alphaproteobacteria bacterium
CGGCCTCGGAAGCCAGGTTGCGCGAGGCTCTCAGCCGTGCCCGCGCCGTCGTTCGTGACATGAGCGTGATCAGTGGAAATCTGGTCCGGGACGTGATGGACCTCCATCTCCCCTTCAGCCCCGGCGATCTTGCGGTGATCGCGCGGGGCCGGAGCATGGCCCCTGCCGCGTCCCGTAATGAGTGGAGTTTCCTGGGCGAGGTCTGTTCGCCGATTGACGCCGTTCCTGCCGGTTACGGTCAGGCGATGTGGAAATTCGTTCCCGCCCATATTGACCGGGACCTGAACCAGACCCTGCAGGGATTGCCCAGCCTTTCCGCCGGAGGACGCTGATGGAATTCCACAAGCCCAAGCCGATCCACAACTGGCGCGAACTCCTGACCGAGATTGGCGTGATCGTCATCGGCGTCGCCATCGCACTCACCGCCGAACAGGGGGTGGAATGGCTACACTGGAAAGGCCGGGTTCGCGATGCCGTTGAGGCAATGCGGCTGGAATTGCGCGATGACGACGGGCCTCAGGCGTATACGCGCATGGCGATGCGAACCTGCTTCGACCGACAACTGGATGCCATTCAGAGCGCGATAGAATCTGGTCGCCCACGCACGGAAATAGTTGGGCTCATTAACCTCTATGTCACCCCAACGCCAACCTGGGACTCCAATGCGTGGAACGCGGTGATTTCCTCAGATGTCGGCTCCCATGTTCCTCCGATCCAGATGATGAGCTGGTCCGGTCCCTACGTTTTCGTACCCAGTCTGGCCAGCCGCAACGAGCAGGAGCGGGATGATCGCATCGCACTGCGCCCGACCCGTAGCTCAGGCGAAAAGCTTTCCGCCGGCGAGGCCGACGTCATGCTGTCGGCGATTGCCCGTTTGAGGTCAGACAATGGCGGTATGAACGGTCGCTCCTCTGCGCTTTTGATCGCCATGAAGAGAAATGGGATCACACTGAGAGACGATCAGCAAAACGGCATTCTCCAGATATTGCGCAAGCGATTTGGGGAATGTGTCGTGGTGCCTTCGCTCGTCCCTGTGTCCGATGCACAGTTGGGGTTTCCCAGAATGGGAGGTTTGGGGGGAGCATTGCCGTCCTTGGGGCAATGAAATTTCTTCTCGAGCGCAGCGGGTCGTTCCCGAAACGCCGGCTGGCGAGAAAGCGGATATTGAGATTGCGACTAAGACATTGAGGACGAACTGATGGACATCCACAAGCCCAAGCCCATCCACTCCTGGCGCGAATTCCTGAAGGAATACGCCATCATCGTATTGGGTGTCGCGACGGCGCTGGCTGCAGAACAGGCGGTCGTGACCCTGCACGACCGCGCCAAGGCCGCAGAGGCCCGCGCCGGCATCCATGCCGAAATCGCCTTCAACCTTGCCGAAATGAATGCGCGCCAGGCCCTGGAGCCCTGCGTAATCAAGAGACTGGGCGAGGTTGACGCCCTCATCGCCGCCGCGTCCGCCGGCAAGTTGCCGCCGGAACCTATTCTGGTGGGAGCCACCGGGCTTCGCACCATGCAGGACGCCAAATACAAGGCTGCCCTGCAATCCGGCGCCGTCAGCCTGTTCGGCGACAATGAACAGGCAACCTATTCCGACCTTTATTCCAAGTTCGAGATCTTCAACCGCGAACGCCTCACCGAGCGCACGGGCTGGTGGGAATTGCGCACACTCGAAACCCATCCGCCGCCCACTGCCGCCCTGGATGCCATGTGGCGCAGCGCCCTGCAGCGGGCGCGGGCCTCGCGCGCACTTTTGAATATAACCCGCAGTGCGGCCCTCACCGACGCATCCGGCATCGGCGTCGCGCCGGAGCCGCGCAAGCTGCAGCCGGTGCAGCCCATATGCCTGCCGCTGCATACCAGCCGCGACGGCGCGCTAAAACAGCTCCCGAACAGTTTCGGCACGTATTTTCAATGACCGACGCCGCCGGACCCGCCCCGCCCAAGGAATCGCCCATGGAATTCCACAAGCCCAAACCCATCCATTCCTGGCGCGAACTGTTGGTCGAGATCGGCGTGGTGGTGATCGGCGTTGGCATTGCTCTGGGCGCCGAGCAGACCGTGGAATGGTTGCACTGGCGCGATCAGGTGGCGCAGGCGCGCGAGGTCATCGCCACCGAATTGGCGTCCAACATGGAAGGCGCTGCCCTGCATGTGCGCACCGTCGTCTGCACCGAGCATCGTCTTGATGAACTGGCCGCGATCCTGGACGCGGCGGCGAAGAAGGGCAGCCTGCCGCCGCTGGGTGATATCGCCATGCCGCCGCGCCACATCTGGCCCACCGGGGCCTGGGAAAGCGTCGTCGCTTCCCAGACCGCGACGCATTTTCCCCGCCAGCAACTCGCCAACCTGGCCTCCGCCTACAAATTCATCCAGCGCATGGAGGTTTTCAGTAGCCGCGAGGTAGATGCCTGGGAAACACTCTATACCATGGCCGGGCCGGGTCGGCGGCTTGACCCCGCCTCGGAGGCCGATTTGCGCAAGGCGCTGAGCAGCGCCCGCTATGCCAATCGTGTCATGGTCAGCCTGAGCAGGCAGGCGGCCGACCTTATCAGGACCACCCTGCAACTGCCCTTCAACCAGTCCGACCTGGAGCGTGTCGCGGCCGCCAGGCGCAATCCCGCCGCCGCCGATGCCATCTGCGGGCCGATCGGGCCACCCACCGCCACCTATGGGCAGGCGCAAGGCAGCATCGCCAATGTGCCCAGCGCGCTACCGGACATTTCTGGGAATGCGCGATGAGCGACGCCGCCGAACCAGCCCCGTCCACGCAGGAGCCGAAGATGGAAATTCACAAGCCCCATCCCGTCAAAAGCTGGAAGGAATTCTTCATCGAACTTGGCACCGTGGTGCTGGGCATTCTGATCGCGCTGTCGCTGGAGCAGGGGGTGGAGACCTGGCGCGAACATCGCCAGTACCGGGAAGCGCGCCAGGCGATGTTTGACGAACTCTCCGGCAATCTGACCAACATCAGAAACCGCCAGAAATATGTTGCCTGCACGGTGCGGCGGATGCAGGAGATTGACGCCCTGCTGGACCGCGCCGAAAGCGGCAAGCCCATTGAGACCCCAAGCTGGGTGGGAGACACCATCTCCTTCCGGGTGCGCTTCATCGCCGAAAGCGAGGCCGCGAAAAGCGGCCTCTTCACAAGCGAGGAACAGCGCAACTTCGGCTCGCCCTACAGCTATTTTCATTCGCTGGATGTGGAACAGGACCGCGAACGCCAGGCCTGGGGCCGCTTGCGAATGCTGGAAGGCAAAAGCCGCCTCAGCCCGGCGATGATCCAGTCCTTGCGCGACGCCCTGGCCGATGCGGCTTACGAGAATTACCGCATCGCCTATTTGCTGGCCTGGACCGAAGCCTGGAGCAAGCAGCTTGGCCTCAAAGACCTCCACGGCACCCGCCCGGGCGCGTATGCCAGCTTTTTCCAGCAGCATCCCCATTGTTTGCCCATGAACACGCCGCTTGCGGAGGCGCAGCGCCAAACCGCGATCACGCCGCCGCCAAGTCTCTAGCGGCCGCAACATGCTCGACGATCCACCCGAGGAACAGAAGATGGAATTCCACAAGCCCAAGCCATTCCACAATTGGCGCGAATTTCTGAAGGAGTACGCCATCATCGTCCTGGGTGTGGCCACCGCGCTCGCTGCCGAGCAGGCGGTCGTGACCCTGCACGACCGCGCCAGGGCCGCCGGGGCGCGTGCCGGAATCCGCGCCGAAATCGCCTACAATTTGGGCCAGATGGAAGTGCGCAACGCCACGGAAGGCTGCGTCACGAAGCGGTTGGCTGAGGTGGACGGCCTGATCGCCGCCGCCGCGACGGGAAAGCTGCCGGCGGAGCCGCTCTGGATAGGCCGTCCTTTCACGACCTTCTTTGTGAGCAGCCAGTACAAGGCGGCGTCGGACGCCGGCAACGTCGCCCTTTTGGATGATCGCGAGCAGGCGGCCTACGCTTTCCTCTACAGCATCGTGGATTCCTACCCCCATGCGCTGGCCGAGGAACAGAAGGCATGGGCCGATCTACGGTCGCTCGAAAAGCACCCGCTGCCATCGCCTGCCCTGGATGCGATGTTGCGCGGCGCTGTTCAGCAGGCACGTTCGGAACGATGGTCCATCGAGGCGCAAAGGCAACGCGCTCTTACCGCGGCAGCAGAGATCGGCATCAATCCCGCCTGGTCACCTCGCTATGCGCCAGCCTCGATCTGCATTGCTCTTCTTACCCCGCGGGACGCCGCAGAGAAGCTGGTCGTAAAGGGCCGCCCCGGCCACTTCGTGCGTGACGAACCATAGGAGCCGCCGATGGACATTCACAAACCAAAACCCTGGCACAACTGGCGCGAGTTTCTGAAGGAGCTCGGCACCATCGCGCTGGGCGTCTGCATTGCCCTCGCCGCCGAACAGGGGGTGGAATGGCTGCATTGGCAGGCACAGGTCAAGGTGGCGCGCCAGGCGCTTCTGGCGGAAATCGCTGACAACAATGCGCGTTTCTTTGCTCGCCGTGTCGCCGTCCACGCCTGCATGGACCGGCAAATTAATGAGGCGGACGCCATCCTGACTGCGCTGGAGGAAAAACGCCCGCCCGGCAAGTTCACGAATTTCCGCGCCGGCGCCGGTGGCCAGCTGGTTGACAGCGAGTGGCAATCCCAGCGCGCCTCCCAGGTGTTGACGCACTTTCCGCATGGCGAAGTGGCAGTGATGAGTTTCTACTACGCCCAGATTCCGGATTTCGTCGGCTGGAACACCGAGGAATTCGCGGCTTGGTCGGATTTGAGCGTGCTGCAAAAGCCGATGGCAGGCATGACAGTCTCCGACCTCCTGCGCTTGCGCAGCAGCCTTGCCCTTGTCCGTATTGTAGAAGGACGGATCGTCTTCAATGCGCAGCGCCAGCTCGCGCGCGCCAGGCAGATCGGAGTGCCTGATATCCGTAACGATCCGGCGCTGGTCAAAGAGTTCTGCACCACCAGCCTTGAAGAAAGCCTACGGCGCAACATCGCCAATGGATCGCGCTGATGAACGGGCAAACCGGATTTGAAGCCGGAGACGAATGACCGCTGTCGGCGCAAGCGGACGCTGAATATTGAGACTGAATGCGTGAGGATAGTCTGATGGACATTCATAAACCAAAGCCGTTTCACAACTGGCGCGAATTCCTGAAGGAATACGCTATCATCGTGCTGGGCGTGGCCACTGCGCTGGCTGCAGAACAGGCGGTCGTGACCTTGCACGACCGCGCCAGGGCCGCCGAGGCCCGCGCCGCCATCCGTGCCGAGATCGCACTCAATGTCGGCCGCATGAATGTGCGCCAGGCCGTGGAGTCCTGCATCGGCAAAAGACTGGACGAGGTGGACGGGCTGATCGCGGCGTCGGCCGCCGGCAAGCTGCCGCAAGAGGTGTTGTGGATCGGCGCTACCCCCGCGGCGCTGGTTATTTTCGACAGCACCTACAAGGCGGCGATGCAGTCCGGCACCGCCAGCCTGTTCAGCTATGGCGAGCAGCAGGACTATGCCAACCTTTACGCCTCATTTGAAAACTACAATCGGGCGGTCGCGGAAGAGGCGCGGAGCTGGGGCGATCTGCGCACCCTGGAAAGGCATCCCGCTCCCTCGGCGATGCTGGACTGGCAGTTGCGCAGCGCCATGCAGCAGGCGCGCATTGCCCGCGCCGCCATCAACACCGCGCGCTACTGGGCCCTGCGGGATTCCGCGACCATCGGCGTCACCCCGGCCAGGCTGGAACCGATCAAGATGCCAACCCCCTGCATACCCCTGCACACGCCGCGCGAAGAGGCGCTGAAGCTGGGCAACAGCGGCATCCGCGGCATACCCGTGCCATGACCACCACCGAAATCCCGCCCACCAAGGAAACGAAGATGGAATTCCACAAACCGAAACCCTGGCGCAACTGGCGCGAGTTTCTGAAGGAGCTTGGCACCATCGCCTTGGGTGTCGGCATCGCGCTGGCCGCAGAGCAGGCGGTGGAATGGTGGCACTGGCAAAGCGAGGTAGCGATTGGCCGCACGGCGCTGGTTGCGGAGATGGACGAAAACAATCGCTACTATGCCCGGCGCATTGCCATCGCCCCCTGCCTGGACAAGATGATTGGTGAGGCGCAAGCGATGCTCGACAGCCTTGAAAACAGGGGCAAGGCCGCGCCCTTCACTGTTTTTCATCTCGGGCAAGGCACTGCTCTCAATGAGAGTGAGTGGCAGTCCCAGCGTGCCTCCCAGGTCCTGACCCACTTTCCGCGCGCTGAAATTGCCTTGTTGGGCCGTTACTACGCCACTGTTGCGTTAACGACCGGATGGATGACAGAGGAGAACGATGCCTGGGTCGAATTGAGCGTTCTGCAACACCCTCCCGCTGGTCTTAGCCCTGACAGCATCGCACGACTGCGCACCGACCTCGCCCGGGCCAAGCAGTCGGCCTTTCGCTTTCTTAGAAACTCCCGCAGGCAACTCGGCATCAGCGATCAATTGGGAATGGCCCGCGCGACTCCGCAGCCAATTCAGGTGCAGGGATTCTGCAACATCAAGGACGACGATCAGTACTGGGCCGCCACCCTCAAGGCAGGGCCCTGACGAAACACCGCTTGCGAAGCAAATCGGGGCTGCAAGGGTTCGCCACCGGCCGATTGCCGTGACCGGAGCGGTTGGCCGGCCCTAGAGGGACGCGCGCCACCTCTCAACCTTCTCGCCGCTTTGCACGTTTTACGTGCCGGAGAACTGGAGAGATGTGCGATGACGACCAAAGGATACAGCCAAGTGCAACGCGAACGGGAACAGAAACCGCCTGTGGGAACACCGGAGCACCAGATTGGCAAGCGTCCCGCCGATGCCGACGTTAAATCTGCGACCCATCAGGAAAGCGAGCACAACAAGCACAATCACCCGGAACGGGGCGGCTAGACCGCCGAGCCCATCAGAGGGCCGTTCAAATCAAAGATAGCAGCGGAACATTGGCGGGCTCAGCCACGCGGGCTGGCACCGCCCTGATCTTGGGCACGGGTTTCATTGCCGCCGTCGCTGCCTTGTCCGGGCACAGAGTTGCGATCCGGTTGACTGGCTTGTTTGGGATAGCTGGTTTTTTCGCCCGTGCCTTTGTTACCGCGCCGCGCTTCTTGCCCGTTCGTCATCATCACGTTCCTCATCGGAGAGCCTCCTTTTGGATACTCGCCAGCGGATGGTGCGTTCCCGCGGGTGCGGGATGTTTGTTCTGCTGCCGCAGAGCCTTGGCTGTGTTGCCGAGGATTTACGCCGAGCGCGACTTTCGGAATGTAATCCTATCGGGGGGGTATTATTCTGAAAGCATGATACGGTTCGCTCTGGCTGATGGCGTTCCTGATGGAAAGCAAACTGGAGCAAGCCCGCCGGCATGTCATGACAGGACAAGGAATCGTCACGGCACAAAGGCGGCGCGTGGCGGCGCTGAGAGCCAGGGGCGAAGACTGCCGGGAGGCGGAGCGGCTTTTGCTCCAGTTCGAAGGCACGCAAGCGATTTTCGAAGCCGACCTGGCGGCATTGCAGCCGAAAGACTGATCGCCAGTCCGTCAGGTGTTTGCCAACGCGACGGGCGCGCAGCAAGCAATGACATTTGATAGAGCATCGCATGCAGCCGGCAAAAGCCGGCTCTTTTTTCGCGCGGGAACGCCGGAGCCGCTGTCGGCGTTGGAAGGATGGGAACCTCACCAACCACAGGACATGCCATGCCCGCCAAACAAGACGCGATTTCGCTGCTCAAGGCCGACCACCGCAAGGTGGAGGAATTGTTCGAAAAATACGAATCCGCCCGCAGCCGCAAGGCCGACATCGCCCGGCAGATCTGCATGGAACTGACCATCCACACCATGCTGGAAGAGGAAATCTTCTATCCCGCCTGCCGCGAGGCCGGGGTGGAAAGCGACATGATGGACGAAGCCAATGTCGAGCATGACGGCGCCAAGCTGCTGATCGCGGAACTGGAAAACGGCGCGCCCGACGATGAATTCTATGACGCCAAGGTGGAGGTGCTGTCGGAAGAGATAAAGCACCATGTCAAGGAAGAGGAAAAGCGCGGCGGCATTTTCACCGGCGCCCGCCAGGCCGAGCTTGATCTGGACGCCCTGGGCGAAAAGCTGATGGCCCGCAAGGAAGAGCTGATGGCCGAGTTTGAAAGCAAGGGCCTGCCCGCGCCCACGACCATCACCATGAAGGCGGCGCCCCTGGAACAGCGTCCCTCCGCCTGATGCGGGCGCTTCTGCTTCTGGGGCTGGGCCTGTGCCTGGCCGGGGCGCTGATGGCGGCGGCGGCCGGCGGGAGCGCAAGCTCAGCCTCTCGCCCTTTCTGGCGGCGATGGCGCTGGAAGCGGGAATCTTCCTGCTGAGGCGCCACCAGGGCACGCTGCTGGAGTGAGGCCGTTGCGATGAAGCGGACAGTTGAACTTTGGGGCCTGGCGGCCGCTCTTGTCATTCTGGCTGGATGTGGCGCGGCCGCACCGCCGCCCGCCCCGGCGGCGGTACCGGCGCAGCCGGCGCGTCCCGCCGCGCCCACCACGCCGGCGCCGGCCCAGATTTCGGCCGATAGTTTGCCCGACGGCCCGGGCAAGGGGGAAACCGTGGCGGCCTGCAGCGGCTGTCATGGTCTTGGCCAGTTGACCGGCGAGCATCGCAATGCCCAGCAATGGCAGGCCACTGTCATCAGCATGATCAACAACGGCGCTCCGGTTTCCGATGGCGATTTCGACAAGGTTGTCGGCTATCTGGCGGCGCATTTCTGACGGCGACGCGGCGCGCCGGCAACAAAGCAAACATTCCGATCCGAGAGGACCGGGATGTTTGTCGTGATGCTTGCAAGCCGATTCTTGGAAAAGATCCGACAGTAACGGCAACCTCACCCTTCGTCCCTCGCCCTTCTACAAGCTCAGGGTGAGGAAGCTCGGGATGAGGAAGCTCAGGGTTAGGACTAGCTCTAACGCTTTTCGTTCTTTTCTTCCGCCGCCTCGGTGGACTTGCTCAGGCGTTCGGCCATGCTCAGATGCATCTTGACCGCATTTTCGACGTTGCCGGCGAATTTCTTCAGCGCCTTGTTGTCGCCCTTGGCGTGATAGCCGCGCATCAGGATCAGAGCTTCCTTGTGCACATCCACCTGCTGACCGGCATAACGTTCGTCAAACTCCGCCGGCTTTATACCGCGCAGATCGTCAATCAAGGTCTGGTGGCGGGTGTCCAGCTTGTCGGGAAGCGCGACATCGAGCTTTTCAGCGGCGACGATGGCCTTCAGCTCCGTGGTGGTCTTGGTGTGGGCGGCGATCATCGCCTGGGCCAGTTGCCGGACTTTCGGGGCCTTGCTGCGCTCCAGCGCCACCTTTGCCGCTTCCACTTCATAAAGGTCGGTGGCGGCGGCGGCGCCGGCAAAGCCCTTAGTCGTGGTGGTCATTTCCGCCGATATCACACCGACGGCGTGGCCCAGCTTGTCCTTGGTGGCGGCGACCGCCTCGGACTTGGAGCCGGCTGCGATGGCGGGCGGGGCGATGGCGCCGGCGGCAAGCAGCAGAACGGTTCCCGACAAAAGCATAAAGCGCATGGGAATCTCCTTTGGAGATGAGGACCAAAGGAAACATGCAGACGTTGGGGTGGTTCCGTTCCCTTCCGACAGGATAGCAGACCGGCCGGAACTGCCGGAACGGGGCCTGCGGGCAGCCGTTTTCGCTTCTGAACGCGTGGACCGGAAAGAAACCGTTCAGATCGGGTTCACGTCATGGCAATCCGAACAGGAGGTTTCGATGAAGAACCATCTTATGTTGCTTGGCGGCGTTGCCGCCGCGGCGCTGACCGCGTTGAGCCTTGCCGGCCCGGCCTCGGCCCAGAGCTATAACGACACTTACCGCTATCAGAACGGCTATGACAGCCGCGACTATGGCGACCGGTATTATTCGCAGGACCGGCTCTCGGGCCGTGAGGCCGGCCTGATGGACTCCATGCGCCAACTGCGTTCTGAACTCCAGTCCCGGCGCTATGACCTGCGGGTCTCGTTCTACAACAGCGCGATGCGCAACTTGCAGGACATTGAGAACAGGATCGCGCAAGCCCGCTACATGGGCGGGCTCAGCAACCGCGATTACAATTCCACCCGCAATCTGCTCGACCGCCTGGAATATCGCGTTCGCAACGAGCTGCGCACCGCACGCCGCGACTATAATGATGACCGCTACGCCGACGGCCGATACTGACGGCCGAAGCCGGGCGGGCGGAACCTTTTGCGTGCGCCCGGCGTTGTCTGATCTCCTCCCGAAACTGGCCCCGGCTTTCGCAGCCGGGGCTCTCTTTTATCACTTGATCACCCATGTCTTCCGCCCGGGAGCAGGCTGAAATCCTGATCGCAAGCCATGGCCCGGCCGCCGAACGGGAGTGCCGGGAGCGCGCCTCTTACTATGGCTTTCTGCGCGACCAAGAGCGCGCCGCCTGGTGGAAGGACGTGGCGCGCCGGATCGGGGAGATGCAATCGCGGAATAAGTCCTCTGCCGGGTGACGGCCCAAATTCCCGCTGCAAATTTTCTGGCCACTAAACTTTGGTTATGGCGGCCCCGGGCCTGCGGGTGAAACATCAGCGGAAGAAAAAC
>JAFAVT010000328.1 GCA_019242275.1 Alphaproteobacteria bacterium
CCTCGGAAGTCACGCGCGTCGCCCGCGAAGTCGGCACCGAAGGCAAGCTCGGCGGCCAGGCCGCCGTGCCCGGGGTCGCCGGCACCTGGAAGGACCTCACCGACAACGTCAATTTCATGGCCTCGAACCTCACGGGTCAGGTCCGCAACATCGCCGAAGTCGCCACCGCCATTGCCAATGGTGACTTGTCCAAGAAAATCACCGTGGACGTGCGCGGCGAAATCCTGGAACTGAAGGACACCATCAACACCATGGTGGACCAGCTCAACGCCTTCGCCTCGGAAGTGACGCGCGTCGCCCGTGAAGTCGGCACCGAGGGCAAACTGGGCGGCCAGGCCCAGGTGCCCGGTGTCGCCGGCACCTGGAAGGACCTCACCGACAACGTCAATTTCATGGCCTCGAACCTGACGGCCCAGGTGCGCAATATCGCCGAGGTCTCGACCGCCATCGCCGGCGGTGACCTGTCCAAGAAGATCACCGTCAATGTCTCCGGCGAAATTCTTCAGTTGAAAGAAACCATCAATACCATGGTGGATCAGCTCAACGCCTTCGCCGGTGAAGTGACGCGCGTCGCTCGCGAAGTCGGCACAGAAGGCAAGCTGGGCGGCCAGGCCCAGGTGCCGGGCGTCGCCGGCACCTGGAAGGACTTGACAGACAATGTGAATTCAATGGCCTCGAACCTGACGGCCCAGGTGCGCAACATCGCCGATGTCGCCACCGCCATTGCCAATGGCGACCTTTCCAAGAAAATTACGGTGGACGTGAAGGGCGAAATCCTGAAACTCAAGGAAACGCTCAACACCACGGTGGACCGGCTCAACGCTTTTGCTTCGGAAGTAACGCGCGTCGCCCGCGAAGTGGGCACCGAAGGCAAGCTGGGCGGTCAGGCGGTGGTGCGCGGCGTGGCCGGGACCTGGAACGATCTCACCGACTCGGTCAATTCCATGGCCTCCAATCTCACCAATCAGGTGCGCAATATCGCTGATGTGGCGACCGCGGTGGCGCAGGGCGATCTTTCCAAGAAGATCACCGTCAATGTCTCGGGCGAAATTCTTCAGCTCAAGGAAACCATCAATACCATGGTGGACCAGCTCAACGCCTTCGCCGGCGAAGTGACCCGCGTCGCCCGCGAAGTCGGCACCGAAGGCAAGCTGGGCGGGCAGGCGGAAGTGCCCGGCGTGGCGGGCACCTGGAAGGACCTGACCGACAATGTGAATTCAATGGCCTCCAACCTGACGGCACAGGTGCGCAATATTGCCGAAGTGGCGACCGCCATTGCTGATGGCGACCTTTCCCGCAAGATCACGGTGGATGTGCGCGGCGAAATCCTTCAGTTGAAGGAAACCTTGAACACCATGGTGGATCAGCTCAACCGCTTTGCGGGTGAGGTCACCCGCGTGGCGCGCGAGGTGGGTACCGAGGGACGGCTGGGCGGCCAGGCCAATGTGCCGGGCGTCGCCGGTACCTGGAAGGACTTGACCGACAACGTCAACCTTCTTGCCACCAATCTCACCACCCAGGTTCGCAACGTGGCCGAAGTCACCACGGCGGTGGCCCGCGGCGATCTTTCCCGCAAGATCACGGTGGACGTGAAAGGCGAAATCCTCGACCTCAAAACCACCATCAATACCATGGTGGACCAACTTAACGCCTTTGCCGCTGAAGTGACGCGTGTGGCCCGCGAAGTGGGCACCGACGGCAAGCTGGGCGGTCAGGCGCAGGTGCCAGGTGTCGCCGGCACCTGGAAAGACCTGACCGACAACGTCAACTTCACGGCCTCCAACCTGACGGCGCAGGTGCGCAACATTGCCGAAGTTGCGACCGCCATTGCCGGCGGCGACCTTTCCAAGAAGATCACGGTGGACGTGCGCGGCGAGATTCTGCTGCTGAAGGAAACCCTCAACACCATGGTGGAGCAGTTGCGCTCCTTTGCCGGCGAGGTCACCCGCGTGGCCCGTGAAGTGGGCACTGACGGGCGTCTGGGCGGCCAGGCCGTGGTCCCCGGCGTGGACGGCACCTGGAAGGATTTGACCGACTCGGTGAACTCCATGGCCGGCAACCTCACCGGCCAGGTGCGCAACATCGCCGAAGTCACCACAGCGGTGGCACGCGGCGACCTTTCCCGCAAGATCACGGTGGACGTCAAAGGTGAAATCCTGGAGTTGAAGAACACCATCAATACCATGGTGGACCAGCTCAACGCCTTCGCCTCGGAAGTCACCCGCGTCGCCCGCGAAGTTGGCACCGAAGGCAAGCTGGGCGGTCAGGCGCAGGTACCCGGCGTGGCCGGCACCTGGAAAGACCTCACCGACACCGTCAATGTGATGGCGGCAAACCTGACCGAACAGGTGCGCGGCATCGTCAAGGTGGTGACGGCGGTTGCCAATGGCGAGCTGAAACAGAATCTCACCGTCAAGTCCAAGGGCGAAGTGGCGGCCCTGGCCGACACCATCAACAACATGACCGAAACCCTGGCGACCTTCGCCGACCAGGTCACCAGCGTGGCCCGCGAAGTGGGTGTGGAAGGCCGGCTGGGCGGTCAGGCCAATGTGCCGGGCGCGTCGGGCACCTGGAAGGACCTCACCGGCAACGTCAATTTGCTGGCGGCCAATCTAACTACCCAGGTGCGCGCCATCGCCGAAGTGGCCACCGCCGTAACCAAGGGCGACCTTACCCGTTCGATTCAGGTCGAGGCCCGCGGTGAAGTGGCCGAACTGAAGGACAATATCAACACCATGATCGGCAATTTGCGCCTTACCACCGAGCGCAATACCGAACAGGACTGGCTGAAAACCAATCTGGCCAAATTCACCAACATGCTGCAAGGCCAGCGCGACCTGGTGACGGTGGGCAAGATGCTGCTCAGCGAATTGACGCCGCTGGTGGGTGCCCAGATGGGCGTGATCTACCAGATGGCAGAGGGCGAGTCCCCGGTGCTTAAGCTGGTGGCCTCCTATGCCGGCCACGAGACCGACGGCTATCCCACCGTCTTCAAGCCGGGGCAGGGCCTGATCGGCCAATGCGCGGTGGACAAGACCGCGGTGCTGGTGCGGGACGTGGACAAATCGGTGCCGATTTCCTCGGCGCTGCTCAAGGTCACGCCGCGCAATATCATCGTGCTGCCGGTGCTGTTCGAAAATCAGATCAAGGCGGTGATTGAATTGTCGTCGCTCTCGGAATTCACCAGTTTGGAACTGGCCTTCCTGGAGCAACTCACCTCCAGCATCGGCATCGTCCTTAATTCCATTGAAGCGACCATGCAGACCGAAGGCCTGTTGAAACAGTCGCAGCAATTGGCGACGGAGTTGCAGACCCAACAGCGCGAGTTGCAGCAGACCAACGACCAATTGGAACAAAAGGCGCGCGAACTGGCCGAGCAGAATGTCGAAGTCGAACGCAAGAACCAGGAAATCGAGCAGGCGCGCCGGGCCCTGGAAGAAAAAGCCTCCGAACTGGCCCGCACCTCGAAATACAAATCGGAATTCCTGGCCAATATGAGCCATGAGCTGCGCACACCGCTGAACAGCATCCTGATCCTGGGCCAGCAATTGGCCGATAATCCCGACCAGAACCTGACCGCCAAGCAGGTGGATTTTGCCCGCACCATCCATGGCGCCGGCACCGATCTGCTTAACCTGATCAGCGATATTCTGGACCTGAACAAGATTGAATCAGGCACGGTAACGGTTGAGGCGGAAGAGATTGGCACCGCCAATCTGATCGAGGCGGTGGCGCGGCCTTTCCGGCACATGGCCGAAGCCAAGCAGATCAGCTTCCCGGTGGTGATGGAGCCGTCGCTGGATCGCACCATCGTCACCGATTCCAAGCGCCTGCAACAGGTGCTGAAAAACCTGCTCTCCAATGCCTTCAAGTTTACCGCCCAGGGCGAAGTAAAACTGCGGGTGGCCATGGCGCAGGAAGGCTGGACGCCGGATCATCCGGTGCTGGCACAGGCCACGCGCGTTGTGATGTTCGAGGTTTCCGATACCGGCATCGGCATCCCGGTCGAGAAGCAGAAATTGATCTTCGAGGCTTTCCAGCAGGCCGACGCCTCCACCTCCCGCAAATATGGCGGCACCGGCCTTGGTCTGGCCATCAGTCGCGAGTTGTCCAATCTGCTGGGGGGCGAAATCCAGTTGCGCAGCACGCCCGGCACGGGCAGCAGTTTCCGGCTTTATCTGCCCCTGCGCTATGCCGGCGCGGCAAACGCCAGTCTGCGGGGTAATGCACCGGCGGTGCCGACGCCTTCCGCCTTCGTGGCTGAACGCACGGTCGAGCAGATTGCCGACGACCGCGCCGACATCGTCCCGGGCGATGAAGTGCTGCTGATTGTCGAGGATGATCCCCATTACGCCCGTATTCTGGTGGATATCGCCCATGACGAAGGCTTCAAGGTGCTGCATGCGGCCCGCGGCGAGGAGGCGTTGGAACTGGCGGAGAGCTTCATGCCCACCGCCATCTCACTCGATATCTTCCTGCCAGACATGCTGGGCTGGACGGTGATGAGCCAGCTCAAGAAGAACGCCAAGACGCGCCATATTCCGGTTCAAATCGTCACCTTGGACGAGGACCGGCAGCATGCCCTGGCGCGCGGGGCCTTCTCCTTTGTCCCCAAGCCGACCACGGCGGAAGGGGTGCGCCTGGCGCTATCGCGGGTCAAATCCTATGTTCGGCCGCGGCGCAAGCGCCTGCTGGTGGTAGAGGACAATCCGGCCGAGCAGGTCAGCATCGCTGCGTTGCTGGAACACTCCGATATCGAGATCATCTCGGCCGAAACCGGCGCCGAGGCGATGACCGTGCTGCATCAGGAGCCGGCCGATTGCGTCGTGCTGGACCTGCGGTTGCCCGACATTTCCGGCTTTGAGCTTCTGCAAAAGATCAGCGGCGATGAAGCGTTAAGGGACCTGCCGGTGATTGTCTTTACCGGTCGTGAGCTTTCCGCCGAAGAGGATGCGCAGTTGCATGAGGTCGCGCGCAGCATCGTCGTCAAGGGGGTGGAATCGCCGGAACGGCTGCTGGATGAAACCGCCCTGTTCCTGCACCGGGTGGTGACGGAATTGCCGCAAGACAAGCAGCGCATGCTGGAAAAAATCAACAGTTCCGACGAGGATCTGGTCGGCCGTACCGTGCTGTTAGTGGATGACGATCCGCGCAACATCTTTGCCCTTTCCAGCGCGCTGGAACGGCGGGGCATGCATGTGCTGACCGCCACAACGGGGCGCGAAGCCATTGAACTGGTCAAGTCCACGCCCGAACTTGCCATTGTGCTGATGGATATCATGATGCCGGAAATGGATGGCTATCAGACCATCGGCCATATTCGCGATGAGCCGGCCTTCCGCCGTCTTCCCATCATTGCTCTCACGGCCAAGGCGATGAAAGGCGACCGGGAAAAATGCCTGGAGGCCGGCGCTTCTGATTACCTCGCCAAGCCGGTCAACACCGAGCAGTTGCTATCGGCGCTGCGCATGTGGCTGCACCGGTGAGGGCGGCCATGGAGGCCAAGGACCGCGTCAATGTTCTGTTGGTGGATGATCAGCCCGGCAAGCTGCTCAGCTACCAGGTGATGCTGGCCGAACTGGACGAGAATCTGGTGCCGGTTTCCTCAGCCAGCGAGGCGCTGGCCTATCTGTTGAAGTCGGAAGTTGCGGTCATTCTGGTGGATGTCTGCATGCCGGAACTGGACGGCTTCGAGCTGGCCAAGATGATAAGAGAGCATCCGCGCTTTCAGAAAACGGCGATCATCTTCATTTCCGCCATCCATATGACCGAGGCGGATTATCTGCGCGGTTACGAAGCCGGCGCGGTGGACTATCTTTCGGTTCCGGTGGTGCCGGAATTGCTGCGGGCCAAAGTGCGGGTTTTCGCTGAACTGTTTCGCAAGACCCGCGCCCTGCACGAGCTGAACCACGACCTGGAAAGACGGGTCTCGGAACGAACCCAGGCGCTGGAAGCCTTCTCGGCGGATTTGCGCCGGAGCGAGCAGGACCGCAGCCTGGCGCTGGCAGCCGGCAATATGGGCTCCTGGGCCTATGAAGCCCATACCGGCAAATGGTTCTGGGACGAAGGGCAGAGCCACATTTTCGGGGTGCCGCATCAGAGCTTCAGCCCTTCGATGGCGCGGGTGCGCCAGGCGGTGCATCCGGAGGATTTTGCCGGTTTTCGCGATGCCATTTTGTCGCTGACGCCGCAAAAGGGAACGGCGGAAGCCGAGATTCGCATTGTTCGTCCCGGCGGGGAAATTCGCTGGTGTGCCGTCGCCGTTGTCGCCAGCTTTGACGAGGCGGGCAAGGCGCTGCGTTTCAGCGGTGTCACCACAGACATTACCGAGCGCAAACAGGCTGAATTGCGCCAAACGCTGCTGGCAAGGGAAGTGGATCATCGCGCCAAGAATGCCCTTGCCGTGGTGCAGGCGATTGTGCGGCTGGCGCGGCGCGATTCCATAGCGGATTATGCCCGTGCGATTGAAGGGCGCATCACCGCCCTGGCCCAGACCCATGAACTTCTCTCCCAGGCCCGCTGGGAGGGTGCTGATATGCTGCGGCTGGTCCTGGAAGAACTGGCCCCCTATCACGGCGGGGCGCAGTCGCGCGTCACCGCGATCGGACCGAGCGTGATGGTGTCGCCGGAGACGGCGCAGGCTGTTGCCATGGCCTTGCATGAACTGGCCACCAACGCCGCGAAATATGGCTCTTTGTCGTCGCCAAGCGGCCGGGTGGATATAAGCTGGTCTTATGCCGAAGGCGTGCTTTCGCTGACCTGGGTGGAAAGCGGCGGCCCGCCGGTTTCGCCGCCCAAGGCAACCGGCTTCGGCACCAAGATCATCAACAGCTTCAATGGCGACAAGCGCGGCCGGGTCTCTTTCAACTGGCGGCCGCAGGGCCTGGATTTCTCCATGGCCATTCACTGCAAGGCAAAAGAAGGCGACGAGGCCTCGCCGCGCCCCATGCCGCCGGCGGTGCCGGCCCCGTTGCCCGCTCCCGCGGCAAACAGCAATGGGCGCGGGCCGGCGCGTATCCTTCTGGTAGAAGACGAAATGCTGGTAGGCGTCTTCATGCACGAACTTCTCAGCAGCATCGGCTACCGGCCGACCCAGCCCATGACGCGCCTGGGCGATGCTCTGGCCGCCGCCCGGCGGGAAAAATTCGATTGCGCCGTGCTGGACATGAACCTCAATGGCGAGGCGGTCTATCCGCTGGCCGAGCTTCTGCGCGCGCAGCAGGTACCATTCGTCTTTCTTACCGGCTACTCGCCTGACGGGGTGGAAACGCGTTTTTGTGACGTGCCGGTGCTGCAAAAACCGGTGATGCAGGAAACGCTGGAAGGGACGCTGGAAAGCCTGTTGCGGCCTGCCGCCCCGCTGCGCAGGTCAGCAGAAAGAACACTGAGCGCGTAAGGCCGCCTATGGATTGCCCGGCACCGGCCCGCGCCCCGGTGCGGGCCCGCGGCCGCGTCCGGGCTGCGCCACTGGGATCGGTGGGTTGTCAGTCGGCGGCGGCGGGGCGTTGACGCCATCGGCAGGCACATCCAGGCCAGCGATCCATGCGATACCGTTGAGCAGGTATTTTTGATAGGCCGCCACATTGTGCATGTTGTCGTGGAAATCGGAGCCGCCCCAGACAAAGGAACGGCCACCATCGGGCCGGGCAAAGACCCAAGACACGGTTTCGGGAGCGCCATTGGTCGGGTTTTCCGGCGTCGCCTGCAGCAATGCCGTCCGCCTAGGATCATTGTAGAGGAAATAGCGCGAGAACATTTCATCGCGATAGGTCCAGGGCTTGATGCCGTTGAGGATGGGATGGCGCACCGGCAGCGGTGAGACCGTCCAGGTGTCCACCGGATTGTGCGAGGAATAGGGCAGCCAATTGCCGCCGAACCAGTCCATCAGAAAGCGCTTGCCCACCCAATTGTCCACCCACATGGTGTAGTGGAAGATGGCAAGGCCCAGCTTGCGCTGCTTGATGACGCCATCCAGCTTGTTCAGCCAGTCGGTATGCTCCTTGTCATAGACGCGGCCGTCCGTGTCCTGGTCCTGGGGAAAGAGAATGCCGGTTTCGGTCTTCAGCCAGGCGCCGTTGCCGAAAATGACCAGCGCGTCGGCATCATCCAGCTCGCTGATGTCGCGCGGCGGCTTGCCGACCACCTTCACCAGGGTCTTGGCGCCCCGCAAATTGGTGGCGTGTTCCAGTTGCCAGGCGTGCTCGGTCTGGTCCCTTTCATATTCATGACGGCCGGGGGCGCCATGCTCCTTGGGTCCGGCCCAGAACACGATTTTTTTCGCGGGCGCTTGCGCCCGGGCGGCCGGCGCCATCAGACCGGCGCCCAAAGCGGAAAGACCCAAGGCGGCGCTACGCCGATCCATGAAATGTCCTGTCATGTTGACCTCCTGCCTTTCCCATTCTCTATTGCGCTCCGGCGAATTTATTGGCCCTGCCGGGTGTGGGCAAGTTTGTCACCATGGCGGCGCCGCTTTCATGCGCTTTCGTCAAAGGCGCCCGCAAGGTAATGCCGCTGCCGAAGACTTGCGCGCCTGCCGCATGCGCCAGCTTCAGCGGGGCCGTGACGGTGAGCCGCGCGCCGCCCCGGCCGCCGCCCGCCGCAACCACCACCGCGGTTTCGCGGTTGTCGCCCCTGTCAATGGTCACGGTTTGCCCGGGGGCGAAACCGCCGGCCGCGGCAATGGGGAGGACAGTGGCGCCGGCTTCGCTGGTGGCGGCCAGATGCGTGGCGCCCGCGGTGCCGATAGCGGCGATGATGGCGGTCTCGCTCTTGGTCCCGCTGTCAATCATCACGCTCTGGCCCACGGCGAAATCGCTCACACCGGCGACCTTGAGGTTGCTGTCGCCGGCGGCGGCGCCTTCCGGCAGGTTTGTGGCGGGCTGCACCATAAAGTCATGGCAGTTGCTGTCGCTGTCATGGCCGTCGGGGAAGCGGCCGATGCTGCGACTGGGGGCGCCGGACGCGGCGGCTGCCCCCGCTGTCGCCGCGGCGCCGGGGCCGGAGCCGGCGCCCGGCACCACGACAATGCAGCCGCCACCGCCTTGCACCCCTTCCAGGGTCGCCAGTTCAGGGCTGGTGATGGAGCCGCCGGCACTGGAACTGCTTTGCTGCGAGCCCCAGACCAGGGCATCGGCCACCACCTTGCCGCCGGCATCCGTCAATGCCAGCGAGCCGCCCTTGATGGACAGCAGAGTGCCGAACCACTGGTTTGGCGCCGGGCCCTGATAGCCGGCCATTGCCGCTTGCGGATTGGTAACGCCGGCGCCTTGGAAGTGCGTTTGCGTCAGCGGCCGATCGAGAGTGAGGCCGCTGCCCAGCGCCTGCACCGCATCGCCGCTGACATGCGCGAATTTGGTGGCAGGGGTGAAACTGATGCCGGTACCGGTATCGGAAACATCGGCGCCGGTAGCGTGATCCAATCTAACCGGTGCGGCAAGAGTGACACCGCTGCCGCTCGTGCCTTGTGTGCCGACCGCGACGACTTTCACCGTTTCCTTGTGCGCCCCGGCCCCGATGATGAGGCTATCGCCGGCGGTGATGTCAGCCAGTGCCATGAGCTTGAGGTTGGTTGCCCCGGCCACAGCATTCGCCGCCAGCGTGGTCTGGGTCGCGGCCTTGCCGACGGACGTGACGGTGGCTTCTTCATACCGGCCGCCAAGATCAATGCCGATCTTCTGGCCGGCCTCGAACCCTGCTGCGCTGGCCACTTGTATGTTGGTGGCACCGGCCGGAATGGTCGCCCACGGGCCGGTGGAAAGCGGAATGAAGATGGTGGTGGCAGTAGTGGCGGCGGTCCCGACATTGGTAATGGTGCGGTTTTCTCCTTCGATGCCGATCTGCTGGCCTGCCGCCAAACCGGCAGTGCTGCGGACAAGCATGGTCTTGGCACCTGCCTTTGCCGGTGCGGCCAGGCCCGAAGGCGACAAGCCAAGCAGATAGAAACTGTGCGGCGCCAGCGTCGTGCCTTTTGGCATTGTCGCCAGCGGCACGGTTGCCCATTGGATCGGCGTGTAGGCGATGTGCCAGCCGGAAATGTCCACCGCATTGCTGGAAGCGTTGTAAAGCTCGATGAATTGATCGCCGGCATTGCCGCCGCTGGCAAAGCGGACTTCGTTGAGCTTGATTGCGGGGGCGCTGCGCAGACGTTGCGTGGCGGTATCGGCACCGCCATTCCAGGTCGCACGGGCGGTGAGAAATCCGGCACTCGCGCGGATGGGCGAGGCGACCTGGAAGGTTGCTTGCACGCTGGCGCCGGGCGCCACCGGGCCGGGGAAATGTACGGGGCCGACCGCCCGGGCGCTCCAGCCGGGGGGAAGAAAAACAGCCAGCGCGATACCATGAACCGCAGCGCCGGTGATGTTGGTGAAGCTGGCGGTCATCTCCTTCACTGAGCCAGGCGTGAAGCTGGTAAGGCGCGACAAGGCCAGAGGCGGGACATCGTATTTTGCCGCAACAATATTGGCCTGCACCGCATCGGTGGTGGCTTCGCTGGGATAGCCGGCCGTCATCACCCCTTCATAAAAGGTGCCGGAAGAGCCATTGCCATTGTCGCCGCCGGTGCCAAGCTCAATGGCGCCCTGCTTGTGCATGGGAAAATAGGCGGCGTTCTCCCGCGAACCGGGACGCACGCCGCTATAGAAGGTGGTGAGGCCGCCTTTTTGCGCGTCGCCGCCCCGCAGATCCCATTTGTTGCCGCCGCCGCCATCCATCACCGCGGTGACAAAGCGCCAGGAATCAATGCTGGGATCGGCACTGTTCTGCCTTGCATTGTAGCCGGAAAAGAGACCGGCCTCGAGGTCGGCCATGATCCAGGGCCCCTTGCCGGCGCCCGTGCCCCAGCCCATGGCGTTGCCGAAATAGACCGTCTCCATCGTGCCGGTGCCGACGGCGCGACTGTTGGTGGAGGAGTTGCCATAGTCAAAGCAGCAGCCGCTGTCGTAATGACTGCCGTCCACGACATAATAGATGCCTTCGGGCTCATCGCCGGTGGCAATGCCGACAGCGCCGTTGTTGCGAAAGCCCATGCCCGGCATGATGAAGACGCCATAGGCCTTGCGACCGCCAATGCTGATCGGCGCCATGTCGGCGATGGGCTGGGTGTCGAAGGCGCCCTTTGACGGACCGGGATAAAGCGGGCCGGGCGGCGCCTGGTAGAGATGGTTGCCCTTGCCCGACTGATCATAGATGCGGGTGATGACGCAGAGCGTGTTGCGGCAAAAACGGTCCTGCGCCGGGGCATCAGCGGTGCCTGCGGCTTTCAGGATGCCGATGTCAAGCAATCGTCCGTCGGACTGACGCTTCACCTGGTAGAGCGGGCCGTTATAGGCAGCGTAGAGCGCTCGCGTGGTGCTGTGGGCGGCAACGCAAGGCGTGCCGGCGGCGCCGTAAATATCACACGGTCCTTGCAGCCTAGAGCCGGCAGAGTTGGCGTTGCCCGGAAGCATAAGCGCGGCGGCCAGCAGCGCCCCGTACAGCAAGAGCTGCCGGCCCGACGACGGGATGGTCGAAACACTGCGCATAAAAATCACTCTACCAATTGGTGAAGGAGCCGTCCGGCCGGTGGTTCAGCAAATTACCGGCGCGGTAGGTGGTGTATTCACCCAGCCGGGTCAGCTTGCTGACATCAACTTCCACGCCCAGGCCGGGCCGGTCATTGGGCCACAGCTTGCCGTTCTTGAAGTCATAGACTTTGGGCAAATAGGGCCAGGCGCGGCTGCCATTGCCCAGCATTTCCATGATGGCGGGCACCGAGGTGGCGGTGAGGCAGTTCACCAGCGCCGCTTCCGAAATCGGGCCGGTAAAATGCGGGATCATGCCGACATAGTGGGTCTCGGCCATGGCCACGATTTTCATGAACTCGCTGATGCCGCCGACATTGGGCAGGGTGACGCGCGCATAATCAATCAGTTGCCGCTCAATCAGGGTGTTGACGTCCCATTTGTAGCCGAACTGTTCGCCCACCGCGATCGGCAGCTTGGTGCGCTGGCGGATGGTCTGATAGGCGTCCACATTCTCGCTGCGGATCAGGTCTTCGCAGAAATAAGGCGCCAGATGCGCGTCCTCGATCAACTGGCAAAGCCGCATGGCGTCGGGCGGGTCGAGTTCGGTGTGGAAATCCAGGGCCCAGCCACCATCGCCCGCCGCTTTTTGCATGGCGGTGCAATCATCGAACAGCCTGTGGACCAGGTTGAAGCGGTCAACCTCCCGGCCACCGCCAATATCGGCGGCACTGCGATAGACGCGAAAGCCGGCGTCGCGGCAGGCCTTGGCGGTATCGCCGATGGTGGCGGTAGGTGTCGGGCGGGGATAGGCGGTGGAATATAGCTCAACATAGTCACGCGATTTGCCGCTCAGCAATTGCCAGACCGGCACGCCCAGCGCCTTGCCCTTGAGGTCCCACAGCGCCAGGTCGAGGGCGCCAAGCGAGTGAAGCTTTTCGCGCCCGGCGGGGTAAAAATAGCCCCGCATCATGCGCTGCCAGAGATTGTCTATCCGGTAGGGGTCCAGCCCGATCAGCATGGAAGCGCTTTCCTCCATGGTGCGCGGCTCACCGCCTTCACCAATGCCCTTCACGCCCGACTGGGTCTCGATGATGACGACATTGGTGGACTGGTTGACCATCGGCTGGCCGCCGCGGCCGGCGGTGTCAACCGCATTGCCGTAATAGCGAATGACCTTGATCTTGTCTTCCGGCAGCCCCAGCGCTTCCGCCGAGGGCGGCAGCCATAACCCCGCCATGGCCGCGCTGCTGATGCCGCCAAGCGCAGACCGGCGATTCCACAAATTCATTCCATCCTCCCCAAACCATTCTTTTTGTCAGGCTAGCCTGCCCACGTGGCCGCGGGGCTGTAAAGCCGCTTGGAAAAAAAGCCCCCGTTTATCGCGAGACAAACGGGGGCAAGGATGGCCAGGGAGGCCCGAGACCGGGAAGGAAGATCGCCGGCCCCATTTAGAATGTACGCATGGGAATCGCCGCCGCGCCCTGAAGGTTTGCGGCGCCACGGCGCCCCCAACTGCTCGCCGCGGTAAAGACGAACCGAAGTTTATGCGCCGGTTCGGTATTTGTCTGAGTTATATTTTCGCCCGAGGCACTTGGCAACCCGGGAAACACGTCAAACCCCCATTGCCTGGACATGCAACCGTTTTATTCTTCTCATTGGCTTTTCGGATTGCAGGCGTGACGCCTGGGCGCCGCAGCAATTTCGCTCGAGCGCGATGGTATTGTCTGATAACCTGGACTGTTGAATTGGGGGCCAAACCGGCCGATATTGCGGGAAGCTTTGCATCTCGGCAGATGATTTGAAGCGCTGCGGTTCAGCGCTCGCGTCGCCGAAATGTGGAGTTCTGATTTCGCAGCAAACCGGCGGAGAGACCGGCATCAAACAATCTTGGAGGGAAAATCATGAGAATTCGCGCCTTTCTGATCATCAGCAGCGCCGCCGTTGCGCTATGCACGGGCGCCGGCGGCCAGCCTGCCGCGCCCAGCGAGATTGATGCCCATATCGCCGCTGCCAAGGCGGCCGCCGGGCTCGAATTTCGCGGTACCTTCATGAATCTCTGTCTGCCCGGTGGCGGGCCTGGCGGCGGCCGGGCCGGGGCCCCCGGCGGACGCGGCGCGGCAGCCCCGGGTGCCGCCCGTGGTGCCAATCCCGCGCTGACCGGCCTTTTGGCGCCGCGCCCGGCACCGGACCGCGCCACTTGGTATGCCTCACCTTATAAGGTGTTCGACAATCTCTATTGGCTGGGCACGCGCCAGCATTCCTCCTGGGCGCTGAAGACCAGCGCCGGCATCATCATCATTGACACCAACTTTGCCTGGGCAACGCAGCCGGAAATCCTGGACGGCATGAAAAAACTCAAGCTCGATCCCAAGCAGATAAAGTATGTCATCCTCAGCCATGCCCATGGCGATCATGACCAGGGCGTTGCCACGCTGCAAAGCAAGTATGGCGCCAAGGTCATCATGGGCGGGCCGGACTGGGAAGATACGCTGAAACGGCCGGCGGAAGCGGCGGGTGGTGTGCCCAAGCGCGGTCCCGGCGACATCTCGGTCGGGCCAGAGGGCTATAAGCTCACCTTGGGTGATACCACCGTGAATATCATCTTCACGCCGGGGCACACGGTCGGCACGCTGTCTTACGTCTTCCCGGTCAAGGACAAGGGCAAGACCGTGATGGTGGCTTATTCCGGCGGGACCCTCACCGGCGCCTTCGGCAGCAACGCTGCCCGTTGGGATGAGTATATTGATTCGCAGAAGCGCATTGCCCAGGCGGCCAAGGATGCCGGCGCCAGTGTGATCCTCTCCAACCACAGCGAATACGACAATGCCTATACCAGGGCGCGGCTGGTGGCGGTGAAGCGCGAAGCTGGAGAAGAAAATCCCTTCATCGTTGGGGCGGACGGGGTGCAGAAATACTTCACCGTGATGGAAGAATGCGCCACCGCGTCCAAACTGCGAAACAACGCCAAATAATTCAAGCCAAAGCGGCACAAGGTGGCCTCCAGAGCCGGAAATCCCTGTAATTTCCGGCCTCCGGCGCCTTCTTGAGCCAGCCCTAGGGAACCTTTGACGGGTTTTCCCGGTTGTGAAACACGCAGCCGAAGGAGACACCGGATGGAACTCGAACTTGAAAACAGGGCGGAAACGGAGAAGGACCGCTATGTCGAGGATCTCGGCCGCAGCCTGTCACCGGAAGCGCCGATGAATTTGCTTCTGCGCTTTGAAACCGCCAGCGGGCCGCGGACGGTCATTGCCTGCAGCGTTCCGCGCCAGGTGGCGCAGGAAATTGCCGATGTCATGGTCAAGTGCGGCCAGCATGCCGACTTTATTGATCGCTGCGCGCCGCTTTCCGTGGCGGACCGGCTGATGATCAAGAATCTGCACTGATGCCGGGCAGCTTGTGGGTTGAGACGGCGAAACAAAGTTCCGTGGCATGGCGGTTGCGAGGATGAAAGCGGTCCCTTCGTAATGTCTCCAACTGTCCGCCCGGCGCGCCCCACGCCGGGCTTTTTTTCAAATGATATTCCAAATCGGGAAACTGCGTACCAGCGCGGCTTAGCAATTGGTTAGAGCTGTTTCACTTTACGCTGGTGCAAGTTATTTCTTAATTTCGCCATGGCCGGCCTCCGAGCCGGCCATCCAACTTTCCATCACGGGGCACGAAGTTGGATGGGCGGGTCAAGCCCGCCCATGGAGATGGTGAGAAATCCATTTAGCCCAAAGCGGCTCCAGAAACCGCAAGCCCGGGATCAACCGGCGGCCGGCCAGTTTTCATGCACCGCCGCCACCGTGATCTTTGCCGCCATCTGTTCTTCGAAATGGCGCTTGAGTTCAGGATTGGTCAAAATCCGGGCGAGGGAGTTCTGCAACAGCCAATGCTGCTTGCGCACCGCCTCGACAATCACATCCTTGGAAAAGGAAATCTCGCCCAGATCAATTTGCACGATATTGCCCGCGCTGTTTACCCCGTTATTCAAGGCAAAGTCGAAGCCCGGATCGCCAAAGCCCAGACGCCAGCCCGTAAGCACAAACGCCACATAGGCGTCTATCACCTTCTTGCCTTCGGCAATGTCGTGGCTGTCGAAATAGCTTCGCAGTGTCACGACCTTGTCCTGTTCATAGGAACCATCCGCCAGATAGACGGGGTTTCCCAGCAGCGCGGCGGGAATGTCGTCGCGGCGCCGGGAGAGTTCTTCCAGCGAGTGCCGCGTGGAGCGCCGAAGATGGAGAATTTCGGCAATGAGATTGCTGCTTTGCAGGGGCCGGTCAAAAGGCTTGGCGCGCAGAAGCTCCAGCCCTAGGGAAATGACATTGCGCGTGCGCTTGCAAACCCGGCCATTCTCCAGATCGAAGGTCCGGTGCTGCCACCCCTTGCCCAAGCTTTTCAGCAGCATGCGATTGGCCCTGGTCCGGCGCCCAAAATGTTCCTGACCTTCCATACAGCCGGCCTCGGGCAACGACGCATAAATTCTTGCCAATTTTGCGACTCGCGCCGCGAAGCCGATGTCGCTGAGCAGGATGCCGAACAGGGCGCCCACGGGCCCCATCAGCCAGAGCAGAGCGCCCGAGAGCGTCAGCGATATGATACTGGTGGTCAGGCCGAGGCGCGCCAGCGGTTCGAAGGCGCCGCAAGCCTGAAGCAGCAGCGATTGTGACGTTCGCGCAATGCGAACAAGCATGATGGTGAACCAGATAGCAGCTACCAGGCTAACCGAGAGCTTGTCGAAATGATCCCGCACCAGAATTTCCGGGAAAAAAGCGAGCAGGAAAGCGGTGGTCAGCGCCGAAGCCATCCAGACACCGGCATTGATGAAGCCGAGCCTTTTCCCCAGGAACGCCGCCTCATCCTTGGCGCCACGGGAAATCATGGTGCGTGCCTTGCTCAATTCCATGTCGCCAAGGGTTTTGGAGACGAGGTTGATGGGGCGCACCAGCATCGCCCCCAGCGAAAGCAGGCCAAAAGCGCCGGCACCGGCGAAAAAGGTGACGACATAGGCATAGGCATTGGAAGACAGTTCTGACGTCACCACGCCCAGCAAGGTCCAGCGTGTGGTGCGGCGCCACAATTGGCGATAGGCCGAAAATTGCGGCCGGCACAGGGCAGGGATATGGGCCCAGAGAAAATCGGGCGCTGCCACAAGGGTGGAGCCGGCAGCGCCGGCAAAAAGCACTGCCGCGAACAGGGGCAATTCCAGCAATCCCGCGCAAAACAGCGCAGATAAGCCCGCAAGCACGATCGCCGAATAGATCAGATCGGAAGCCAGCACGGCATTCACGGCGTTCTGGGCATAACCGCTAAAGCGGCTGGTCGCCCGCAAGAACATGGCAGCGCTGTAAAGACCAAAAAGGCCAGCGGCCAGGAGCGAAGCTCCGGCAATCAATGAAAGGCCGCTACAGGCAAAGAAAGCAGCGCAGGTGGCCGCTGCGCTCCAGGTGTAGAGTGACGCGCGCGAGGCATCGTCGTTCGCGGCATGGGTGGAGAGGGGAGCCCCAAAAAGGGCACCGGCAACGCTCATGCAAAGCGCCGAAAGGACGATGGCAAAGGACAGCAAGCCGAAATCGGAGGCGCTGAGGACCCGAAAGGAAAAATAGGACAGGCCAAAATGGATGGCCGATACCATTCCGGTTCCTACCAGCGATGTGCCATAGCGGAACAGTTTTTCCGGGCGTATCCCGCCGGCGGCCGGAAAGGCGATGCCGCCCGGTACAGAGGACGGATTTAGGGCCAAAGATTTTTCCATGACCGGGATAGAAGCAAGAAGTGTTCCCCTCTGTTGGATGCTGGAAGCTCTAAATTCTCTGGTTAATCCAGCCAGAGCTCTCCTTGAGCCTCACAAAGCTTTCACCATCGAAATAAGCCATTCTTAAAGTCTGCGGCCTAATGTCTTTCGGGTTACGGAGGCATTGATGCGCACGAACAACGCCCAGAGGGGCTTTACCCTCGTTGAACTCATGGTCGTGGTCACCATCATCGGCATTTTGGCCGCGATCGGTATTCCGCGTGTCTTTTCCTATATCCGCACCAGCTCGACCGCCGAGATCGGCCAGGATGCCGCCACCATCACGGCCGGTATCGCCGGCTATGCCCAGTCAACGCAGCAGACCGCCGCGGCCATCCAAGCTGCTGTCACCGGCACAGCCGCGACTCCTGACCTGAGCGGTACCACCGAGATTTCGACCATCGTGCCGCAGATCCAACTGCCCAAAGACGGGCACTTCGACTATGCCATCAGCGCCATTGTGGCGACGGCCGGCCCTTCCGCCGGCGAAGTCGTCTATTGCCTGACAGCGACCGGCCGCGCCAATGCCTCGGTTGCCGGCGGCAAGGTGATTTATTCCAGCGTGGCGTCCAACCAGCCCGGCTGGGACGGCCATGTCAACCGCACGGCTTATGTAAATGGCCGGACCGACCTGACCGGCGCCACCGCCGGCGGCTATTGCTCGGCCGCGGGCGCGGCGACCGCGACATCGGCCGGCTAACACACGCGCAAAAAGGGGCGGGCTGAACACCCGTCCCCAGCGGCTTTGTGGTCAATCCAGGCCAACCAGGCCACGCCGGTCGTGACGGACGGAAACTTTCCGTCGCCTGCGGTCCGGCCCCCAATAGTTTTTCAAGCGCACATTGGGGCGGGGGCGCAGCACCAGGCTGTTCAGTTTGCGCGCCAGCCCGATTGGGGTCAGCGGCTTGATCAGATAATCGGTGATGCCGGCCGACAGGGCGGTCTTGATACTGGCCTCATCGTGGCAGCCTGAAATCATCAAAACCGGGACAAAAGCAAAGGGGTTGCCGGGGGTACGGATTTTTCGCGTTAGCTCTAAGCCGTCCATGGGCTGCATGACAAGATCTGTAATCACCAGGTCCACGCGCTGCCCCTCCAGAATTTGCAGGGCAGTTTCGCCGCAGGAGGCTTCCTTGATTTCAGGGATGCCAAGCCCCCGCAGGATCGAGCGCACGATGGCCCGCATCGCCCTTACATCATCCACGACAAGGGCTGACCATTCCCGGATGGCAAGGCCGGTGGTGACATCAATTTCACACGAAGAGGCTTCCAGCAGCGACATGGGTTGGGTCTTGCTCCGGGCCGCAACGGCCAAAGGCTTGTTCTGCGCCAAAAATCTATGGGCCGATGGTTAATGTTGAATGAGAAATTGTCCCGGCTCATTTGCCGAATCCGCGGTATGCACCAGGCGTTAAGAAAGAATAAAATAGAATATAACGGCTTTCTTCCTGTCCGAAGCCAGATGAAACGCGGACCGAATAGACTATTGTGCCGCCTTCGCCGCCGGCTCGCCGCCTTTGGGTTCGGATCGTCTTCGGGCGTCACCGCGGTCGAGTTCGCCATGATCACGCCGGTCTTCCTTATTCTTGTTTTCGGGGTTTTCGAAGTCGGCATCATCTTTCTGGCCCAGTCAACCTTGCAGAACGCCGTCAGCCAAAGCGCCCGCTTGATCCGCACCGGCCAGGCGCAAAGCGGCAATCTTTCGGCGTCGGATTTTCGCGCCCGCATCTGCGGCAATTTCACGTCGCTGCTCAGTTGCGGCGCTGAATTGCAGGTTGATGTGCAGAACTTTGCGAATTTCTCAACGGCATCCTATGCCAATCCGCTCAATCCGGATGGCACCATCAATACGAATCTGCAGAATTACAGCCCGGGCGGCTCGGCGCAGATTGTTCTTGTCCGCGCCACCTATTCCTGGCCGGTGATGACGCCACTGCTGACGCCGTTTCTGGTCAACATGGCCAACAATTCCCATTTGCTGGTGGCCAGCGCCGCCTTCCGCAACGAGCCCTATTGATGTCTGGACGTTGCAAAAGGCTGTTGGCGAACCGCGAGGGGGTGGCGGCGGTCGAGTTTGCCATGATCGCGCCCGTCCTGATCGCCATGTTCTTCGGCACCATCGAGCTTTCCAGCATGCTGCAATGCGCTTCGGACGTGAAATTGATGGCGGGCACCGCGGCGGATTTGACGGCCCAGGCCAGCCAGATCGCCAATTCGGATGAAAGCAACATTTTCGCCGCCGTCAATACGATCCTCTATCCCTATCCCACCACTGGATGCCGCATTACCCTCACCAGCATTGTTGATGACGGTCATGGCGGCGGCAAGGTGGCTTGGAGCGACAGCAGCAGCGGGGCCGGTTATGCCGTAAACACGCCGATGACCGTACCGGCCGGTGTGCTGCCCGCCGGCGGCAGTGTCATTCTGGCCGAAGTGTCTTATCCCTATCAGTCCCCAACAACGGTGCAGGTCGCCGGCACTATTACGCTCACCCGCAGCGCCTATTCGACGCCGCGCACCGTAACCCAGATTCCGCGCGTATAAAGTGGCCTAGCAGGGCCGGGCCTTGTTCACTTGCGGGAGAGCGATCCCGTAGCGAATGATGCGGACTTCGTAGCGGTGGCCCAGGCGCGTGTCACAGCTTTCCGTGGTCTTTTCCTGGGCATCGTCTTCGCCTGAACTGCGCAGGACCAGCGAGAGGGTGCCCAGCCGCTGGGCGGTTGTCAGCGCCTGGGCCTGAGCGTCGTTCAGCGCCAATGTGGCGGTACGCCCCGGCATGCTGTTGGCGTTGGTCTGGGCGCTGACCTTGTCGTCAATGGCCAGAACCTGAACGGCCGAAAGAACCTTCATGCCGGAATAAAAATCCGCGCCGTCCTTTTTCTCGGAACTGGTGACGATCACGTCTACAAAGTCGCCCGGCATGATGAAGCCATTCACGCTGGTTTCCGGCGTGGTTGTGATCGCGACTGCCCGCATTCCGGCCGGCAGCAGCGAAGACATATAGCCGCCTTTGGGGTGGGCAAGTTTCTGGTCCAAAATCGGCTCTCCTTTGACAAAGGAGGAGCGGGCTATGGCCCCAATCATGGGGGTCATGGCGTTGACGCCGGTCCTTTGCATGACATAGCGGGGCGAAAGATTTGCCTTGGGCCAGGCTTGCCAGGTGAGGTCTTCGGCGGCGATGCGTTTGCCGAAGGCGATATCCTGCGCGGCGACCAGAACTTGCTGGTTTTCGACCACAGGCCCCGCAGCACGGACGATGGCGGGAACGGCGGGTTTCGGCTTCATCAGGTTATGGGTCATGTAGGCCGCCAGCGCGGACAGAGTTAGCGCGATTGCCGTGCCGACAAATCGCCTGATGTTGAAGGACGGCACGCGCCCCTCCGCTATCCTGCCTGTCTGAAACCGGATCATCCTTCCGTTTTAGCGTTGTTAAGGTAAATGCATCGCTAATATCCTTTGTTAGTTAGCGTTTGCACGAGGAAGAGGTCATAACGAAATCTTAAACCGCATCCCGTAGTTAGACGCATCGGAGTGTGCCTTGATGCGCGATTGCCGGAACGGGACGTTCTTGCAGCTTCTGCGAAGCTTTCTTCGCATCCAGAACGGCAATTTTGCCGTCTGGTTCGGGTTGGCGGCGCTGCCGCTGGTCGGCGCGGTGGGCGCGGGCGTGGATTTCGCCTCAGCCGCAAAAAGCAATGTCTCGATGCAGTCGGCGCTCGACAGCGCGGCGCTGTATCTGGCGAAAAATGGCTCCCAGATGTCGTCCAGCGATATCCAGGCGGCGGCGCAAAAATGGTTCAATGCCTCCTTCACCGAAGGTGATGTGGCCAATATTTCGGTGACGGCGAGTTACGATGCCAACGCCCTGTCGGCGACCGTTTCCGCCTCCGGCACCTATAACACCCAGTTCCTCAAGGCCGGGGGCTTTGAGACGATCCCGGTGTCAGGCACCGCCACGGCGAAAATGGAAGGCAAGCGCTGGGAAGTCTGTGTGATGGTGACCTCGCCCGCCAGCAACCACACTTTGAAAACCACCGACACGGCCCAGATCAATTTTTACAATTGCATGGTGCAGGTAAACACCCAGAACTGGGACGCGGTAGAGGCGAGAAATACCTCTTATATTCATTCCACCAACGGCGATAATTGCTTCGTCGGCGACATCCATTTCGGCGACATCCTGCCGGCCAAGGATCCGACCTGCACCTTCTTCCCCGATCCCTTCGCCAATTATGCGATGCCGGCTTCTGCTTCCACCTGCACCTATACCGGCATGCGCGTGACGACCAACGGCCAGACCTTGAATCCCGGCACTTACTGCGGCGGGCTTCAGCTTCAGAACATCAGCAATGTCACCTTCAACCCTGGTGTTTATATTATCAGCGGCGGCGACTTGCAGGCACAGGGCCAGGGCAACAGCAATGTGACCATCAATGCCCAGGGCGTGACCTTCCTGTTCACCGGCCACCAGGCCGGGCTGACGCTGAAGAATGTCGTCTTCAATATCACGCCCAATGAAAATGCCGGACAGTTTTCCGACTTTCTTTTCTATCTCGACCAATCTTCCTGCGCTGGGGGTAACTGCAATTTCGCCAACAAAAGCGACTTCGAAAACGTCGCCATCAACAGCAGTGGGATTATCTATCTGGTCGGCCAGGAGATGGATATCGGCAGCGGCTCGCAGATTACCTTGAACACCGGCTGCATCCTCGCCGACTTCATTCTTCCGGGCGACAATTCGGTCCTCAATGTCTATGGCAGGACCGACGCCTCTACCAGCGCCCAGATCGCGTTGCAGAAAACCGGCACCGGCACCAATCCGGTGCTTGTGCATTAGGATTGCGCCGGTTTAACCAACGCGCCGCCAGGCTTTCCCAAATCGGCGCCGCGCCGTTCGGCTATACTTGCCCTGCGATTCGCCGGGGATGGGCATGCGGACAAGATCGGGCGGAAGGTGGGATCGCCGCACATTCCTGCAAGTGAGCGGCGCCGCTCTGGCACCAAGCGGTTGGATGACGATGCCCAGCCCCGCGACCGCGCAGATGAAGCCCGCACCGAATGTTTCGGGGGCAGGGCGCGGGCCCGTTGCCGGCGCACGGGCCGATCATGTTCTTCGCATCGGACAGTCCATCATTGATCTGGGCCCCGATGCCGCCGTGGCGACCAAAACCTATAACGGCCAATTTCCCGGGCCGTTGTTGCGCTTGAGCGAGGGCAAGCGCGTGGTGGTGGACATTCACAATGACACCGATTCACCCGAGCAACTGCATTGGCACGGCCAGTTTCTCGATGTTGCGGTGGATGGCGCCGAGGAAGAGAGCACGCCCTTCATTCCGCCG
>JAFAVT010000065.1 GCA_019242275.1 Alphaproteobacteria bacterium
CACCATCCCGACCAAGAAGAGCCAGATTTTCTCCACCGCGGAAGACAACCAGACCGCCGTGACCATCAACGTCTTCCAGGGCGAGCGCGAGATGGCGCAAGACAACAAGTCCCTGGGCCGCTTTGATTTGCAGGGCATTCCGCCGGCGCCGCGCGGCGTGCCGCAGATCGAAGTCACCTTCGACATTGATGCCAACGGCATTGTCAGCGTCACCGCCAAAGACAAGGCCACCGGCAAGGAGCAGCAGATCCGCATTCAGGCATCGGGCGGCCTGTCGGAAGCCGACATCCAGAAGATGGTCAAGGACGCCGAAGCCAACAAGGCCGAGGATGAAAAGCGCAAGGCGCTGGTCGAAGCCCGCAACCAGGGCGACGCGCTGGTCCATTCCACCGAGAAGGCACTTGGCGAGCATGGCGACAAGGTCGGTGCCGATGAAAAGAGCGCCATCGAGACCGCGTCCGCGGCGCTGAAGGAAGCACTGAAAGGCGATGATGTCGAAGACATCAAGGCCAAGAGCAATGCCCTGGCCCAGGCTTCGATGAAGCTGGGCGAGGCCATGTACAAGGCGCAGCAGGCGGCCGGCGAAGCCAGCGGCGCGGCGCCGGAAGGCGAGGCACCGAAAGGCGGCGACGACAATGTCGTGGATGCCGACTTTGAGGAAGTGGACGACAAGAAGTAAGGCGTGGCGGCCCTTCGCGGAAAACGCGAAGGGCCGTTTGTTTTTGGAGCATGGGGCGTGGCAAAGACGGTCGCGGGCGATATTCAGTCGGCGCTGGCGGGCGACAAGGCCGCCGGGAAAATCTTTTCGGCCCTGCCGCCATCACACAGAAATGAATATCTGCGCTGGATTGGCGAAGCCAGGAAGCCCGACACACGAAGCCGCCGCATTGCCCAGATGCTGGAGCGGCTGAAGGCCTGACGCATGAGTACCAAGCGCTGTTATTACGAGACATTGGAAGTGGCCAAGGGCGCCAATGGCGATGTGCTGAAATCGGCCTATCGCAAGCTGGCGATGAAATTCCACCCGGACAAGAATCCGGGCGACCACAGCGCCGAAGTCAAGTTCAAGGAAATCAACGAGGCCTATGACGTTCTGAAGGACGATCAGAAGCGCGCCGCCTATGACCGCTTTGGCCATGCCGCCTTCGAGGCCGGCATGGGCGCCGGCGCCCGCGGCGGCAATCCCTTCGGCGACATGGCCGGGGGCTTTGCCGATGTCTTTGAGGATATTTTCGGCCAGATGATGGGCGGCGGGCGCAAGCGCTCCAATCGCGGCCAGGACCTGCGCTACAATCTTGAGATTACGCTGGAGGAAGCCTTTCGCGGCCGCAGCGCCGAGATCAAGGTGCCGACGCAAGTTGCCTGCGAACCCTGCCATGGCAGCGGCGCCGAACCGGGTACCAGCCCCGAGACCTGCCCGCACTGCAACGGCAATGGCCGGGTGCGGGCGTCCCAAGGCTTCTTCACGGTGGAGCGCACCTGCACCGGCTGCCGCGGCACCGGCAAGATCATTCGCAAACCTTGCAAGGCCTGTCGCGGCGCCGGTCTGACGCAGAAGGAGCGGACGCTGAATGTGGACATTCCGCCCGGTGTCGAGGAAGGCACCCGCATTCGCCTTTCCGGCGAAGGGGCGGCGGGAATGAATGGCGGGCCCAGCGGCGACCTTTATATTTTCCTGTCGCTGGCGCAGCACCCCATCTTCCAGCGCGACGGCCATGATCTGCATTGCCGTGCGCCCGTCAGTTTTGTGACCGCGGCCCTGGGCGGGACCATCGAAGTGCCGACTTTGGACGGCGGCCGCGCCAAGGTGGCGATTTCGGAAGGCACCCAGCCGGGGCGGCAATTCCGGCTGCGCGGCAAGGGCATGCCGGTGCTGCGCTCGGGCCAGAAGGGCGATCTTTATGTCGAGATCGCGGTGGAAACGCCGGTCAAGCTCAGCAAGCGGCAGAAGGAATTGCTGCGCGAATTCGAAGGCGAAGCCCAAAGCGGCAGCCAGCCCGAAGCTGAAGGCTTTATGGCGAAGCTGAAGGAGTTTTGGGTGAAGAGCGGTTCGCCGTAGGCGGCGAAGCCACCTCCATTGTCATCCCGTGCGCGGCGCAGCGTGAAACGGTGCGCTGCAGACACGGGACCCATCTCGCAAGCGGCACGATGGGTCCCGGGTCAGCACCGCATCACTTTGTGCTGCGGTGCGCCCGGGATGACAAGAAGGGAATTTTCCCGCAAACTTCCGCCCCCATGAGCTTTGTTTCCGATCAGTTTCGTTTCCTTCGCGCCCTGGCAGCGCGGCCGAAGAATGTCGGGGCGGTGGCGCCGTCCGGCCCGCAACTGGCCAAGGCGATGGCCGCCCAGATCAGGCTGGACTTGGTTGAAAAAGGGGGGTCAGTGCTGGAGCTGGGACCGGGCACCGGGGCCATTACCGGCGCCCTTGTGGCCCGCGTCGGGGCCGAACGGCTGACGGCGGTGGAATATGACGGCGATTTCTCCGCCGGATTGAAGGCGCGCTGGCCGGCCATGCGGGTGATCGAGGGCGATGCCTTTGATCTCGACAGGACTCTGGGCCACCGCGAACCTTATGCCGCCATCGTCTCCGGCCTGCCGCTGCTGAATTTTCCCATGGAGATGCGCCACCGGCTGCTGGACGGCGTGGCGGCGCGGCTGATGCCGGGCGCCTCCTTCATCCAATTTTCCTATGGCCTGCATGCGCCGGTGACACCGCCTGACGGACACATCGTCGCGCAGGCGGCGTTCTGTTGGGCCAACATGCCGCCGGCGCGGGTGTGGGTTTACCGGAAAGCCTGACCTTGGCGGCAAAAAAGAAGAAGACGAAGAAAACGGTCCGCAAGGCGGCGAAGGAAAAATCAGCCGCTGGTCCTTATGCCGCGCTGCCGCGCTTTGCCCTCTCCTTTCCCGAAGCGGTGGAGGAGCATCCCTGGGGCGAAACTGCCATCAAGGTGCGCGGCAAGGTTTTTCTTTTTATCGGCAGCAGCCAGGGCACACTGTCCCTATCGGTGAAGCTGCCGCAGTCGAAAGAGTTCGCGCTGGGATATCCCTTTACCCAGCCCACCGCCTATGGTCTGGGCAAGAGCGGTTGGGTCTCGGCCAGTTTTGAGGGCAGGCATAAGCCGCCGCTGGATTTGTTGCAGCATTGGGTGACGGAAAGCTACCGCGCCGTGGCGCCGAAGAAGCTGGCCGAGGCGCTTGCCGACCGGGGGTAGGTCCAATCGCAACCAACATTTGGACCTAAGTTAGTTTCTTCCTCTCCCCTTGTGGGAGAGGAAGAAAAATCATTGGGTTAGCGGAGCGGTTGAGCGACGCTCAACCCAGTGATTTTTCAAGTGAGGGGTGAGTTGATATTATAGGAACGGACCCCTCACCTAGCAAAATCCAAGTACTTGGCTTCGCTCATGCTCGCCAAGTACAGGATTTTGCGTCCTCTCCCTCAAGGGGAGAGGAAATTGAGGCTGTGCCTAATAGGTGCCGACGGTGCCATAATAGAAGGAGTCGTAACCGGTGGGCGACCAGTCAATGCTGTCCAGCCAGGAATTGCTGCCATAGGCCCGCGGCCTGATGATTTCGCTGGGCGTGACCGGCACATCGGTGCTCACGGCTTCAAGCCGCAGATCATCAGCCCAGACTTTGCCTTCATCGGTGAGGCCGAAGCTGAGGAAAAGATTGTTGGCATCGGCCGGCACGTCCAGCACGAATTGATGGCTTTGCCACACGCTGCTGCCCAGGTCATTGCGCTGAGTCTCGGCGCGGACGGAGCTGCGGTCGTTGTCGCTGATGTTGAGAGAAACCCAGGCGCGGGCGTCGCCGTCATCCTTGAGGCGCAGCGTCAAGCGCAGGCGCTTGCCGCGCCAGGCGGCAAGCGGAATGTTCTGTTGCAGGGCGCCGTATTTTGCCTGGCTGTTGCGCACCGTGGCCCAGCCGGCATCGCCGGAAAAATAAACTGCCGCCTTGCCCATCATGCCCGTTGTGGCGCCGGTGCCGATTTCGAACGGCACCGCCGGCCAGCGCGCATAGCCGCGCACCCGATACCAGCCATCGCTGGCCGTCGCAGTGGCAGCAATCGCGGCGCCGGACAGTGCGAGGAGAAAAGCGACGCCGATAAAAAGACATTTGCGCATGGGACACCCCCGAAAATGAGAACCAGCACAGGACTTAATATAACGCAGCTTATTACGTTTTAAGGAATGGAACTAGTCCCTATGACTGTGTCACGCCCGTCGGTCTTAGCCAGAGCCAAGCCTTTTTTTGCTGCGGCTTTTGCTGCATCAAAGGGTGCAGCATCCGCACTTATGCTGCACCCTTTGCTGCGCGGTAAGCGATTGATTTAATTCGTATGTACCGTGCCTCTGGCCCTGGCTGGGCGGGGCGTGAGGTTTTTCCTGGGCCGCGCTTCGCGCGGACCCGGGGCCCGCCCATGGCGAGAAGGGGGATATTTGGCTTATGGAAAGCCATGGCCCTGAGCGATGAGGAACTGGAGCGTTACGCCCGCCATCTGGTGCTGCGGCAACTGGGCGGGCCAGGCCAGGCCCGCATCCGCGCCGCCAAAGTGCTGGTGCTGGGGGCCGGGGGGCTGGGCAGCCCGCTGGCACTTTATCTGGCGGCGGCCGGGGTGGGGGTGATCGGGCTGGTGGATGACGATGCCGTCAGCCTGTCTAATCTGCAGCGGCAGATTCTCTATCGCACAGCGGACATCGGGCGGCGCAAGGCCGAAGCGGGGTCGGAGGCGCTGACCGGGCTTAATCCCGGCGTGACGGTGCGGCCGCATGCCGTGCGGCTGACGGCCGAGAATGCCGCCGCCCTTTTGGCACCCTATGACATCATCGCCGACGGTTCGGACAATTTCGCCACCCGCTTTCTGGTCAATGACGTGGCCTTCGCCGCCGGCAAGACGCTGGTCTCGGCGGCGGTGACCGAGTTTGAAGGCCAGCTTGCCGTCTTCAAGGCCCATGACGGCATCTCGCCCTGCTATCGCTGCCTGTTTTCCGCTCCGCCGCCGGCCGGATCTGCGCCTTCCTGTTCGGAAACGGGGGTACTGGGGGCGGCGGCCGGGGTGATGGGCTCGCTGCAGGCATTGGAAGTGCTGAAGGAGATCGCCGGCTTCGGGACCAGCCTGGCCGGGCGTCTGCTGATTTACGAAGCGTTAACGACGCGGTTTCGCAACGTGGCACTGCCCCGCGATCCTGAGTGTCCATTGCATCGCTAGGCGGACCACATCTGTCACTTGGATTAGATCCCTCTCCCCTTGTGGGGTCGCTAGCGACAGCGTGGCGACGACGCAAAATCCTGTACTTGGCGAAGCGCGAGCGAGCCAAGTGCTTGGATTTTGCTAGGTGAGGGGTTGGCTCCTACTCACCCCTCACCTGAAAAATCACTGGGTTGAGCGTCGCTGCGCTCCGCTAACCCAATGATTTTTCTTCCTCTCCCACAAGGGGAGAGGGAATTCCTCAAACGTCAGCCCCAACACGCTTAACCCATGTTTAAGCGCAAAGCCGCAAACTTCCGCCCATGGCGGCTCAAATCCATTATGAGGTTTTCCGGCGAATTGGCCCCAAGGGCGGCTGGACGCTGCATGAAGCTTCCACCTCGCGCGACGGTGCCATCAAGATGGCGCAGGAGCTGATGAAAGGCGAAAAGCCCGCCGCCGGCGTCAAGGTGGTGAAGGAGACCTATAACGATGAGACCGGCGATTTTCTCAGCCTGAAGATATTCGAGGATGGCCTCAACAAGGTGAAGGTGGACGTCAAGGCGGAAGACGCGCCCAATGCCCTGCCCTGCTTCAAGCCGGACGATCTTTATTCCTATCACGCCCGTTCCGTTATCGGCCGGCTGCTGTCGGATTTTCTCGCCCGGAAAAAAGTGACGGTGACGGAGTTGCTGCACCGGGCCGACCTGTTGGAAAAGCTGGAAGCCACCGGCACGCTTTATCAGCATGCGATTCAAAAGGTGGCGGTGGCCCAGGCCGCCACCACCGGCCAGCCGGTGCAGCAGATCGTCAAGACGCTGAACGACCTGAGCGAAAAGGCGATCCAGAAAGTCTATCGCGACGAGCGGGCGGGCCTGTTTCCCGAACTCGAGGCGGAAGATTTCGCCGCCCTGGCGCAGAAGCTGGCGGACAATGCCGCCGGGCCTTATGTTTTCAACGGCGCGGTGGCGCGCTATCTCAAACCCGCCGGGAACTGGGACGAAAAAGTCTTCCGCCTGATCGCTCTGATGGAAAAGGCGCCGGCGGAGGAAAATCCCCGCAAGCTGCTGCTGTCGGCGGTTGATGCGGTGATCGCGGAAATACTGGCCGGATCGGCGGCCTTGCGCGAATTGCTGGGGCCGGCAGAAACTTTGGCGCAGTCACTGGCCAATCTGGTCGAGTTGTTTCTGGGCAAGCCGCAAATGGTGGCCACCCCCGGCGGGGCGGCGCAAGGGCTGGCTGCCCTGACCACCAGCTTTGCCAAGGACGAATTGCCGGAAGCCCGCACCGCCATCGCCGGCCGCATCATTGCCGAATTCAAAGCGAACCGCCGGCTTTGCCCCGCCTCGCTGGTGGAGGAACTGAAGGCGCTGCGCCAGCTCGCCAATCGCGTCGTTCTGGGCGTGGGCAAGCATATGAGCCATGACGATTTGGTTGCCGCCTTCACCTTGCGCTCCAAACGACTGGCGACGCAGGAAGCGCTGGGGCCCTATCTGGACGGCGTCACGCCCGACGAAAAGTTCGAACGGCTGATGTTTGTGGAGGAAAACCTCATCGGCATCGAGAACAAGCGTGCCCTGGCCGCCTTTGTCATGCCGCTGCTGACCTCGGCGCCGTTCGAAAGCCATTTTCACAATCCCCAACTGCCGCTGTTGGCGCGGCTGCAGAAACTTGCGCAATTGCAGGCGCGGGTGGGGCGCTGTGGTTTTGTGGATGTCACCAAGGCCGATATCTGCGACAAACTGGACAGCTTGGCGGTGCAGACTGCGGCCCGCGGCAAGCTGTTTGAAACCGTGGATGCCCGCAATCCCAACCACGTCGAAAAGGCGCAGACGCTGCTGAAGCTGGCCACCACCGGTATCTTCACCGAAGGCAAGCTGGCGGAGGCGGCCAGATGCCGCATCCTGTCTTACCTTTCCAAGCCCGGTTTCCTGTCGGGCTACATGACCGCGGCCAAGAAAGACGGCGAAGCGCCGAATGCGGAAAAAGTGATGGCGGACTTGATGGCAAGCCTGGGCAAGATTGGCATTACCGCCGAAACCGGGCTGAAATCCATTGCTGCCTGAAGGTTTCTCCTCTCCCCCTGAGGGAGAGGACGCAAAATCCTGCACTTGGCGAAGCGCAGCGAAGTCAAGTGCTTGGATTTTGCTAGGTGAGGGGTCATTGCCCTCACCCCTCACCCGGTTCGCCTAGGCACTTCGCCGAGGCGAAGCGCAAGGCGAACCGCCCTCTCCCACAAGGGGAGAGGGAAACTCAATGCGCCGCGTCCCAATTGTCGGCGGCGCGGGCCTCGACCACCAGCGGCACGCTGATTTCCACCGCCGGCAGCGATGCCTTTTCCATCACCGCCACGATCACCTTCGACGCTTTGGCGACATCGTTTTCCGGCGCCTCGAAGATCAGTTCGTCATGCACCTGCAGCAGCATCTTCACAGTCGTCGGCAACTCGGGCGGCAGGCGCACCATGGCGCGGCGGATGATATCGGCGGCGGTGCCCTGGATGGGGGCGTTGATGGCGGCACGCTCGGCCCCGCCGCGAAAGGACGGCACCTTGGAGTTGATTTCGCGGATATGAACCCGGCGCCCGAACAGGGTCTCGACATAGCCATGGGTGCGGGCGAACTGCTTGGTCTCTTCCATGTAATCGCGGATGCCGGGAAAGCGGGTGAAGTATTTCTTGATGTAGTCGGAAGCCTCGGATTGGACGATGCCCAACTGGTTGGCGAGGCCAAAGCCGGAAATGCCATAGACAATGCCGAAATTGATCGCCTTGGCCTTGCGGCGCACCTCCGCCGGCATGTCCTTCACCGGCACGCCGAAGATTTCCGACGCCGTCATGGCGTGAATATCAACCCCGTTGGCAAAGGCTTTTTTCAGTTCGGGAATGTCAGCGATGTGGGCCAAGAGCCGAAGTTCAATCTGGCTGTAATCGGCGCTGATCAGCTTTGCACCCTTGGGGGCAATAAAGGCCTGGCGGATGCGGCGGCCTTCCTCGGTGCGGATGGGGATGTTCTGCAAATTGGGATCGGTGGAAGCCAGCCGCCCGGTGGAGGTGGACGCCATGGCGTAAGATGTATGCACCCGACCGGTCTGGGGGTTGATGTAGCCCGGCAGCGCGTCGGTATAGGTGCCGCGCAGTTTGGCCAGACCCCGCCAATCCAGCACTTTTTGCGCCAGCGGCACGCCCTGGGCGGCGACATCCTCCAGCACGTCGCTGTCGGTGGACCAGGCGCCGGTCTTGGTCTTGCGCCCCCCTTCCAGCTTCATCTTGCCGAAGAGAATGTCGCCCAACTGCTTGGGCGAGCCGATATTGAATTCCTGGCCGGCCAGTTTGTGAATCTCGCTTTCCAGGGTGGTCTGCTGCTTGCCGAAATCGTTGGAGAGCTTTTGCAGCAGGGCCGGATCAATGCTGACGCCGGCCCGTTCCATGTCGGCCAGCACCATCACCAGGGGCCGTTCCAGCACTTCATAGACACAGCGTTTTTTTTGCTCCAGCAGCTTGGGCTTGATGATGCGCCACAGCCGCAAGGTGACATCGGCATCTTCGGCGGAATATTTGGTGGCTTCGGCCACCGCTACGCAGTCAAAAGTCAACTTGTCCTTGCCCTTGCCGGTGACTTCGGAGAAAGCGATGGGGGTGTGCGAAAGATGAAGTTCGCTGAGTTCATCCATGCCATGGCCGTGCAGGCCGCCTTCGACGGCATAGGACATCAGCATGGTGTCATCTATCGGATCGAGGCGAATGCCGCGCTGAAGAAAAATCAGCGCATCATATTTCAGATTCTGCCCGACCTTGAGAATGGAATCATCTTCCAGCAGGGGTTTGAGTTTTTTCAGCACAAGGGCTTCGGAAAGCTGCTTGATGGCGTTGCCGCTGTCAGCACTGCCGAAATCAAAGTTCAGCCCGTCGCCGCGGCGATGCCCGGTGGGGATGTAGCAGGCTTCGCCCGGCGCCACCGCCAGGGAGATGCCGCAAAGCTGCGCCTGCATCGGGTCAAGCGATGTCGTCTCGGTATCCACTGAGACCACGCCTTCCTGATAAGCACGGGCGATCCACTGATCGAGCGTCTTTTCCTCGGTGACGGTGGCATAGGCGTCGTGGTTGATGGGGGCCCGCAGCGCGGGGTCTTCTTGGATACCCGGGGTCACGGGGTCTTCATCCACCGGATCCAGCAGCTTGGGCTCGCGGGGCGGCGCCACCTTGGTGTCGGGGCCGATGGCATCGGGGTCTTCGATTTCGAAATGCGCTGCCACCCGCTTGACGATGGAGGTGAACTCCATCGCCTTGAGGAAGCCGATCAGTTCCTTCGGCTCCGGCTCGTGCACCCCAAACTCATCCGGTTGTTCCTTCAGCGGCACCTTGTCGTCGAGGGTGACGAGGCGCAGGGAGATGCGGGCATTCTCGGCCTGCTCGATAATGCTTTCGCGGCGCTTGTTCTGTTTGATCTCGCCGGCGCGGGCGAGCAAGGTTTCAAGATCGCCATAGGCGTTGATCAGTTCGGCCGCGGTTTTGATGCCGATGCCGCGGATGCCCGGCACATTATCCACGCTGTCGCCGGCCAGGGCCTGGACATAGATCACCTTGCAGGGCTCGACACCGAATTTTTCCATCACCTCGGCATCGCCCAGGCGCTTGTTCTTCATGGTGTCGAAAAGGCTGACGCCTTCGCAGACCAACTGCATCAGGTCCTTGTCGGAAGAGACGACGGTGCAGCGGGCGCCGGCTTCGCGTGCCAGGCGGGCGTAGGTGGCGATCAGATCGTCGGCCTCGTAGCCCGCCATCTCGACGCAGGAAACACCGAAGGCGCGGGTGGCCTCGCGCACCAGGGGAAATTGCGGAATCAGGTCTTCGGGCGGCGGCGGCCGGTTGGCCTTGTAATCGGCATAGAAATCATTGCGGAAGGTCTTTTCCCCGGCGTCGAAGATCACCGCCAGATGGGTGGGGCGGTCGCCGCCCTTCAAATCCTCCAGCAGCTTCCACAGCATGTTGCAATAGCCGCTGACGGCGCCGGTGGGCAGGCCGTCGGATTTGCGGGTGAGCGGCGGCAAGGCGTGATAGGCGCGGAAGAGATAGCCCGAGCCGTCAACCAGATAGAGATGGTCGCCTTTTTTCAGGGCGCTCAATGCGCGTGCCGGTTATGGTTGGAAGTGGGGCCGTCCTTGAGGACAAAGCGCTTGTCGCAATAGGGGCACTCGACAAAGGATTCATCGCCCATTTCCAGGAAGACGCGTGGATGGCCCAGCGCGCCGCCGCCGCCGTCGCAGGCGACACGGCTGGAGGTGACTTCGGCGACTTCAGGCACTTCGACGGGCATTTTCGGCTCGAGCTTTTGGGATAGGTGGCCGGGATCATACAAGTTAAGATTTGCCGGGCAAGGCAGGATTTCCGTGGTTAAACTGGACAAAATTTACACGCGGGGTGGGGATTTTGGCGAGAGCGGGCTGACGGACGGCAGCCGCCGATCCAAAGCCGATCTGCGCTTTGCTGCCATTGGCGCAGTGGATGAAACCAACAGCGCCATCGGTATTGCACGGCTGGAAGCGACAAGCGATCAGGACCCTATGCTGGCGCGCATCCAGAATGATTTGTTCGATCTGGGCGCCGATCTTTCCACGCCGGAAGATGGCCGCAAGGCGGAAGGCGCGCTG
>JAFAVT010000231.1 GCA_019242275.1 Alphaproteobacteria bacterium
AGGGCGCCAACATCAATCTGCCGCGTCTCTATGCGGCAATGGATGCGGTCAAGGATGGGAGCGGCAACATTGTCTGCAACGTCACCCTGACCAATCCCGGTCTTTACCCCGGCTGCGTCCCTATCAACATGTTCGGGGTCAATCCTACCCCGGCCATGCTGGGCTATATCGAGGAAGTGACGCGATTCAAGGCCGATACGGTGATGGACGATCTGGGCGCCAGCATTTCCGGCCCCATCGCCAATCTCTGGGCCGGCCCGGTTCAGGCGGCGCTGAGCGGCGAAGTGCGCAAAACCCGGCTGGATGTGGTCTCCAACCGCCACCCTTCGGACAAAGTGGACTGCACGGGCCTGCGCTTTAACTGCACGGCCTCCACCCTGATTGATATTTCCAACATCCTGGAAAACGCCAATGATCTGCACCAGAGCGTCTGGGAGCTGGCGGCGGAAGTTGAAGTGCCGATCCTCAAGGATCTGCCTTTCGCGGAAGCCGTGGATATCAACGCCGCGGCCCGCTACACCGATTATGACACCTCCGGCACGGTCTGGACCTGGAAGGTTGGCGGGCAATGGACCCTCAATGACGAACTGACGGCACGTTCGGTCATTTCGCTGGACATCCGCGCCCCCAACCTCAACGACCTGTTTGCGCCGCAACTGGTCAATCCGGCCGGCACGACGGACTATCACATCGCCACCTGCACCAATCCGAACGACACCAAGACCTGCACCTATACCCCGACCCAGTTGCAGGCGCCGTTCATCACCATCTCCAATCCCAATCTCAGGCCCGAAGTCAGCCACGCTCTTTCGCTGGGCGCGGTGTATCGTCCAAGCTGGCTGGAGAATTTCAGTGTGGCGGTGGACTATTATCACCTGAAGATCGGCAACGCGATCACTACCATTCAGGGCCAGAACCAGACCATCCAGAATATCTGCGAAGCCAGCAACGGCACCTCGCCCTATTGCTCACTGATTCAGCGCCCCCTGCCATTCACCGACCACAGCACCGCCAATCTGGTGACGGCCTTCTACCAGCAGCCGCGCAATGCCCAGTCGGTGGTGACGGACGGCTGGAGCATCGAGGCCAATTGGGCGACGCAGATTTTCGATGGCGACTTCTCCATCCGCAATCTCACCGAATATCAGCCGATGCTGAAGACCATCCAGTTCCCCGGCGCGCCGGTGCTGAATGCCGCCAATACCGGGGCGCTGCCGGCCTGGCGCACGACCTTCTATTTCCGCTATGTCTGGAACGACTGGTCGGCGCAGGTGACGGAGAAGATTCGCGGCGGCGGCCAGCTCAATGCCGATCGCACCATCGTCTATTCTCCGACCTTCCCGGTGCCGGGCACGGCGCTCTATACCAACCTGACAGTGAACTACACCTGGAAGGAGGCGCCGGTGACGCCGATCCAGTTCTATGTCAGCGTGCAGAATCTCTTTAATCGCAGCCCCACCACCATCGGCGGCGGCGGCACGGTGCCGGGCCTCTTCCCCGGCACCTTTACCGGCGACGATCTGATCGGGCGTTATTACACCACCGGCTTCCGCATCAAGTTCTGAAGGCGTGGGGGTATCCGGCTGTTTTCGGGCCCGGGTCTTGCAACAAGGCCCGGGCCTTTTCGTTGTGACGGCGGACAAAGGGCCGCGGCGGGCAGGGCAGACAGGCATGCCTGTCCCGGTTAGCGTTTGGCAATGTCCACGCCTGCGCCCGAAGACCGACAAACCATCCGCTTGCTGGGCCGGCTGCTGGGCGATGTCATTCGCGACAGTCATGGCGAGGCGGCATTCCAGCAGATCGAGGATATCCGCCGCCAGGTGGTGGGCGAATATCGCGAGGCCGGCGAGGCGGCGCCGATGGACCGGCTCCATGGCCTGAAGCTGGACGACATTCTGCGCCTGATCCGCGGCTTCTCCATCTTTTCGCAACTGGCCAATATCGCCGATGACCATGTGCTGAGGCGGCAAACCCGAAGCCTGGGCTCGGCCGCGGCGCAAGCGATGGAGCTGCATCCTGGCCTAACCTCGGCGCGGGTGAAGCGCTTTCTTTCCGGTGCCGTCTTTGTGCCGGTGATTACCGCCCATCCCACGGAAGTGCGGCGAAAATCCATTCTCGACCGCGAGATCGAGATCAGCCAGTTGCTGGAAATGCGCGAGGCCGCCTCGCTGCAAACCGCGGAGCAGGATGAGATTGATGGCCGCCTCAAGCGCGCCATCCGCATTCTGTGGCAGACGCGGATGCTGCGGGACAGCCGCATCACCGTGGCCGACGAGATCGAAAACAATCTCGCCGTCTTTGTCCGCACCTTCCTGCCCGGTCTGCCGAAGGTGAAGCGAAGGCTGTCGCATCTGTTCCGGCTGGAAGGCGACGTGCTTCCTTATCTGCGTCTGGGGTCGTGGGTTGGGGGCGACCGCGACGGCAATCCCAATGTCTCGCCGGAAACATTGGACTATGCCGTGCGGCGCCAGGGTGAAGCGGTGCTGGACCATTATCTGGAAGAGATTCACGCCCTGGGTGCCGAGCTTTCCCTTTCCGACATCCTGGTCAAAGTCAGTCCGGCGCTTGCGGCGCTGGCTGCCAGCCCGGAGAATTCTTCCATCCACCAGCAGGATGAGCCCTATCGCCGCGCCTTGGTGACGGTCTATGCCCGCCTGGCGGCAACGCGGCTGAGGCTCTTGGGGCAGGGACCCAGCCGCGCCGCCCGCTTTGCCGCGCCGGCCTATGCCGCGCCGGAAGACTTCGCCGCCGATCTTTCCCTCATCGCCGCGTCACTGGCCGGGCATGGCGATGCCGATCTTGCCGAAGGCCGGCTGATGGATCTGCGCGAGGCGGTGGCTGCCTTCGGCTTTCATCTTGCCGTCATGGATGTGCGCCAGAACAGCGATGTGCATGAGCGCGCCGTGGCCGAATTGCTGCAGGTGGCCGAAGGAGTTGATTATTTAAAGCTGGACGAGGCTGCCCGCACGGCGCTGCTGCTGAAGGAATTGGCGCATGGCCGGCTGCTGCGCGTGCCTTTTGCCGCTTATGGGGCAGAGACCGCCCGCGAGCTTGCCATCGCCGACAAGGCCGCCGCCCTGAAATCGGCTTTCGGCGAAGGGGCGGTGGCGCAATATGTGATCTCCAAGGCGGCAACCGCCTCCGACCTGCTGGAAACCGCGATCCTGATGAAGGAGGCCGGGCTTTTTCAACCCGGCGCGGCGCCGTCGGCGCGGCTGCGCATCGTGCCTTTGTTCGAGACCATTGACGATCTGCGCCGGGCGCCGGCGGTGATGAATGCCTATCTTGAGGCACCCTTGGTGCAACGCCTGCTGGCGGCGCAGGGCAATTTGCAGGAAGTGATGATCGGCTATTCCGACAGCAACAAGGATGGCGGCTACGTCACCTCCACCTGGGAAATCTATTCCGCCATCGCCGGATTGATCAGGCTGGGACGCGAGCGCGGCATCGCTATGCGCTTTTTCCATGGCCGCGGCGGCGCGGTGGGGCGGGGCGGCGGCTCGAGCTTTGACGCCATCCGCGCCTTGCCGGGCGAGGCGTCGGCGCACGGCATCCGCGTCACCGAACAGGGCGAGGTGGTGGCCTCCAAATATGGTGACCTGGTGCTGGGCGAGGCCAGCCTGGAAACGCTGGTGGCCGCCGCCCTGCTGGCGCAATTGTCACCGGAAGATGATGCCGCCGATGGCGAAGCGGCGGCCCTGCTGGGGGCCATGAGCGGGACGGCCTATCGCGCCTATCGCGGCCTGGTTTATGAGACACAAGGCTTTGAGACTTATTTCCGCCAGGCGACACCGCTTCTGGAAATCGCCGACCTCAAGATCGGCAGCCGTCCGGCATCGCGCAGCACAAGTCCGCGGATCGAAGATTTGCGGGCCATCCCCTGGGTGTTTTCCTGGTCGCAGGCGCGGGTGATGCTGCCCGGCTGGTACGGCTTCGGCACGGCGGCGAAGGCGGCGGGGGTGGAAAATATCAAGCCGCTTTACCGCAAATCGGCATTCCTGCGCACCATGCTGGCGAATATGGAAATGGTGCTGGCCAAGTCCAATCTTGCCATTGCCCGCCGCTACAGCGCGCTGGCGAAGGATCGGCCCCTGGCCGATGCGGTGACGGAAAAGATCGAGGCCGAATGGACGCTCTGCCGCGACGCGCTGCTGGCGATTACCGGCCAATCACAATTGCTGGCGAACAATCCACGCCTTGCCCAGTCCATCAGCCGGCGCCTGCCTTATGTGGATGCGCTCAATCACTTGCAGGTTGATCTGTTGCGCCGCCGCCGCGCCGGCGACGAAAGCAAGACGGTGCATCAGGGCATTCACATGGCGATCAACGGCGTCGCGGCGGGATTGAGAAACAGTGGGTGAGGCGCGACCGGCATAGCCGGACAAATCGGTCCAGTGGACCGATTTGAGCGCCGCCTCCCTCGCTGCGCTCGAAGGGGGGCAAGGCTTTCTAGGTTCGCAAGCTCACCAAGAAATCCTAAGCCAACGCCGCGAGCTTGAGCGAGCGGCCGGAGAGCTGATTGCAAACGCTCCTGCGCGCTCTGCCGCAGCGCCGCATGCCCAAATGCGGCGCGAGGCGGGGTCGGCAACAAGCGCGGGAATGGTATTCTGACCCAAGAAGCGTTCGCGCTGATCCCTGCCTCGCGCCGCTATAGCGTTCGCCGTTTCTACGCCGCCGGACGGCGGGCGGGGGCGGTGCGGCGCAGGGTGGCGCTTTCCGGATACATTTTGCGCGACAGGGAAGCGGCGGCCTCGAACAAAGCCAGGCGCATTTCATTTTGCCGCGCCGGGGTCATGTCGTCATGGCGTTCCGACGCCGACATGGCGGCGATAATACGGCCTTCATTGTCGCGCACCGGCACGGCCACGCAATCCATGTCGGCGCGGGATTCGCGCTCGTCCATGGCAAAACCCTTGCGGCGCACCGCTTCCAGCTCCGCCAGCAACTGGGCGCGATCGGTGATGGTGTAAGGCGTCAGGGCCACCAGCTCGCCTTCATGGATGAAATTGTCCAGTTCGGCCTGCGGCAGAGCCGACAGCAATATCTTGCCCAGGCCGGTGCTGTAGGGCTCAAGCTGGGCGCCGGGGCGGGTATGGGCGACAATGGAGGAAGGCGTACCGAACTTGGCGACATAGGTGACCATGACGCCTTCCAGAATGCCCAGATGAGCGGTGACGTTCAGCTTCTTCACCAGGCCGGCCATGATCTCGCGCGCGGCCTCGCGCAGACATTCGGCGATGGCAACATTCTGCGACAGCGAAACCAGCAGCAGGCCGGGGCGGTAGCGGCCCCGTTCGCCCCGCACCACGGCGCCGATTTCCTCCAAGGTCTGGATCAGGCGATAGCCCGAAGCTTCCGGCAGGCCGGCCCGGCGCGAAAGTTCGCTGCTGGTGACCCATTCATCGGGATGGCGAAAGGACTTCAGCATGGTGAAGGCCTTCAGCACCGACTGGTTCTTGGGCGTCGCCATCGGGCTATTCCCCTGCCTTCTTCAGCATGTCGAGGGCGACGTCGGTGATCATGTCTTCCTGGCCGCCCACCATGCGCCGGCGCCCCAGCTCCACCAGGATGGCGCGGGTATCAACACCGTAGTCGTGGGACGCCTTTTCCGCATGGCGCAGGAAGGACGAATAGACCCCGGCATACCCCAGGCTGAGGGTCTCACGGTCCACCCTGACGGGGCGGTCCTGGAGCGGGCGCACCAAATCCTCCGCCGCGTCCATCAGCTTGAAGAGATCGCAACCATGCTTCCAGCCCTTGCGGTTGGCGGCAGCGATGAATACTTCCAGCGGCGCATTGCCGGCGCCGGCGCCCATGCCCGCCAGGCTGGCGTCAATGCGCATGGCGCCGCCTTGCGCGCCGACAATGGAATTGGCGACGCCCAGGGACAGATTGTGATGGGCATGAATGCCGCGCTCGGTTTCGGGACGCAGCACCCGGTCATAGGCTTCCAGCCGTGCGCGGTAGCCGTCCATGTCCAGCGCCCCGCCGCTATCGGTGACATAGACGCAATGGGCGCCATAGTCCTCCATCAGTTTTGCCTGCTGCGCCAAGGCGGCGGGCTCCGACATGTGGCTCATCATCAGAAAGCCGGAGACATCCATGCCGATCTTGCGGGCAAAGCCGATATGCTGCCGGGCGATGTCGGCTTCGGTGCAATGGGTGGCAATGCGCACCGAAGTGACGCCCAGATCATGGGCACGGTGCAAATCCTCAACCGTGCCGATGCCGGGCAAAAGCAAGGTTGTGAGCCGCGCCTGCTTCACCGTCTTGCCGACGGCTTCGATCCATTCCCAGTCGGTATGGGCGCCAAAGCCATAATTGAAGGATGAACCGCTGAGGCCGTCGCCATGCGCGACTTCGATAGCGTCCACGCCGGCGTCATCCAGCGCCCTGGCGATGGCAATGACATGGGCGATGGAATAGCGGTGACGGATGGCGTGCATGCCGTCGCGCAAGGTGACGTCCTGGATATAGAGCGTGTCGGTTTCGACGTTGAACTTGGCCATGGCTAGGCGGCCTTCTGCAGCAGCTTGCGCTGCGCGATCTTCTCGGCGGTCTTCAGGCCCGCCGAAGTCATGATGTCGAGATTGCCGGCATAGGCGGGCAGATAGTGCGCCGCCCCTTCCACTTCCAGAAAGACCGAGGTCTTGATGCCTTCAAAGCTGCCGACGCCGGGAATTTGCACCGGATTGTTGGAGCCGAAGCGCTCGAACTGCACCTTCTGCTTGAGGCGATAGCCCGGCACATAGGATTGCACCGTCTTGACCATCTCCTCGATGGACTTCTCGATCGTGGCTTCGTCGGCGCCTGACGACAGGGTGAAGACGGTGTCGCGCATGATCATGGGCGGCTCGGCGGGGTTGAGAATAATGATGGTCTTTCTTTTTTCGGCGGCGCCCACCGT
>JAFAVT010000195.1 GCA_019242275.1 Alphaproteobacteria bacterium
TGCAGAAGATGTGTGATGCTCTGCAACGCTCTCAATTTCCGGCGCCTATATGCCTTATCTTCCTATCCCCCCTTTGTGGATCTTGTGGGAGAGGAAAAAGAGGCGTTAGAGGTTAGGCATTGAGTACCGACTGAGCCCGGGCCCGGCTACATGATCTCAGACGACGCTTGGGCGAATTGCTGGAAACGCTGTTCGCTTTTGTACATCGCCGCTTCCGCCCGAGCCCGTTCCACCAATTGGGCCGCCGAGCGCGCAAACAGATCCAGCCAGCGCAATTCGCTTTCGCTGGGCGTGTAGGGCCGGTCAAAATGGACCGTCATCACGCCCAAAAGTTCGTTTTGCCGGGTCTTCAAGGGAGCGCTGAATGCCGCGCCATAGCCAAGCGCGGCAGCGGTGGCAGCGTGGGCGGCCCATAAGGGATCGGCAGCGATGTTGCTGGCCACCACCCGCGCGCCGGTGCGAATGCAGGCGGCGCAGGTGGAGTGAAAGTCGCGGGTGATGGGCGGTACGGCGGCCAGCATTTTGGCATCAAAGCCCCGCGATGCCGCATAGACCAGGCTGTCGCCATCCGGCGCCAGGGTCTGAACGGTGCCGCGGCCGCCTTGAAAAACTTCCACCGCGGTGTCGAGCACTTCGCGCAATCCCGTTGACAGATCCGAAATGGTGAGCAGGCGTTCGGCAAGACCATGCAGACGCGTCATGGTCCGCAATTCGCTCGCCAGCGCCGCCTCGCTTTGCTTCAGCCTTTCCTCCGCCAACCTCTGCTCAATCAGGTCGGCAGCCTGGCGGACAAGCAGGTCCAGAAAGCGCAGCTCCCGTTCCGACGGGCGATGACCAAGTTCGCGCCAATGCGTGGAGACCATGCCGATGGGCTGGCCCGAACGCGAGACCAGCGGTGAGGATTGGGCCGACAGCACGCCCTCTTCGACATGCTTACGAACCGAGGGGTCGGTGCTGGCGGGGTCGAAGTCGAAAAAGGCACGGGCGCCGGTCTGAAGGGCAAGACCGCAGGAGGTTTGAGAGCTTGCGTCAACGCGCTGGAAATATTGCCGGGCGCTGGCGCTGAAGCTCTGTGCGGCCAGAACGATAAGCTCCTGCGCCCCGGCATCCAGCATCTGCACCGTGCCGGCCACGGCCCCCGTGATTTCGATCGCCGCTGTGAGAATCTCTTCGTAAATGGTCTGGATATTCTCTTCGGTGACCAGACGTGCGCCCAGGTCTCGAAGAATTTTGGTATTTCGCAACTCTTCGGCTTCCGCCTCCTCGGCGCGTTTTCGTTCACTGATGTCGGTGAAGGTGATGGCTACGCCTGCGCCTGCGCCTGCGACTGCGCCTGCGTGAAACGGGCGAATGCGTTTCAGATACCAGCGGCCATTGGCAGAGCGGATTTCCGCCTCGCCCGGTTCGCCCGTCGCCATCACCCGGCGGACATCGGCAACAAAGGGCGGATGGTCAAAAGTGGGAGCGAAGTCGGTAATGCGGCGGCCGGCATCGCTGGGCGAAAGGGGAAAAAGCGCTGCAATCGCCGGGGTGAACCAGCGCACCCGCAATCCCTCATCCAGGAAAAGAGTCATAACCTCGCCGGAGCTGAGCACATTGCTCTGGGTCTCCAGTTCCCCGATCTTGCCTTGAAGCTGCGTATTGGCGGCTGCCAAATCCTCATTGGCGATGTTGAGCTGATCGTTGGAGGCCCGCAGTTCTTCATTCAGAGCCTGAAGTTCTTCGCGCGAAGCTTCCAATTCTTCATGGCTGAGGCGCAGCGCTTCGCTCCAGTCCATCGCATCGCCTGTCTTCGTGCCCGGTGTCAGCCGGTCCGCATCCCCGGTCAGGGCGGTGGCATTTGGCGGAAAGGAAATCAGCAGGCGGCCGTCGTCTTCGCTTCCCTCCACCGGCGTCACCCGCATGCCGAAGGCGCGTTCGCCGGTCATGAAATCCAGCGGGCTGATGGCAGCCGCACGCCCCCTGGCGCGAATATCTGCCGCCGCGGTTTCCAGGCAGCCGGCCATGGCCGGCGGCAACAGTTGCAGCAGATCAAGCGTCGGCTCGCCCGGCTTGAAGCGCAGGATGGGCGCAGTATCTCCATAAAGCCGGATGATGCGAAAGTCCTCATCAATCAGGACGGCAGGCAGATCCTGTTTTGCGGCCGCGGCTTGGTGCGCCACGGCATCCACAACGGCGCGGCTGGATCGCGCGGAACTGAAACGCAACGGGCGTTTGGGAAAGCCGTCCATTTTCGGCATCTCGCCGGCTTTGCAATAGATGCGCGCCCCCGGCGCTGTTTCCCGAAAGCCCTCCAGCTTGGCCGGAACCGCCTCGCCACGCCCCAAAAGCAGATAACCGCCGGGGCGCAAGGACGAATGCAGCAGATAAAGTACACGCTGGGCGGCCTCGGGCTCCAGATAGATCAGAAGGTTGCGGCAGGTGACCAGATCAACGCCGGCAAAGGGCGGATCGGCCAGCAAATCCTGAGGCGCAAAGACCATTTTCTCGCGCAGCCTGCGATTGACGCGGAAGGCCCCGTCGGCCGCATAAAAAAAGCCCTGCCGCCGCTCTGGCGAGAGCGTGGCGACGGCGGCAGGTTTGAAGATGCCCCGGGCGGCGCGCGCCAGGACATCGGCGGCGGCATCGGTGGCAAAGACCTGAAAGTCGCGGGGCTTTTCCAAGGTGGCGGCATGTTCGGCCAGCAGCATGGCAAGGGAATAGGCTTCTTCGCCGGTGGCGCAGGCCGCGCTCCATGCCCGGATCGGCGCCTCGCCCGGCGCTTCAAACAGACGGGGAATAACAGAGCGGGCCAGCGCCTCCCAGGCGGGGGCATCGCGGAAAAATTCGGTGACATGAATAGGAATGCCCCGGATCAGGGTTTCCAGTTCGGCCGGATCGTCATGCAACAGCGCTTCATAGTCGCGAAAGAGCGACACGCGGCGCAGTTCCATCCGGCGCTGAATGCGCCAAAGCAGCGGCGTTGTCTTGTAGCCTTCCAGGTCAAACCCGGCCCTTGTGCGGATCAGGGTGATGATGCCGTCCAGCGCCTTGGTGACGTCATCGGCCCAGGCGCGCGCGGTTTGCGAACGGACATAGTCGGGAGCGGCACTGGCGGCCAGCTCATGCGCAATCGAGCCCAGCGACAGAACGTGATCGGCCGCACCATTGGCGATGGCCGCCATGGGCATGCCGTCATGCATGGCGGTGGCCGGCTCCTGCACCAGGACCATGCCGCCGGCCTGTTTGACGCGGACGGCGCCGGCGGCGCCATCAGCGCCGGTGCCCGACAGCACAACCGCAATGGCGCGGGGGCCCATGGCGTTGGCCAGGCTTTCAAAGAAGGTATCAATCACATCAATGCCGAGGCGGGCGGCGGCGCTGTCCAATGGCTGGGTAACAAAGACGCCGTTCTCAAGGCTCAAGGCCAGGCCAGGCGGGGCCACGAAAACACAGTTGGGCTCCAGCGCCATGCCCTCGCGCGCCTCGCGCACCGGCATCGCCGTCCAGCGGCTGATCAGGCCAGCAAGCTGGCTGGGCTTGTCGGGCAACAAATGCTGCACCACGACCAGCGCCAGGTTGGTGCCGGCGGGGATGGTTTTGAACAGCGATTGCAGCGCGTTGATGCCGCCCGCGGAGGCACCGATGCCCACGACGGGAAAGCCGGCGGCGCTATCCTGGCCGTTTGCGGTGTGGCTCATGGGGGTCCCCCGGCCTTGGCGGCGGGGACAGTTTGCCCCTTTGCCGGGAGCGTAGGAAGGGCCGGTGGCGGGCATCCAGGAGGCCACCCGCGATAGGAAGGTGGCGCCCGAAGAACTTAGGAAAGCACAATGGAGTCAAGGTGGTAACCGCGCCGCTTGGTCCATGCCTGTCCACGCAAGGCGTTACGCCGTCGAGCGGTGACGTGGAACTTGGCGCACGTTCATCGCCTCTTTTCCTGGCGCGAAGCGTTTCCATTTGCGTGAATGGAAAGGAGTTCCCATGACTATAACTCCAAGGCTTTTCCTTATCGGGTTGGCGACAGTATTTGTCGGCTTTGGCCAGACAATGGTTCCCAGTTTTGCCGCCGAGAACCCGGCCCAGGAAAAAGCCACCTCGGCCAATATCGGCGAAATCGCCCCGCAGGTGATTGCGCTTTATCAGAAGCAAATGCGCGCCGCGATGGCGATAACTGATCCGCCTCGCCGAGACGCGGCGGTCATGAACGCCCGTGAGCAATTGGCGCAAAACGTCGGCAAACCCATGACGGCCGCAACCATCGCCAATCTGGACGGCATTCTAGACATTGGCGGCGTTTCCCCCCAGCTGGGGGCAACCGCTTAGCGTTCTGTTCCGCCACGCCTCCTGACCCCGCAATCTCAAGTTTTATGCCGATACGGCACTATTGCTTGCGTGAAGACATGGATATACCCGTTTCTAGTGCGCAGACGCTCACCAACCACATCGATCCGGTAGTGACGATTACTTTCGACAAATCGAAAGATGCGTTCCGAGTTGATCGAGGCAAACACCAAATCTTCGGCACTTCTAACTATCAGCTTGTTAAGATATTTGATTTGTTGGGGGCCCACATGACTAACGCGAGCTCTGAGGTTTTGGAACGAGAGAGCTGGCGCAGTTCCTCGAAGACTAATATCCGGAGTGATGCGAACAGCTAAATTGGGCGAAAGCGGCACGATGCGATTTATGACATCGGCGCCCGTGTTTTCAATCGCCACAGGAAAATCACTTGTCAGAAAGGGAACAAAGGGGTCGTTATTAATCAGAATTTCCCAACAAGAGTTTCCAAATAGCGATTGATGATACTGAAAAGCATCTATGCCCATTGCCTGCGGAAACTTTGGGTCGATCCGCAGACGAACTTGCCCTGCCTTTAGGAGCTCGGGAAGAGATTTGCCTCCTAACTCAGGTGGAGACTTTGGCAGATCACCTCTTGCATCAAGTAGTTCGGCAGTTGTTTCCAACTGTACTTTTAGGGGCGCACTGTGTGACCGCATAGCAGCTGGGGCGCATGCATTTATGTATGCAACAAATCCAGCAATTGCCCGCACGCTTTTTATATCAAATTCAAAGCCGCAAATTTTCTCCAAGGCACGATTATAATGAGGCTCCACGTCGAGCAGAAATTTCTCAACGATACGGGGTTCTCTTAAAAACGAGTTGGTGCTACCAGCCTCAGCCCGGCAAACGTCTTTAGCCTTACAAGGAAACCTTTTTAGGTCGGATTTCCTTGTCGCGTAGAGAACATGCGGTGACGTTCGAGAATAGAAATTCTTGAGATGGACCTGGGGAATGAAATGGTCGAGAGCCATCTAAAAGCCTCGCTCAGACCGTAAGAGCCTGCATCATTTCACTCCCATTCTATGGTGCCTGGAGGCTTGCTGGTGATGTCATAGACCACCCGGTTGATGCCGCGGACCTCGTTGACGATGCGGGTGGCGGTGCGGGCCAGGAAGGCGTGCTCGAAGGGATAATAATCCGCCGTCATGCCGTCGGTTGAGGTAACAGCGCGCAGAGCACATACATGGTCGTAAGTCCGCCCGTCGCCCATCACGCCCACGGTTTTCACCGGCAGCAGCACGGCAAAGGCCTGCCAGATGGTGTCGTAAAGCCCGGCCTTGCGGATTTCATCCAGATAGATGGTGTCCGCTTTTCGCAAAATCTCCAGCTTTTCCTCGGTGATCTCGCCCGGCACGCGAATGGCCAGGCCCGGGCCTGGGAAGGGATGGCGGCCGACAAAGGCCGGCGGCAGGCCCAGTTCGCGGCCCAGCGCCCGCACTTCGTCCTTGAAAAGATCGCGCAAGGGTTCGACCAGCTTCAGCTTCATATAGGCCGGCAGGCCGCCGACATTGTGATGGCTCTTGATGGTAACGCTGGGCCCGCCGGTGGCACTGACGCTTTCGATCACATCGGGATAAAGCGTGCCTTGGGCGAGAAACTCCGCCCCGCCCACCTTGCTGCTTTCCTGGTCAAAGACATCAATGAAGGCGGCGCCGATGATCTTGCGCTTCCGTTCCGGATCGCTGACGCCGGCCAGCCGGGTGAGAAACAGATCGCGGGCATCAGCATGAATAAGCGGGATGTTGTAGTGGCCGCGAAACAGGCTCACCACCTCGTCCGCCTCGCCCGCCCGCATCAGCCCGGTGTCCACAAAGATGCAGGTGAGCTGGTCGCCGATGGCTTCATGGATCAGCACCGCGGCAACCGAGGAATCCACCCCGCCCGACAGGCCGCAGATCACCCGGCCCTTGCCCACCTGCTGCCTGATCTTTTCGATCATGGCGGCGCGGAAGGCGTGCATGTTCCATTCCGGCTTGATGCCGGCGATGTTCAGAACGAAGTTCTTGTAGATTTCGCCGCCGCGCGGCGTGTGCACCACTTCGGGGTGGAACTGGATGCCGTAAAGCTTGCGCTTCTCGTCGGCGATCACGGCATAGGGCGAATGAGCGGAATGTTGTAGTGGTTGCGGAACAGGTTCACCACCTCGTCCGCCTCGC
>JAFAVT010000201.1 GCA_019242275.1 Alphaproteobacteria bacterium
TCTTCACGCTCCACAATTCCTTGCCGGTGGCGGTGTCGAAGGCGCGAAAGCGCTGGTCGTCAGTAGCGCCGATAAAAGTAAGACCGCTGGCGGTCAACGTGGGATTGCCGAGATTGACACGGCCCGTGTTCTGCTGGCCCGCGGGAAGATTTTCACTGATACCCAGCGGTACCTGCCACTTGATCTGGCCGGTATTGACGTCCACCGCATTAAGCTGACCCCAAGGCGGATTCTGGCAGGGCATGTGGGTCTGCGGATCCCAGAAATATTGGTAGCTGTGCAACATGCCGTAGCTGCCGTCGGGCTGTTTCACCTGCTGGGAAAAGTGCGCCAGATTATTGGTATTGATGATGAAAAGGCCGCGCTTGGGATCGAACGAACCGCCGCCCCAGTCAGCACCGCCCAGGCTGCCGGGGAAGCTGACGATCGCCGAATCTACCCTGAGCGGCTGATACATTTTTCCGGCCGCGCCCTTGTTGTCGGCGATGAACTTGTCGCAATAGGCCTTGTGCGCCGGTGTCACCGTCGAGACATCGCTGGGATCCCAGTTCAGCTTGCCCAGCGGCGGGGTCACCGACATTGGCTGGGTGGGTGACGGCTTTTCGTCGGGAATATCGGTGTTGGTGGGAACCGGGACTTCCTTCACTTCATAGACGGGTTTGCCGGTGACGCGATCCAGAATGAACAGCACCGTGGTCTTGCTCATCACCAGGATGGCAGGAATGGTCTTGCCGCCTTTTTTCACGTCCACCAGCGTCGCCACCGGCAGGTCCACATCCCAGATGTCGTGATGCACCGCCTGGAAATGCCAGAGATACTTGCCGGTGCTGGCCTTGATGGCGACAATGGAGTTGCTGAACAAATTGTTGCCGGGCCGGTCGCCGCCCCAGCGATCGAAGGTGGGCGCCCCCAAAGGGGCATAGACGATGTCGCGGGCCGGATCGGCTGCCAGCACAGTCCAGACATTGGTGCCGGAGCGCTGCTTCCAACTGTCGCCACCCCAGCTATCATTGCCAAGCTCGCCCGGATGCGGCACCGAATGGAAGGTCCAGAGCAGCTTGCCGGTGCGAACATCCCAACCGCGAATGTCGCCCGCCGCGCCCAACGTGGGCGCTTCCTGCACCCGCCCGCCAGTGACGATGACATTGTTCACCACGATGGGCGGCGAGGAATAGCCAAAAGCGGCATTGGCAATGCCGTTGAGGATTTCGGGCGTCCTGGTATCGAGCACACCATTGCTGCCGAACCCGGCGACTGGCTCTCCCGTTTTGGCATTCAGTTCGATCAGCTTGCCGCCTTGGGTGGCGACAATGACGCGGTTTCCTCCTGCCCAATATTCGACGCCGCGGGTGGCAACGCCGTCGCCGCCAGGCGTGTCATAGGCCCAAGCCTGGGTACCCGTGGTAGCGTCAATGGCCGTGACGCGGCGATAGGGCGTGGCCAAAATCATCAATCCGTTCACCACCAACGGGGTCATTTCAGACGTCAGATAATAGCCGCGGCCACCGGGCTGGGGAGGTCCCGCCGGGGCGGCCCGCCCCCCGCGTGCCGCGCCGGGTCCGCGCCCGCGGCCGGCAGGCTGGGTCTGGGCATAGGCGACCGCATCGTCCAGATAGGCCGGGCGCATGTGGAAGGCCCAGGCCTGCTGCAACTGTGCGACATTGGCCGGTGTTACCTGCGACAAGGGCGAAAAGCGCATATTGCCCTTGTCGTGGCCATAAGTCGGCCATTCCTGCGCAAGATCAGCCGCCAGCGTGGAAACGCAGAACGCGCCACCGATGATAGCGGTCACAAGCAGTGTGGCGATCTTCTTCATCAGCGTTCCCCAAAGACGGTTTTGTGCTTTTGCGGCACTTTATCGGCCCTCTCCTGCCCCGCGCAAGCCGTGACAGCGCCACCTGAAGGGGGTACATCGCGCCCCTTACGGAGCGAAAATCCATGACCCTGCGCCTGATGCAATTGATTGCGAAGGACGGCAAACGAACCGTCGCTGTGCTGGCGGAAAATCGCAGCGCCAGGCTGGTGGACGGCATCGCCAGCACCTATGAACTGGCACAGCGTGCCATTGCTGCGAAACACAGTCTCGAGGCAGAAGTGGCCAAGGCCGGCCTCGGCGAAGCCGTTGATATTCATGGCGCGTTAGCCGAAGGCCGGGTGCTGGCCCCGCTGGATCATCCTTCTGATCCCGCTCATCTGATTGTCAGCGGCACCGGTCTTACCCATTTGGGTTCGGCGGAAGGCCGCGACAAGATGCATCGTAATCTTGAAGCTGAAGCGAATCTCACCGATTCGATGAAGATGTTCAAACTGGGACTTCAAACCGGCAAGCCGAAACAGGGCGAAGACGGCAGCCAGCCGGAATGGTTTTACAAGGGCGACGGTTCCATTGTGGCCGCGCCCGGCGCACCGCTTACCGCTCCCTCCTTTGCCCAGGACGGCGGTGAAGAGCCGGAAATGGTCGGCCTCTATATCATTGGCCCGGATGGCACGCCGCATCGTCTGGGCTTTGCCATGGGCAATGAATTCTCTGACCATGTCACCGAGCGCTTCAATTATCTCTGGCTGGCGCATTCCAAGCTGCGGGCCTGCAGCTTCGGACCGGAATTGCGGGTCGGCGATCTACCGGCGTCTGTGAAAGGCCGCTCCCGCATTCGCCGCGGTAATGAACTGATTTTTGACAAGGAGTTTCTCTCCGGCGAGGACAACATGTCCCACAGCATCGCCAATCTCGAAGCCCATCACTTCAAATACAATATCTTCCGCCGGCCAGGAGACGTGCATGTGCACTATTTCGGCACCGCCACATTGTCCTTCAGCGAAGGTGTGAAGACGCAAGTTGGCGACATTTTCGAACTGGAAGCTGATGCTTTCCTGCTGCCCCTGCAAAACCCACTGGCCCAGGCATCCGCCGAAACGGTGCCGTTGAAGATGCTTTAGCCGCTCGGATACAGAAAGCCGCGCGTGCGCGGCCTGCCCAAATTGCCGCCAGCACCAAAAACCCTGTATAGCGCTGCCATGATCCTGCTGATTGACAATTATGACAGCTTTACCTGGAATCTTTTCCACTACCTGGGCGAACTGGGGGCGGAGGTAAAGGTCGTCCGCAATGACGAAATCACCGCCGACGAGGCGCTCGCCATGAGCCCAGACGGTATCGTGCTGTCGCCCGGCCCCTGCACCCCCAACGAGGCCGGGATCTGCATGGAAGTGATCGAGAAGGCCGGCGGTACGGTGCCAATCCTGGGCGTCTGTCTTGGCCATCAGGCGATTGGCCAGGTTTATGGCGGCACCATCGTGCGTGCACCCGAGCCGATGCACGGCAAGATGAGCACTATCCACCATAACGGCAAGTCCGTGTTTCGCGGCCTCAACAATGATTTCCAGGCAACCCGCTATCATTCGCTGACCATTGACCCGCCTTCACTGCCGCCGGCGCTGGAAGTCACCGCCACGTCTGACGACGGTGTTATCCAGGGGGTGATGCACAAAAGCCATCCGGTGCATGGCGTCCAGTTTCATCCCGAGAGTATTGCCAGCGAGAATGGCCACGCGCTGCTGGAAAACTTCCTCAAGCTGACGCGTGACTGAGATGGACGTTGCCGCCCTGACGGATGCCGGGCGTGCGCCGCTTTCCCGCGCCGATACCGAAACCTTGTTCCATGCCATCTTCCGCGGCGAACTGAACGACGAACAGATCGTCGCCTATCTTTCCGCCACCGCTGACCGCAAGCCCACGGTTGACGAGTTGGTGGGTGCGGTCAGGGCCATGCGGGCACATATGCGTGCGGTGGCAGCGCCCCCTGACGCTATTGACTTGTGCGGTACGGGTGGTGACGGACTCGGCACGCTCAACATCTCCACCGCCGTCTCCTTTGTGGTCGCTGCGGCCGGCGTTCCAGTTGCCAAGCATGGTAACCGTTCCGCCACTTCGCGCAGCGGTGCTGCTGATGTGCTGGAAGCCCTGGGCGTAAAGGTGGGTCTGGAGCCAGATCGGGCGGCACGGGTCTTGCGCGAGACCGGCATCGTCTTTCTGTTCGCGCCCAACCATCACCCGGCGATGAAATATGTCGCCGCGGCCCGCAAGGCGATCGGCCGCCGCACCATCTTCAACCTGCTGGGGCCGCTGGCAAACCCGGCGCAAGTGAAGCGGCAATTGATCGGCGTCTTTTCCGGCGATTGGCTGGAGCCGTATGCCCAGGCGTTGCACCTGCTGGGCAGCAGCAGGGCCGTCATTGTCCATGGCCGGGACGGGCTGGACGAGGTTTCCATCAGCGAAACCACGCAGATGGCGATGCTGGACAAGGCGAACGTCACAACCGGCGAGATCACGCCGGAGCAGGCCGGGCTAGGGCGCAGTCCGTTGGCCGGCATCGTAGGTGGTGACGCGGCTCACAATGCGGCGGCGCTGAGGCGTTTGTTCGACGGCGAGCCCGGGCCCTACCGCGACATCGTTTGTCTCAATGCCGCAGCGGCCCTGATGGTGGCGGACGCGGCTTGCGATATAAAGGCCGGTGTGGACATCGCGGCGGGGGCACTTTCATCGGGTGCCGCACGCGCCAAGCTCTATCAGTTGATTGACGCTTCGAACCTATGAACACCATCCTCGACAAGATCATCGCCTACAAACGCGAGGAAGTCACCGCCGCAAAGACGGCCGTGCCGGCGAAGGAGATGGCTGCCCGCGCCCGCGATGCCGCACCGGTGCGGCCCTTCCGCGCCGCACTGGAAAAGAAGAAAGCGGCCGGCGAATTTGGCCTGATTGCCGAGATCAAGAAGGCCAGTCCTTCCAAGGGACTGATCCGTGCCGATTTCGACCCGCCGGCGCTGGCACTGGCTTACGAGGAAGGCGGCGCTGCCTGTCTGTCGGTCCTTACCGACACGCCGTCTTTCCAGGGTGCGCCGGAATATCTGATGGCGGCGCGCGAAGCGGTGTCACTGCCGGTACTGCGCAAGGATTTCATGCTGGAGCCCTATCAAGTGGCCGAAGCGCGCAGTTGGGGCGCCGACTGCATCCTTATCATCATGGCGATGCTTTCCGATGCCCAGGCCAAGACACTGCTGGATAGTGCCGCTGAATGGAGCATGGACGCACTGGTGGAAGTGCATGATGCGCAGGAACTGGATCGTGCCTTGAAGCTCGAACCTGGCATGGTCGGCATCAACAACCGCAACCTGAAAACCTTTGTTACCGATCTGAATGTGACCACCCGGCTGGCGCCAACCATTCCAACCGCCGTTCATGTCGTTGCGGAAAGCGGCCTCTCCGCCCCTGCCGATCTCAGGCGCCTGGCTGATGTCCATGTCACCTCCATCCTGGTGGGCGAAAGCTTGATGCGGCAGAAGGACGTCGCCGCCGCCACCCGCCTGTTGCTGGGCGACGGTTTTCAATGAACACGCCTCGCCGTTCGGCCGGCATGCGTGGTGACCCTCGCAATCCCCGTGCTGAAAGCGAAGAAATCTCCAACACATTGCCCCCGCGCCATGATACGCCGGCAGATGTGGCATCGGCATCGCTGTCGCGCTATCCCAAACCAAAAGTGTTGATGGGGGAAGTAGCGGCGCCGCGCGGCCAGTCGGTTGGTGAGGGCCGCGAGGCTTTCCGCGCCTTCATGCTGCGGCAACGGCTGGTGCCCAGCCGGTGGGCCAGGGATGCCGGCGTGCCCATCGGCGAGGTGATGGCGTATCTTACCGGGCGCACCCGTCATCTCTCTCCGGAAATAGTGATCAAGCTGGCGAAGATTGCCGGCGTCAGGCCAGAGAAAATGTTCACGGAATAAAAAACGGCGGCCAAAGGCCGCCGTTTCTTTTCACTTTCGGATGTGAACTCAGAACGTGACCCACACGCCGCCACGCCAATAACCGCGGCCCCGATTGTATTCACGCCAGCGGCGGTCGGCGTCCCACCTCTGGTGGAAGTACCAGTCATCGGGATGGTAGCTAAAGCCAATACCGGGGTAGCGATAACGGCTTTCCGTGTGCCAGCAATCACCTTCGCGATTGCAGACCACATAGGCGGAGGCGCTGGACGCCACGCCGATAAGGGCCCCGACGCCCAGCGCGGCGCCGAGAAGCAGTTTCTTCAAGGTCATCTCGATCTCCATCAGCGGTTCATCCGCCGGACATGAAACTGCCGCCGGTACGATTCTGTTCCCCAAAACGTGGAGGCGCAGGACATGTTCCGCCTTGATGGTTCAACTAGTTCCAATGCCACAGGTGATACGGACGTGAGCCGCCGGCGACCAAGCCGCAACGCGACTGCATGACGATCTCCAGTTGTGCGGTGAAGAGTTGGCCGTAGGAGCAGTTTCGGCGTCCGTACTGCATCTTCGTGGTTGACGCCGCGGGGGGAACTAAAGTAGAACGATTCGAAGTGTTTCGGCTTTGTTCCAAAGGGCCGGAAAGCGGAGGGAACCGATGCTGACCCGCAAACAATATGAGCTGCTCATGTTCATCCATGAGCGCATTCGCGAAACCGGCATCCCGCCCTCCTTCGACGAAATGAAAGAGGCGCTGGATCTCAAATCCAAGTCCGGCATTCATCGCCTGATTACCGCCCTGGAAGAGCGCGGCTTTCTGCGCCGTATGGAAAAGCGCGCCCGTGCCCTGGAAGTGCTCAAACTTCCCGACAACATGGCGGAGACCTTGCGGCCGGCGACCACCCGCAGCCAGGCGCAGCGGCCTTCTGCTGTGCGCCACGGCCGCAGTCATGACGCGCGCAGCCCCGCACCACGGCGCGGGTATGGTGATGGCGAGGGCGCCGTGCAAGTGCCGCTGGTGGGCCGCATCGCCGCCGGCACACCTATCGAGGCTCTGCAAAATAAGGTCGCCGACCTGCCGGTACCGGGCGGCATGATTGGGCGAGGCAATCATTACGCCCTGGAAGTAACCGGCGATTCCATGATCAACGCCGGCATTCTGGACGGCGACACCGTCATCATCCAGGAATCTGACACAGCCTCAACCGGTGAGATCGTGGTGGCGCTGGTGGACAATGAAGAAGCGACGCTGAAGCGCCTGCGCCGCCGCGGAGATTCCATCGCGCTCGAAGCGGCCAATCCCGCTTATGAAACCAGGCTTTATGGCGCTGACCGGGTCAAGGTGCAGGGCAAGTTGGTTGGTCTGATCCGGCGTTATTAGCACGGTCTGCGGCCCGGGCGCTTGTCACGCTACTTTACCCACGGCCTTTCCCCGCGCCATTGCCGCACGCTTTCAACCTTCACCTTTGGCGTGAACCAGAGCGCATATCCCTGGTCCCGTGCCGCGTGCGGGCCATCGGCGATGAAGCGTGGGCCTTTGCAATCCGCGCTCGCTGCGCTGATCAGGATCGCCGCCCGGCGGCAATCCTCTGCCAGACCCTCGGAGCCACGCGACAGCACGACCGGGCCTGCCGCGCTCGGCATCACACAGCCAAGCGCATCACAGCGTCCGATACCGATGGCCTGAGCAAGGCTGCGTGCATCGCCGTCCTGCCGCAGCCAGGCGCCGGCAGCAAACCGGTTGGCCGGGCGAAGGGGAAAATGCAGGCGCCCATCGCCGCCCCGCAAGGCCATCGTCAAGGCATCAGGGGCGATCAGAAGGTCTGGTGCGCGCGCCATTGCGGCCAGTGCGATCCCCGTCGCGATAGCGATCAACCCCAACCAGCGTTTTCGTTTTCGCCAAATCGTCAGCCATAGCCCACCCAGCGCCATCATCGCCAAGGCGGCGACCGGCATAGACGGTGCCGTCGTCACCGCGCCCGGCAGGCTTGAAACCGTTCGGCCCAGCGCCAGCATCAGATCAATGCCACGACCCAACAAATAGAGCGGCACCGCTTCCAGCCCAAACGGCATCGTCGCGACCGACAGGGTCGCCAACGGCATTACCACAAGTGCCATTACCGGCATCGCCAGAAGATTGCCCAGCACGGCGTAATGGGTGGCGCGGCCAAAATGAAACAGCGATACCGGCAGGGTCGCCAGCGATGCCACGGCACTGGTTACAAAGATGGCGCCCAAATGGCCTTTGATGCCCCTCCCCGCGGCGCGCGTCCCTTCCGCCGCCGCCACCAGCGCCGCCACCGCAGCAAAGGACATCTGAAAGCCCGGTTCAGTAATGCTTTCAGGCCGTGCCAGCAGCAGAATCGCCGCCGCCAGGGCCAGCGACCGCATGGACAAGGCCGGCCGGTCGAACAGCATGGCGATGAGGCCCACTGCCAGCATGGTGAAAGCGCGCAAGGCCGGCGCCGCCGCACCGCTGATGACGAGATAAAACACACTGCCGGCCAGCGCCGCTCCCGCCGCCCACTTCTTGATGGGGTAATGCAGTGCCAGATAGGGGCTGGTCGCCAATAGAGCCCGCACCAGCCAGAAAAGACCCATCCCCATCAGCGCCATGTGCAGCCCGGCTATGGCCAGAACATGGGCCAGGCCAGCATCGCGCAGTGCGGCTTCATCATCGTCGCTGATGCCGCCGCGCATGCCGGTGATCAGGGCAGAGGCGATGGCGCCTTCCGAGCCGGGCAGGTGCGCACGAATCCGCTGCGTCATCCGCCAGCGCAAAGCTGCGATATTTTCCTCCAGGCGGTCGCGCCAGGCCGGCGGCCAAGGCGCCATGGCGGGCACCGCTTCGCCCAGCACAAAGCCAGAGCCTCCCTGCCGCTGGAAAAAAGCAGTGCGGCCAAAATCGGCGGCGCCGGGCTCAACCGGCGGCCGGGGCGGCGATACATCCGCCGTCAAACTGACCCATCCGCCGGGCTGAAGTCCCTCACCTTTGCCGCGTTCCGTCACCGCCAGGCGCGCGGGGATTTCCCGGAAGGCGCCGCTGATGGGCGAATCCAGGATCAAGCGCACCCCAGTATCGGCGGCTTCCAATCCGGCGATACGGGCGTTGAGGTGAACGATGCCTTCCCTTGGCAGTATCGGCGCGGCGACAGCATCGGCGCGCAGCTTGGTGACGGCGAAGCCCAGCGCCAGCGCTGCGACCAAAGCCAGCGTCACCCGCCCAGGACGCCAAACCATGGATGCGGCCGCCGACCCCGCAAAAAGAAGCAGAGCCATGAAAGCCAGTTGGTGCGGCGGCTCGACCGGAAGCGCGAAATAGAGCGCGGCACCGGCGCCCAACGCCACCGGCAGCCATAAGGGGAAGCGGTCCCGCTCCGCCGTCCAGCCAAGCCGGAACGCGGGCCTGCCGGTCGGATTTGCCAATTGAAAAGCCCTGCTCTAAGTGCTGCCGATCATGGCTGAAAATGGAAAACCTGTCCTGCGCTTTGCGCCCTCACCCACAGGCATGCTGCACATCGGCGGCGCCCGCACAGCCCTGTTCAACTGGCTCTATGCCCGCCATAGCGACGGTACTTTTTTGCTGCGTATCGAAGACACCGACCGCGAGCGCTCCACCCCGGAGGCCGTGGACGCGATCCTGAATGGCATGCGCTGGATGGGACTGAACTGGGACGGACCGGAGATCTATCAGTTTGCCCGTGCCGAACGGCACCGCGACGTGGCCGAACAATTGCTGGCAGCCGGCAAAGCCTATCGCTGCTTTGCCACGGCAGAAGAATTGAATGAAATGCGCGAAGCGCAAAAGGCCGCCAAGCAGCCGCTGCGCTATGATGGCCGCTGGCGTGAGCGTCCGCCTGGACCGGAGCAGGAAGGCAAGCCTTTTGTGGTGCGGCTCAAGGCCCGACAGGAGGGCGAGACCATCGTCCATGACGTCGTGCTGGGCGATGTGCGCTTCGAGAATAGCCAGTTGGATGACATGGTGCTGCTGCGGTCCGACGGAACGCCCACCTACATGCTGGCTGTGGTGGTGGACGATGCTGATATGGGTGTCACCCATGTGATTCGCGGCGCCGACCATCTTAACAATGCCGCCCGGCAGTTGCAGATCATCGAGGCCATGGGCTGGCCGGTCCCGGTTTACGGTCACCTGCCCCTGATCAATGGCCCCGACGGGGCCAAGCTTTCCAAGCGCCATGGCGCTCTCGCCGTCGAGGCCTATCGCGACATGGGTTATTTGCCGGAGACCATGCGCAATTACCTTTTGCGCCTGGGCTGGAGCCATGGCGATGACGAGATCATCAGCACTGCGCAGGCGATTGCATGGTTCAACTTCGAGTCCATCGGCAAGAGTGCGGCGCGGATGGATTACAAAAAGCTGGATAGTCTCAATGGCCATTACATCCGCACGACCTCTGATGAAGCGCTGGCGGCAGAGGTGGTCGCGTTCCTGGAACGACGGACCCCGCCGGTGACGCTTTCGGAAATGGCGCGAGACCGCCTCACAGCCGCAATGCCCTCATTGAAAGAGCGGGCCAAGACTTTAATGGAGCTGGCCCAGACGGCTGAGTTTCTTTTTTCCGATGGACCCCGGGAACTGGATGAGGCCGCCGCCAAGCTGCTGTCGCCGGAAGGCCGTGCCGTTCTTGCTGCTGTCCTGCCGGCTTTGGAGGCCACCGGCTGGAGTGGTCCAGCCTTGGAAGCCGCCGCACGAACCTATGCGGAAGGCCATGGCCTCAAGCTGGGCCAGGTCGCTCAGCCTCTGAGAGCCGCCCTCACCGGCAAGGCCTCTTCTCCGCCGCTTTTCGAGATGTTGGCATTGTTAGGCCGGACAGAATCCCTTAACCGATTAAGGGCTTACGCCCATTCATAAAATCGGAATGTTTGGCGGCGCAACCTGTTGGCGTCGGCGCAATTCTGCGCCTATGATGTTGCAGTGCAAGAAGACCAATATCGGGGCAGGCCATGAGAGAGAGCAAGATCAAGCCGGCGGGTAACGCCACCCTCAGCTATGGCGGCAAGGGCTACGATTTTCCCGTCTATGCCGGCAGCCAGGGCCCCAATGTCGTGGACATCAGGAAGCTCTACGACCAGGCCGACATCTTCACCTACGATCCCGGCTTCACTTCCACCGCCTCAACCGAAAGCGGCATTACTTTCATTGATGGCGACAAGGGCGTTCTGGAATATCGCGGCTATTCGATCGCCGATCTGGCTGAACATTCCAGCTTTCTTGAGACCTGCTATCTGCTGCTTTATGGCGATCTGCCGCAAAAAGCCCAGATGGAAAAGTTCACCCATTCCATCACCCGCCACACCATGGTGCATGAGCAGTTGGCGCAGTTTTTCCGCGGCTTCCGACGTGACGCCCATCCCATGGCGGTGATGTGTGGTGTGGTGGGGGCGCTATCGGCCTTTTATCACGACTCCACCGATATCAACGATCCGATGCAGCGCGAGATTGCCAGCCACCGGCTGATCGCCAAGATGCCGACCCTGGCGGCCATGGCGTTCAAATATTCCATGGGACAGCCATTCGTCTATCCGCGCAATGAGTTGGGCTATACCGAGAACTTCCTGCGCATGACGTTTTCCGTCCCGGCGGAGGAATACAAGGTCAATCCGGTTCTGGCCAAGGCATTGGACACCATCTTTATCCTGCATGCCGACCATGAGCAGAATGCCTCGACTTCCACCGTTCGCCTGGCAGGTTCCTCGGGCGCCAATCCATTCGCCTGTATCGCGGCCGGCATCGCCTGCCTCTGGGGACCGGCCCATGGCGGCGCCAATGAAGCGGCGCTGAAAATGCTGATGGAGATCGGGACCGTGGACAAGGTCCCGGAATATGTAAAGAAGGTGAAGGACAAGTCGTCTGGTTTGCGCCTGATGGGCTTTGGCCATCGCGTTTACAAGAACTACGATCCGCGCGCCAAAGCGATGCAAGTGCAGGCCCATGCCGTGTTGGACGAATTGGGACTGCATAATGATCCCCTGCTGAAAGTGGCGATCGAGCTGGAACGCATCGCCTTGCAGGACGAATATTTCATCGAGAAGAAACTTTATCCCAATATAGACTTCTATTCCGGCATTACCCTAAAGGCGCTGGGTTTTCCCACCTCCATGTTTACAGCCCTCTTTGCCCTGGCCCGTACTGTCGGCTGGATCGCGCAGTGGAAGGAAATGCTGGAGGACCCGCATCAGAAAATCGGTCGGCCGCGCCAGATATATACAGGTCCGGTGGCGCGCTCCTATGTGCCGATGAGCAACCGGTAGAAATTAGGAAGGCATGAAAGGGTGGCTGCGGGCCGCTCTTTAAGCCAGAAAACCCAGCAGCGCCCGCGCTGCCCGCAGGGATGGGGCTTCGGTTCCCTGACCCAGCAGCCGGTCAAACTCCGCCAAGGCAACAATTTGCTGCCGGCGGGCTGCCTCGCTTTTCAGAAGCTTTTCGACCGCATCCGCCAACAGGCCCGGTTGCATCCGATCTTGCAGGAATTCCGGCACTGCCTCGCGCCCCAGCAGAATGTTGACCAAGGTGATGTATTTTACATTCATGATCAGCGAGGACAGGGCATAAGTCAGCCAGCCGGCGCGATAGCCCACCACCATCGGCGTATGCGCCAGTGCCAGTTCCGCGGTTACCGTGCCGGAGGCCGCCAGCGCCACGTCAGCGGCATCGAAGGCGGCAAACTTGTCATCCTCTCCATGCAGGATATGCAGCGGCGTCGGCCAGTCGGTTGTTGCCGCGGCCACTTTCGCCCCCACATGCGGCACGGTCGGCAACACCGTGACAAGGTCCGGAATGCGGCTTGCCAGCAGCCTCACGGATTCCCGGAAGACGGGCAGGATGAAGCGAATCTCGTTGCTGCGGCTGCCGGGCAACAGCGCCAGCAAAGGCGTCTCAGCACCAATCCTCAATCGCGCCCGCAAGGTTGCGCCGCCCGTCATACGGGCCTGACGCTCAATCACCGGATGGCCGACGAATTCGGTGCGCAAGCCATATTTCTCAAAGAACGGCACTTCAAAAGGAAACAGCGCCAGCACCAGATCGAAATCATGGGCCATCCGTTTGGCCCGGTAGGAGCGGCTGGCCCAAACCTGCGGCGCCACATAATTCACCGTTCGGATCGAGGGATCCCGCTTTTTCAACGCGCGCGCGATGCGATGGGTGAAATCCGGGCTGTCAATCAACACCACGACGTCGGGTCGCGTCTTCAGGGCAAATTCCGTCACCTGCCTGACCCGGCGCAGGATGCGCGGAATTGCCGGGACCACTTCGCGCAGGCCCATCACCGCGGTATCTCCCAGGGGAAAAAGGCTGTGCAGTCCCTCGCGTGTCATGGCCGGGCCGCCAACGCCACTGATCTCCACCTCCGGGGCCAGTGTCTTCAAGCCGCGCATCAACTGTGCCCCGAGCTGGTCGCCCGAGGGTTCACCACAAACCAACATGATTCTCATAAACGGACGCCGGTGACGAACAGGCCCAGCGCATCCGCCCTCGCCGCCACCGCCTCTTTGTCCATGATCAGCGAGGCGCCGGCCTCGAGCCCAATCCCGGCCAGTCCCACGGCGGCCACCGCGTCCAGGGTGGCAGTTCCAATCACCGGCATATCGGTCTTGGCGTCCTGTGTCGGTTTCAGCGCCTTCACCAGCACGCCCCGCTTCTGCTGCGGCGTGCCCCGCAGCGCCTCGCGCAAGGTACTGATGCGTGTGATCATGCGGTCGGTACCCTCAGCGGCCTCCACCGCCAGGGCCAGACCTTCGCACACCGCCGCCGCCTGCCCCACATCCAGCGCCCCCAACGCTTTGACGATGGCAAAGCCCCGCGCCATGTCAGCGCGGTGCTCCTCGCTGGGCGAAAGCTTGCCCAGATTGCCTTCGCCGCAGACCAGTCCCGGCGCCGCCTCGGCAACACCGATGGCCCGAAAACCCTCTTTTTCGAACATGGCGACCAGGAAGCGCAGCAAGGCGTCATCACCCTGACGGGCCGCCTTCAGGGCCCGCGGCATCAGCAGCACCCCTTTGGCATCGAGCTTGAGTTCGGAGAAGCGCGGCCGCTCCACCTTGCCGGCCAGAAGTATCTCGCCGACATTTTCGCGGCGCAGACTCTTGAAAGCCTGCCCCGGTGCGCCGGGCGAAATAAATTCATGCGGAAACGCCTTGATCCACGCCTCTTCCTCGTCAAGCGAGCCGATCAGGCCGATGACAAAAACCGCCCGGCCATCGGCACGGGCGCTTTGCGCCACCGCCTTGGGCAACGCGCCGCCACCCGCGATGATTGCCAGGCCCGTCACGGCCCGCCGCCGCGTCGCGCCAGGCACAATTCCTGTTTGGCGTCGGCCAGGATGAAATCCGCCACTTCCCCCACCTGCGGCACCAGCTGCCAGCGCTCGCGTGCTTCGCGCGCGCGCAGGGCGATACTGCCATGGCGGCCGTGAAAGATGTAGCGAAAGGCACCACGCAGGGCGTTGATGGCTTCCCGGCTCATGCCGCTGCGCTTGAGACCGATCAGGTTCAGCCCGGCCAGTTCCGCATGATCGCCAAAAGCCATGGCATAGGGAATCACATCGCGATTGACCCCGGAAAGCCCTCCCACCATCGCGCTCTTGCCGACACGGCAGAACTGCTGCACCGCCGCCAGCCCACCGAAAATGACCCGGTCGCCGATGGTGACATGGCCGCCCAGACACACCGAGTTGGCGAAGGTGACGTCATCCCCGACGCTGCAATCATGGCCGACATGGGCGTTGGCCATGAAATAGCCGCGCGCGCCCACACGGGTAAGACCGCCGCCCTTGCGGCTGCCGACGCTCATGCTCACCATTTCGCGCAGCACGCAGTCCTCGCCGATTTCCAGCCTGCCATCAGCAAAATCATTCCCCCGAATTTGCCCGTCGCCGCCCAGAGCCGCCTGCGGATAGATTTTCGTGCGCGCACCGATAATCGTGATGCCCTGAATGCTGACATGGCTGAG
>JAFAVT010000211.1 GCA_019242275.1 Alphaproteobacteria bacterium
TCAGGAACGCGCTCTGCAGGAACAGGCAGCCGATGCTGAAGGCGTGCTTCGCGCCGCCCAGCGCAAATATACGGCGGGGGGCGCCGATTTCCTGGTCGTTACAGACGCACAGCGCAGTCTCTTTGCCGTGCGGGATCAGTTGGCCGATATACGGCGTGCCCGTCTTGCCGCCAGCGTGGCGCTGTTCAAGGCGCTGGGCGGCGGATGGCAAACGCCGGTCGCGCCTTGATGCGGAAGATGGCAAGCGCATAAGCCTGCTGACACGGACTTTTAACCATGTCCATTTACTACGGCCGGGATGGCAAATAGCGCCCAGGCGAGCAACTTGCGTGGTTTTTTGTGGTCCATGGGCCGCTGCGGCACCAAGGCCATTTGGGACACCATCAACACCTGCACCACGGGGGAGATGCCAAGCTGGGTAGATACCGTTCAATTTGTTGAGTCGCCGGACTACTTTTTGCAGCTTTATTCGCGGCCCTTCGTGCTGGCACTACATTTGCCGCACCACACCCATGCTTACCAGACCCTTCTCCAGGATCATCCTCACCTTCCCGTGGTGATGGCGGTACGAGATCCCCTTCCAAACATCAAAAGTTATGCGAAGGTCTTTCTGACGTCTTATGTCAGTCGGCGGATTGACGAAGTGGCGCGCACGCTTGCTTGCGGCGGCACGATTATCGGTTCGATAAACCCAGCTGCGATTGATCAGTGGCTTATGCCGATGATTGATTACTGGCGCCACTGGTCCATCATTGAGAAATCACCGCATCGCATCGTTGACCTTACCGATTTGGATGAGATGCGCTTCGGCACAACGCTGACGGAGATTACCGATCTGTTCCGCCTTGACCGCACCACGCCAATTGCCTGGACCGGCATTGGCAATACCGAGATTGACAGCTTCCTGCTCAGTTACCGGCGCGAGCTTCCTTTGCTCGGGCGCAAGATCGAACTCTACTTTACCCGCTGGCGCAATTTTTGGCCTGAGCCCGGGCTCGTAACCTTGGGAACATTGCGTTCCCCCCTCCTCGACCCGCTGATCGGACCGGATGAGTACCTCTTTGTACATGCCAGAGCCGACAAGCTGTTGTCCTGGGGAGGAATCGAGCGCGAACGGGAAGCACTTGGCTTGATCCTTGGTCATCCGGAACTAAGTCAAATGATAGCGGCGGTCGTCATCGAAGATCACGCCCTGGTGACAGGGATGGTGGGCAATGAACTGGACGAATTTCAGAACGTTTTAATCGCGAAGTTCAATGCATCCTATCGCAGCGGAGTAGAGCGATTTTTGCAGGCTCATCCCTGGCTGCAGGAGAGATGGTCAAGCGTCTCTCTGGGTAAGACAACCTCCCGAATTTGACGTCGCATCCAAACACTCGAGTATTTTTGACGCTGTTGCGGCCGGCCCCTCTTCACAGCTCGGTTTCAGATGCAGGTCGGGCGCTGAAGGTATGTCCACGGCTTGGTCGCAACCAGAAAAGTCGCCAAGCTCCCCACCCGCAATACGGGCATAGTATTTCTTGGGATCTCTGGCAGCCCTGAGCTCGCTGGAAACATCGAGAAAAACCTCCAGATAGTTTTCAATGTTCGCACGATTCCAGGCATAGACTTCCTCGCGCATCGAGATCGTCGCACAAATGACGATCGCACCCTGCACCGCCATCAGCCGGCACAGCCCGCCATAGGCCAAAGCCAGTTTGAGACGGCTGTCGCCGTCGAAACGGTCCCCCAGGGGCATGAAAGCCCGCAATTCATCGCCATCCAGCAGCACCACGAAGTGCCCACGCGCTTCCAGCGCCGATTTGAGCATGCGCGCTATGGTCGTCTTGCCGGAACCGGAAAGGCCGGTGATCCAAATCACTTTGCCTGGCCGCGACGCGCTGGCCAATCCGGTCGTCAATTCACGCAATTTTAAAGCCTGAGGCATGAACCCGTGCAGTTAACCGCTTCAGGCAAAATAGAGAGAAAATCTTAGCGGCATATTAACCACGAAGTTGACATCTTGCTCCGGCCCATATCCACGGACGTTTTCAAATGGCTGTAGCACTTCTTCGAACCGTAGCGGACCAGCGCGCGCCCGGTGATTTCACTGGCCTGGCTGGCGACTATGAAAAATATCGTCCCGGCTATTGCCCTGACGTGGTGAAGGCAATCGTCTCGCTTCTCAGTCAGCCTGCCGATCAGAGCGACGCCGCCGATGTGGGTGCCGGCACCGGAATCTTCACCAGACTTCTGGCGCGCCAGGGTTTTCGCCAGGTCACGGCCGTCGAACCCAATGACGATATGCGTCGGGAAGGCAAAAAGGCGACAGGAGGAACGTCCATCCAATGGCGCGCCGGGCAAGGCGAGAAAACCGGCCTTGCCGATCAAAGTGTTGATCTGCTCACCATGGCCTCTTCTTTCCATTGGGTAGACTTCGCCCGGGGGACGGAGGAGTTTCACCGGGTACTTCGGCCAGCCGGCTGTTTCGCCGCCTTGTGGAATCCGCGCTTGTTGGAGGCCAACCCCCTTCTGGTGGAAATCGAAGCCAAGGCGCGCGCCATGGCCGGCGATTCCAGCCGTGTCTCGTCGGGCATGTCGGGGCGCGCGGAACAAATGAACCGCCTTTTCGAACACTCCACGCTGTTTGGTGAGCCCATCTATATGGAAGGACGGCACACCGTGAAATTCACGCCCGACGCCTATCTGGGGGTTTGGCGCTCGGTAAACGACTGGCGCGTAAAACTCGGGCCTGACGGTTTCGCCGATTTCCTGAACTTTGTCGCGGAACGCATCGCGGGCCTTGAGTTCATTGAGACGACCTATCTCACCCGTGCCTGGGTCGTGCGCAAGGCTTGTTGAAGCCCGGTTAGGATCGCTGCGTTATGTTTTCAGCCTTGGCCCAGGCGACAAAACCGGCACCTCAGGGTGAACCCCGGCCTTTTGCCTCAAAGGCCGCAACATTGGAATTTTTGAGGCCGCGGCTGCGGTGCGGCAGGGTTCTCCCCAGCGTCTGCCTGACGGCCCGCGAATATCGCCGCTCAGAACCCCTGACTCTCGCCGCCGTCATTGATGCTTTCGGCGCGCAGACACCCCTG
>JAFAVT010000246.1 GCA_019242275.1 Alphaproteobacteria bacterium
TTGAAGCGCTTGCCGGGACGCCCGGCCCGGTCGCCCAGCCCGCTTTCGTCTACACCCATATTCGACAGCCGCGTGAAAGTCTTTTCGTTGGAGAGGGCCCAACCCACCGCCTGGATCAGACGGTCAACCCGGGCCTGGTCATAATCGGCAATGGCGTTGAGCGCGACGCGGGCCTTGGCCACCAGCGTCTGCACGAGCTGTTTTTCTTCCTCGGTAATCGCCCGCGCCATGCCTGTCTCCTGAAACCCCACCGGTCTTTGTCGGGCCGGAATGTACTAACTAGTATATTATAAGACGCGGCGCCCGCAAGTGTGGTTGGCCTGAATTTGCAGCACTTTTCGACATTGCCGCGCTGCACCAAACGCCCAAGTCGGCCGCCGGTTCAGCGAACGCGGATCACCTTGTAGACGGTGGACTGGCCTTTGAGTTGCAACACATGGGCACCAAGGGCGCCGGCGCGCACCATTACCACAAGCTCAGAGGGCGGGCCGTGCCAGTGGGCGCGCGCCGTATCGCCGTCCAACTGCTTCCACACCGTGCCGTCGGCCAAAGCGACAGTGAAAAAGCCATGGGGATCGAAACTGAAGGAGGCCGCCCGCTGGGGCGCCACTTCAGTTTTTCCGCTGCCGAGCAACCCGCCCAGCATGCCCTGATCTCGGGGCGCGGCGCGGCTGACCGCTGCCGGGTGCGGCGGAGAGACCGGGACCATCGGCAAGGTCGCCGGGGGCACCAGGCCGGTCTGGGCCGGCGGCGCCGGCTGCAATCCCAATTCCAGGCGCAAAGGCTGCATGGCGCCGTAGACGCAGTTGAGGAAGGTACGATCATCCGGGATGGACTGACAGCGTGCCGCCCCGGCCAGCGCATCCGAGCGCGGATCGGCGGCAGCGCAAACGGACACTGCGCAAAGCATCGCCGACACCAGAGGCAACGCCCTGACCTTCCCCGACTTGCCTGCCGCTGCCGTCACCCTGTGCATCGTCCTACTGACAAAAAGGCTCCTGCCCCATCACCGATTTGATGCCGCCGGTGATCAGCTTCACAAATTCCACCGAACCGGGAAACTTGGCGTCATCATCGGCAAAGTCGCCGGCATCATGGCCCAGCGTCGTCATCCAAGCTTTGCCGCCGTCATAATACTGGCACCAGGCCACGGGGTGAAAATCGCCGTGCCCCGGCATCTGTCCGACAACCGACGGCGCGCGGCCACCACCGCCACGGCCGGGACCACGGCCAGCCCGGCCGCCCCGTCCCGCCGCATCAGCCGCAGGTGCACCAGCCGCAGCCGCAGGCGGCGGACCAGCTTCGCCGCCACCGCCGCCGCCGCGGGCTTCGTTGGGATCCCAGGATTTCTCGTCAACCGTGGCGAGAAAGCGCACACGGGTGGGGAAGGGAATCAAATTGTACCACTCATCCCGAAACTTCCACCGCCGGGGCAAGCCCTGGGTGGAGGCATCGCGCGTGTCCTGCAGCACCACATCACCGCTGCGTTCGGGCCCGTGATTGTAGTAATTGGCGTTGCCCAGCAGGCCCTCGTAATAGGGCCAGTTGTAAAGCGTACCGAAAGCGTTGTGGATGGCAACGAAGCCGCCGCCGGCGCGCATATATTGGCGCAACGCGGTCTTGGCATTGTCGTCCAGATTGTCGCGCGACGTGCTGAAGAAGACGACGGCGTTATAGCTGTCCAGATTGGTCATCTGGCTGACATCTTCGGTATAGTCCAGATGCCAGCCATTGGCGGCCGCGATCTTGAGCATGGCGGCCTGCACCACATTGGCATCCGCCAGTTGCGGATTAAGTCCTGCAGCCAGCGCCGGGCCCAGATCCGCATGCCGCGGTCCCGCCGTATGGGTGAAGAGCAACACGCGATATTGCGTGGTCTTGGCCCGGGGCCAGTCATGGAAGCAGCGGGCATCAATGCCGCGGCAGACGCCATAATCATAGTCGCCCAGATTGTCGTTGATGGCGCCGCCGCGGTTGCCGGTCTGCGCCAGCGCGCCGCCGGCAACAAGCGCCGCCGCCAATGCGCCCAAGGCAAAAAGTTTGCGAGTCCGTGTCGTCATTGCTGTCTTTCCTTCAGCCTTTCTCAGGCTAACACAGGCTTTTCCAAAAAAAGACCGGCAATCACGCCGTGTGATTGCCGGTCAGGAGCTTGGGAAGCACCTCTGAAGGGGGTTCAGAAGTTCTTTCTCAAAGCGATGCTGACCAGGCGGCCCAACTGGCTGCCGGGGCCAAAGCCGTTGGCGTTGTCCTGGAACGGC
>JAFAVT010000033.1 GCA_019242275.1 Alphaproteobacteria bacterium
CGGTTGCCCCACTGGTCGCGGCGCGCCATGGTCTCGTTGTCAATCCGCGCGATGCCCGGATAAATCTTGCTGTCGGTGGACTCCATGGTGAAAGTCGTGATGCTCCCATGGGGAATCACCAGGTCCGGTGCCGGCGTATAGTCGGGCCCGATAATGTTTTCGGACTGATCCATGGCCGGCGCCGCTGGGTTTTGCGGCTGGGCGCCCAGCGGCATGGTGGCAGCGAGCAGTGCGGCTGACAGGACGGCGAGTCGTTTCATCTTTTCCCCCACGGTTTTTGCGGGGCGACGGTACTGAAAACCGGCTCAGTTGCAATTGCCGCCGGCGGCATGTTCAGCCGATCATTCCTTCCGTAAAAGGTAACTTTTAATCGCTGCGGTGCAAAAGTAACCGTTTGCTTTGCGTCGCAGCAATATTACCCCCGGTTCCGCTAACTATCGCGTTGTTTTCTTGGAAGAATTCCAGATAATGCGCTCGCCATTCCCGTATGGCGACAAGCAAATAATGTATCCGGCGTTCTTGGAGCGCCGGAAGTCAGGGAATATCGCGTGACAATGCGCTTTGGTCAGCGTCAGGGTCTTGTTCGCGGCTTGGCCGCCAGCGCCGGCGTGCTGGCAATTGCCGTGGCATTTGCGCAGTGGCCGCAAAAAGCCGGCGCCCAGACCGCACCGGCACCGGCCGATCATCAGCAGTTTCTCACCCGCTATTGCCAGGGTTGCCACAATGACCGCGCCAAGACCGGCGGCATGTCGGTGCAGCCCCTGAAGCTCGACAATCTTGCCGCCAATGACGAGACCTGGGAAAAAATCCTGCGGAAAGTCAGCCTGGGTGAGATGCCGCCAGCCACGGCCGCCAAGCCCCCCAAGGAATCCCTGACCGAATTTTCGCACTGGCTCTCCACCTCGCTCGACCGCAATGCTGCCCAGCATCCCGACCCGGGCCGCGCCACACTGCGCCGTCTCAACCGCGCGGAATATGCCAATGCGGTACGCGATCTGCTCGACCTCAAGATTGACGTCAGCAATGATCTGCCGGTGGACGACTCCGGGCTGGGCTTTGATAACATCGCCGATGTTCTCTCGGTTTCGCCCACCCTGATGGACCGTTATGTCCGCGTCGCCGGCAAGGTGGCGCGCACGGCCACCGGTCTTGGCTCACGCCGTGCCGTGACGACGGAATTTCCCATCACCAAGGATCCACTTTCCAACCAGCGCGCCAGCGATGCGTTGCCGCTGGATTCGCGCGGGGGCGGCGCCTTCAAATTTTATGCGCCCTATAGCGGCGATTATGTCATCAATGTCGAGCTGAACCAGTCGGCCGGCGATTCCATCAAGCGGCTGCCGCAGAACCACATCGAGGCCAAGGTCGCGCTCAAGGCCGGGCTGCATGTGATCGGTGCCTCTTTCCCCAGGCTGATGACGCTGGAAGATTCCGTGATGCCGATAACCCCGGCAGCGCTGCGTGGCCAAAAGCCTGCCGGGGCGGCTTCCAAGGTAGCTGTCAATGTCCAGTTGGACGGCGCCCGGGTGAAGCAGGTGATGGTCGATTCCTATGCTTCCGGCATGCTCGATACCGGGCTGCCGTCCGACCAGGTGGTGTTCGGCCGCGACATCGAAAGAATGTCGGTGATGGGGCCGCTCGATATCAAGGGCGCCAGCGAGACGGCGAGTCGCCGTCGTATTTTCACCTGCCACCCTTCGTCCGCACTGTCTGAAACAGCCTGCGCGCGCTCAATCCTCAGCCGGATCGCTCACCAGGCTTATCGCCGCCCGCTCAGCGAGGCTGATATCAAGCCGCTGATGACCATGTATGCAGAAGGCCGCAAGGACGGCGATTTCGAGCACGGCGTGGAAGCGGCGCTGGAACTGGTGCTGGTTTCACCCAGCTTCCTTTTTATGCGCGAAAGCGATGAAGGCAGTACACCCGGCATGGCCCATCGCATCAGCGATATTGAGCTGGCGACGCGCCTTTCCTTCTTCCTTTGGAGCAGTCTGCCCGATGCCCAATTGCTGGCGGCGGCCGAAAAGAACCAGCTCAGCAAGCCCGATGTGCTGAAGAAGCAAGTCGTGCGCATGCTGGCCGATCCCAAGGCTGAGGCCCTGACTGATAATTTCGCCGGCCAGTGGCTCTATTTGCGCCGGCTTGAATTCCAGCGGCCGGACAAAACCATCTTCCCCGATTTCGATGAACGCCTGCGTGCCGCCATGGCGACGGAAACCAGCATGTTCTTCAGCGGCGTGGTGCATGAAAATCGCAGCGCGCTGGATTTCATCAACGCCAACTATACCTATGTCAATCAGCGGCTGGCTGAGCATTACGGCATCCCTGGTGTGCACGGCGCGACCTTCCGCAAGGTGACGCTGGATCCCGCCTTGCACCGCGGCGGTCTTCTCGGCCAAGGCAGCATCTTGACCGTCACGTCTTACGAGAACCGCACCTCGGTGGTGCTGCGTGGCAAATGGATTTTGGACAATCTGTTGGCCGCGCCGCCGCCGCCGCCGCCGCCGGATGTGCCGCCGCTGGATGCGGTGCCGGGCGGTGCCAAACTCACTTTGCGTGAGCAGATGGAAATTCACCGCAAGAATCCGGTCTGTGCGTCCTGTCACAGCAAGATGGATCCGCTGGGTTTCAGCCTGGAGAATTTCGATGCCGTCGGCGGCTGGCGCACCAGCACCGCCGGCAAGCCGGTGGACCCGTCTGGTGTGCTGCCGGATGGTACGAAGTTCAGCGGGCCCAGCGGTCTGCAGGACATTCTGCTGGCCCGCAAGGACCAGTTTATCGAGGCTTTCACGGAACGGCTGATGATCTATGCGCTGGGGCGTGGTGTCGAAGCCGCCAATCAGCCGGCCATCCGCGCCATCCGCGCCAATGCGGCGAACGACAATTACCGTATCAACGACATTATCCTGGGTATCGTTCAGAGCGTACCTTTCACCATGAGAAGGACACCGAATCATGCTGATCCCGCGTAAAGCTCTTCCTCGCCGCACTGTATTGCGCGGCCTGATGGGCACTGTGGTTGCCCTGCCTCTGCTTAACGCCATGAGCCCGTCGGCCAAAGCTGCTGATGCCGCCGCCGCGGCGCGCAAGCGCTTTCAGGTGATCTACACCCCCAACGGCTACATCATGCAGAATTTTCGTCCGGCCGAGTTGGGCGCGAACTACACCATTTCGCCTATCCTCAAGCCGATGGAGCCCTTCCGCGCCAATTTCGCGGTGCTGAGCGGTTTCGACCACGTCCAGGCCGAAGCCTTGGGCGATGGCGCCGGCGACCATGCCCGTTGCTGCGGCACCTTCCTCACCGGCGTTCATGTGCACAAGAGCGAGTCGGTTATCAGCAACGGCATCAGCGCCGACCAGGTGGCGGCGCGCGAGTTCGGCAAGATCACCCAATTGCCGTCACTGGAAGTCGGTCTGGAACAGCCCAGTCTGGTGGGTGGCTGCGACAGCGGTTACAGCTGCGCCTATACCAATACCATGTCCTGGACCGGCCCGACCACACCGCTGCCGGTCACCATCAATCCGCGCGACATTTTCGAGCGGCTGTTCGGAGACGGCGACAGTGTTGACGCCAAGACCCGACTTGCCGTGCTGCGGCGCCAGGCCAGCCTGCTGGATTTTGTCGCTGAGGATGCCAAGCGATTCTCCGGAAATCTGGGCGCCGATGATAAGAAGAAGATTGACGAATACCTCACTGCGGTTCGCGAGATTGAACAGCGCATCCAGCGGGCTGAAAGCCATGGCGCCGAAGCGGCCTTGCCGGAAATGGCGCGGCCATCGGCCATCCCCGCTTCCTACAGCGAATATGCCCGCATGATGATTGATCTGCAGGTGCTGGCCTATCAGGCCGACATGACCCGCGTCATCACCTTCATGGTGGGACGCGAAGGTTCGCCGCACTCCTATCCGGAAACCGGCGTTGCCGATGGCCATCACCCGCTCAGCCACCATGGCAACGATCCGGACAAGATGGAACGGCTCACTCGTATCAACACCTATCACTGGGAACAGATCGCTTATTGGTTCAAACGCATGTCCGAGACCAAGGAAGGCGATAAGAGCCTGCTCGACAGCACATTGGTGCTGGCCGGCGCCTCGCTCGCTGATCCCAACCGCCATGACCATCGCGACCTCGGCATCATTGCCGGCGGTGGCCTGATCAAGGGCGGCTATCACGCCAAGGCCGACAATGTGCCGATGACCAACCTGCTGCTTGGCATGATGGATGTGTTGGGCGTGAGCCAGGACAAGCTGGGCGACAGCACCGGTCGGGTCACGAACCTGGCTGCCGGCATCGCCTGATCCGGAAAGACGACAATGCGCAAAGGGCTTGTTCTTGGCTTTCTGCTGCTTGGCGCGGCGCCGGCGTTTGCCGGAGTGGCTGAAACCCGCCTGGTACAGGCGGTGAAGGAGGGCGACCAGGCTGCCGTCAAGGCGGCGCTGGCCGCGCATGCCGATGTCAATGCCCCCTTGCCCGACAAGTCCACGGTGCTGGCCTGGGCGGTGGACCGCCAGGATGTGCAAAGCGTCAAGCTGCTGCTGGCGGCGGGCGCGAAGCCCGGTGCCATCGCGCCGGGCGCGGTCCAGCCTTTCTCGCTGGCCTGTGAATTGGGCAATCCAGCCATTGTTTCGGCTTTGCTCAAGGCGGGAGCCAACGCTAAGGAAGTGCGTGCCGACGGCACCACGGCCTTCGCCCTGTGCGCCGGTTCCACCACGCCGCAGGTGCTGACAGCGATGCACGCCAAAGGCGCTGCCGTTGACACGCCCAATGACCAAGCCCAAACGCCCCTGATGTGGGCGGCCATGGCCGGCAATACCGACAATATAAAATGGTTGCTGGGCCATGGCGCCAAGGTGAATGCCACCGATAAAAAAGGCTTCACGCCGATTTTCTTCGCGCTGCGCAGCAAGGTCGGTGCAGCGTCTCTGGCGCTGCTCAATGCCGGCGCTGATGTCAACGCCGTGGTGGCCGATGGCACATCCGTGGTGCAGGCCGCTATCACCACCGAGAATATTCCTTTCGCCATTGAAGCGGTCAGCCATGGCGCCGATCTGCATCGCGCCGACAAACAGGGCCGTCAACTGATCCATCTGGCGGCGGCCAGCGGCAACGCTGATTTCGTCAAGACGGTTCTGGACAAGGGCGGCGACCCCAATGCTTCGATTGAGACTGCGCCGCCACCGGTGCGGGTGGCTGCCGCAACCCCGCCACCCGCCGCGGCCGGCGGTGCAGCCCCTGTTGCAGGCGCGGCCGGGGGCCGTGGCGCTGCGGCGGGCGGTGCCGCTGCCGCTGCACAGGCCGCCGCGCGGCGTGCCCAGTTCGCAAATTTCCAGCCGCCCGCGCCTTCGACGCCGCTGCAATTCGCCGCCCATGCCGGCTCGGTGGAGGCGATGAAGGCGCTGGTGGCCGCCGGCGCTAAGCCGGACCAGAAGACCGAGGACGGCATGACCGTGGCTATGGCAGCGGCGGGCAGCGGCAGCGTTGCGGCCATGGAATATGCCTATCAACTGGACCCGCACCTTGATGTGATCGCCCGCGGCGGGCGCAGCATCATGCATATCGCGGTGGCGGCGCGGGGCACCCCAGATCCTATCGGCGTGATTCAATTCTTGGTGGACAAGGGTGCGCCGCTGGCGATTCAGGATGCCCGCAAGGCTTCGCCCGGTGATAATCTCAACACCAACGGCGATCCGGTCATTCGCGAATTCTATATCAAGCTGCTGCGCGACCGCGGCATCGTCAGCGAAAATCATTAGGCATCGCAGACATTTCCTTATGCTCTTATGCTGAGCTTGTTGAAGCATGAGGGATAAGCGCGCCTAAACCTTGATTGCTCTAACCGCCGTTACGCCAGCTTGCGGGCAATCGCTTTCAAGTCCGGTTGTTCGTCGCCATAATCCGTCCAAGCAGAGCTTTTCGTCAGCAGCCTGGGCACCGTGCGGATGGTGAAGGCGTGGGGCTCAAGGCCGGTCTTCACCTGTGCCCAGGTCAGCGGCATCGAAACAGTTGCGCCAGGTCGGGCACGAGGAGAAAGCGGTGCCACCGCCGTCGCCATGCGGTCATTGCGTAGATAGTCCAGGAAGATGCGGCCCTTGCGCTTATCCTTGGACATGTTGACCAAGTACTTATTGGGCGAGTCCGCCGCCATGCGGGCGCAGATCTCCCGTGCAATGGCTTTAGCTTCGGGCCATTTTATGCCCTTGGCGCGGAACGGCGTCACTACATGCAGGCCCTTGCCGCCCGTGGTTTTGCAGAAGGTTGCAAAACCAAGTTTCTCCAGCCGAC
>JAFAVT010000285.1 GCA_019242275.1 Alphaproteobacteria bacterium
AGCACAAGATGGGAATCAAGGGCCAGGCCACCTGCGTGCTGAATTTCGATGACGCCAAGGCCTGGCGGCTGGGCCCCAAGCCCGTGCCTGCCAAGCCGGGCGAGAAGCGGTCTTCGTCGGCGGGCATGGCCGGCATGTTCGGCATGATGAACCAGGCGCGGCTGGGTGTGGGTATCCAGGGAATCGCCATCGGCGAGGTCGCCTATCAGAATGGCTACAAATACGCCCATGAGCGGCGCGTCGGTCGGGCCCTGACGGGACCCAGTGAACCGGACAAGCCGGCCGACCTGGAAATCGTTCATCCCGACGTCAAGAAGATGCTGCTGGAAGCGCGCAGCTTCGTGGAAGGCGCCCGGGCGTTGGTGGTGTTCACCGGACTACATCTGAGCATTGGTCACTCTTCGCGTGCGGATGCCGAAACGGCGGCGATCCTGGCCGATCTGATGACGCCCGTCATCAAGGCCTTCGGCACCGACATGGGCTTTGCAGCAGCAAACCTGGCCATGCAATGTTATGGCGGCCATGGCTACATCCGCGACAATGGCGTCGAGCAATTCGTCCGCGATGGCCGCATCAATATGGTCTATGAAGGCGCCAATGGCGTGCAAGCGATGGACCTGGTGGGGCGCAAGCTGGGCCGCAAGGGCGGGGTTGCGCCGATGGCGCTGTTTGCGCTGCTGACCGGCTGGATTGCGGAGAACGAAAACGACGAAGCAATGAAGCCCTTTGTCGCCGGGGTGAAGCGCGCCACCGACGCTTTGCAGGCCGCCACCATGTGGCTGGCGGCCAATGGCCTGAAAAATCCCAACGATGCCGGCGCCGGCGCCACCGAATATTTGCGCCTGATGGGCATCACCGTTCTGGCCTGGCTATGGGGACGGATGGCCAAAGTCTCGCTGAGCAAGGATGATCCCTTGCACAAGGACAAGCTGACGTGCGCTCGCTTCTGGATGGAGCGGATGGTGCCGGAATGCCCGATGCTGCTGGAAAAGATGCAGGCGGGCAGTGCCACGATCATGGAACTGGAATAGACGAACCCGCTGCTGACCAAATCAGTTGTTCTTGCTGATCATCCGGTCATTTACGACCAGCAGATCAATTTCACCGCGGTCGAAAAAGCGCTTGGCATCCTCTGGCGTTTCGACCAAGGGTTCGTCGTGCCCGTTCAGGCTCGTATTCAACAGCATGGGCACACCGGTGATCCGAAAAAACGCCTCGATAAGCCCATAGTAACGGGGGTTGTCTTCTTGTCGAACGGTCTGGTGTCGGGCGGTGCCGTCCACATGGGTGATCGCCGGGACGTCGGTTGGCCGCCGGACCCGGCTCGTATGCAGCATGAAGGGGCTTTCGCCGGGAAACTCAAACCAATCATTGCTGTGTTCGGCCAATACCGAAGGAGCAAACGGCCTGAACCACTCCCGATGCTTGACCCTGGAATTGATGATGTCACGCATCTCTGCGTTGCGGGGGTCGGCAAGTATGGAACGGTTGCCCAAGGCACGCGGCCCGAACTCAGAGCGGCCTTGGAACCACGCAACAATGCCGCCTTGGCTTATGGATCTGGCCACCGCCTCTAGGTCAACTGGCACAGAACCCGGAAGGGGGGAGGCGGAATAATCTCGTCCGAGATAGGCAATATCCCGAGCCGCATAACTCGCACGGCGTTCGTTAAGTTGATTATGGGCCAGCCAAAGTGCCGCCCCCACTGCGGTGCCGTCATCGCCGCAGGCGGGAAAGAGATGCACGTTCCGGAACGGCGTGCGCGCCTTGATCGCCGTATTCACATTGCAATTGAGAAATGAGCCACCGCTGAGACAGATGTTGCCGCCATTGAATTTCTGCGTCTCGTCAAACAGGTGATTGGCGTAGGATACGATTGTCTCTTCAAAGACGTATTGCAGCGATGCTGCAATATCCATGGCCTCTTGCGAATCCTTCTTTTCCGGCGGAAGACTCTGGTGCGGCGGCAGGCCGCTCAATTCCGACCACATGAAATTTATGAATGTGGGATCGTCCGCCATCCATTTTCGCGCATAGAAGGATTCCGCGTAAAACTGCCAGCGTGCCTTGGCCAGATCACTTACCGTGCCATATGGCGCCAGCCCCATCGTGGTTCCCGCCTTGAACAGGCCCGGACCCAATCCCAGCTTTGCCGTGAAAGCGCTGTACGCGTTGCCGATCATCAGGCCGGGACAATAGAAGGGATACAGCTTGCTGTTTTCGCCATAGGCAAAAAGCGAGCAGGCCTCCGGGCGGATGGTGCTGGCATCCAGGCTGAAACACGCCGCCTGTTCGAAAGGGCTGGTATAATAGGCGGAAGCGCAGTGGCTCAGATGATGGTGGACAAAGACTGCCGGTTTGGCGGCGTTCCCGACACGCACCTGACATGGAAGGTGCATGCTTTGGAAAGGCACATCGAATATGTGTTCGGCAATTTCCCTGCTGCCATCACTGGTAAAGATTTTTACGTCGTTGGCAGGATCGTAATAAAAGGAGGTGAGAGCCACATGGGTTACGTCCCCCAAGCTGGCCCCGGCGCTGGCAAGGACATATTCGACCATGGGCCAGGTCACCCCGATGGCCTTCTTCTTGCGTGTCAAACGCTCTCGCGACACGGCAGCCACCAACCGGCCGCGGTCAACCAAGGCGACGGACCCGTCATGCCCCATATTCATGCCAAGGATCAGCGACACATCGTCCCCCCTGCCCAAACCTAGCGCCCTGACACTCACGCCGCCAGCTTGGCCAACTGTCCCAACAGCGCCTTGACCCCGGCCAGGCGCTGGTCGGCCGTTCCCCAGTCGCGCGTCACCACCACTTTCTGGTCCGGCCTGACTTTCATGGTACCCGAATGGGCGGCGATGAACTGCACCAGCTTCAAGGGCTGGGCAAAAGCATTGCCGCGGAAAGCCAGCGTGCCACCCTTGGGGCCGGCATCAATCCGTTCCACGCCGGCGGCCTTGGCCAACTGTTTGATGAAGACGATCTCGAATAAATGCTTCACCTCTTCCGGCAGCGGTCCGAAGCGGTCAATCATCTCGGCAGCGAAACGGTCAATTTCTTCCCGCGTCTCGATGCCGGATAGGCGACGGTAAAGCGACATGCGGACATTGAGATCGGCGACATAATCCTCCGGAATCAACACCGCAGCACCCAGATTGATGGCGGGTGACCATTGATCGGCCAGGCTTTCGGCAGCATCACCTTCCTTCAGGCCGGCCACCGCTTCTTCCAGCATTTCCTGGTAAAGCTCGATGCCGACTTCCCGGACATGGCCCGACTGTTCCTCGCCCAATAGATTGCCGGCGCCGCGAATGTCCATGTCGTGACTGGCAACCGAGAAGCCCGCGCCCAACTGGTCCAGCGATTGCAGCACTTCCAGGCGCCGGGTGGCGGTATCAGTAAGTTTCTTTTCGGCCGGGGTGGTCAAATAGGCATAGGCCCGCGCCTTGGAACGGCCGATGCGGCCGCGCAGCTGATAAAGCTGCGACAGGCCAAACATGTCGGCGCGGCTCACCACCAGGGTGTTGGCGGTGGGAATGTCCAGACCTGATTCCACGATGTTGGTGGAAACCAGTACATCCACTTTGCGCTCATAGAAATCGGTCATCACTGCTTCCAGCACCGTGGGCGCCATCTGGCCGTGCGCCATGGCGACCTTGACCTCCGGCACCGTGACTTTCAGAAACTCCATCACGTCCTTCAGATCGGCGATGCGAGGGGCCACGAAGAAGCTTTGGCCGCCGCGATAATGCTCCCGAAGCAGGGCTTCGCGGATCACCAGGGGATCAAACGGAGTCACAAAGGTGCGCACCGCCAGCCGGTCAATGGGCGGCGTGGTGATCAGCGAGAGATCACGTACGCCGGACAACGCCAGTTGCAAGGTGCGGGGAATCGGGGTGGCGGTCAGGGTCAGGACATGAACATCGGCCTTCAAATTCTTCAGCCGTTCCTTGTGGACCACACCGAAATGCTGTTCCTCGTCCACGATAACCAGACCCAGCCGCTTGAATTTGATGCTTTCGGCCAACAGAGCATGAGTGCCGACCACGATATCCACCGTACCTTCGGCCAGCGCGGCCTTGGTTTCCTTGGCTTCCTTCGCGTCTACAAAGCGCGAAAGCTGGCGCACTTTCAGTGGAAAACCGGCAAAGCGCTCAGCAAACCCGCGATAATGCTGGCGTGCCAGGAGCGTGGTCGGCACCACCACCGCCACCTGTTCGCCGGCCATGGCGGCAACGAACGCGGCCCGCATCGCCACTTCGGTCTTGCCGAAGCCGACATCGCCGCAAACCAGCCGGTCCATCGGGCGGCCGGCCGCGAGGTCGGAGATGACATCGGCAATGGCTTTTTCCTGGTCTTCAGTCTCGGAATAAGGAAAGCGGGCGGCAAATTCGTCGTAGAGACCTTGCGGCGGATCAACGGCGGGCAACAGCTTCAATTGGCGGGCCGCGGCGATCTTGATCAGCTCGGCGGCGATGGCGCGCACCCGCTCCTTCATCTTCGCCTTGCGCTGCTGCCAGCCGGCGCCGCCCAACCGGTCCAGCGCCGTGCCTTCGTCACTGCCGTAGCGGGTCAAAAGCTCGATATTTTCCACCGGCAAAAACAGTTTGCCGCCGTCATACTGGAGCTCCAGGCAATCATGCGGCGCGCCCAGTGCATCAATGGCTTTCAGGCCAAGATAGCGGCCGACGCCATGCTCGATATGGGTGACCAGATCGCCCGGCGCCAGGGTCGAGGCTTCGGTGAGGAAGTTCTGGGCCCGCCGCGAGCGCGTTTGGGCCCGCACCATGCGGTCACCCAGAATATCCTGCTCTGCCAGGACCGCGAAATCCGGCGCCTCAAAGCCCCGTTCAATGCCAAGACAGGCGATGGCAAAGGCGGATTTGTCAAGTTTTAGTGCCTCTTTCCAGTCGCCAACTTTGCGGATCGGTGTCACACCGTGGTCCGATAGCACCCCGCCCATGCGTTCCAGAGAACCGTCGGTCCAACTGGCGACCAGGACACGTTTGCCTTCTTTTTGCAGTGCCTGAAGATGACCGGCAGCAGCGTCGAAGACATTGCCGCCACTTTGCCGCTCCGGCGCGAAATCGCGGCCCTGTTTGCCGCCCGCATCAACACTGCTCTTGCTCTCAGGCGCCTGAAACGGCGTCAGGTCGCGCACGATATGGCCGGCCAGTGCCGCCTTCCAATCGGCCTCATCGAGATAAAGGGTCTGCGGCTTTAAGGGTTTGTAGGGCGGTGCCTTGATCCGGCTTTTTTCATCCGGTGGCGCCCGGCGGAAATCTTCCCTGGTCTGGAAATAATCCCGCACCAGCTCGCTCCGCGCCGCACGGGCCTCTTCGGTCTGATGCGCCAGAAGCACCAAAGACCGGGGCAGATAGTCAAACAGCGTCTCCAGCCGCTCGTGAAACAGCGGCAACCAGTGCTCCATGCCTTGCGCCTTGCGGCCGGCACTGACGGATTCATAAAGAGGGTCATCGCCGGCGGCGCCGAAAGCGGCAACATAGCCGGTGCGAAAACGGCTGATAGCGTCAGCCGAAAGCGGCGCCTCGCTGGCGGGCAGAAGTGCGATGCTCTGCACCACATCTCGCGACAATTGCGTCTCGGCGTCAAAGCGGCGAATGGCATCCAGCGTGGTGCCGAAGAAATCCAGCCTGAGCGGTTGCTCCTCACCCGGCGGCCACAGATCAACAATGCCGCCGCGCAGGGCAAAATCCCCCGGCTCGCGCACCGTGCCGGCGCGGACATAGCCATTGGCGGCCAGGAAGGCGACCAGGGAGTCGCGATCCACCTCTTCATTGGTTCTGGCGCTGAAGCTGGCCGCGGTGATCCATGCCTTTGGCGGCACCCTTTGCATGACCGCGTTCAGGCTGGCGACAATGACGCAAGCCCCGCAACCCTTCGCGAGGGCTGCCAGCGTAGAAAGCCGGGTGCTCTCGATGTCCGGCTTGGGGGAAACGCGGTCGTACGGCAGACAATCCCAGGCGGGAAAGGACAGCGCCGTGGTATTGGCCGCAAAGAAGCGGATGGAGCGGACGGCATCTTCCGCCGCCGCATCATCCAGCGCCACAAACAGCACAGGGCCACCCCGCCGGCGCGAAGCTTCCGCCGCAACATAGGCGTCATAGCCGGCAGGCGCGCCCGATACCGTAAGGCGCCCCTCCTGTTTGGCGATGTAGTCTAGGCGTTCCAAGGCTGCCCCTTGCGCCCGCAATAGCTTTTGAGACCGGCGAAGACAGAATTGTCGAAGGCGTCAGGCACATCTTCAGCGCCGCGCAGCCAGCCATAAACCTCGTGGTCGGGAGCAGCGAGCAACGCCTCGAATTGATCGAGCCCCGCTTCGTCCAGCACCGACAAGTGATCTTGGGCATACGCCCCGAAGATCAGATCAACTTCCTTGAAGCCGCGGCGTTGGGCCCGGAACAATAGCCGTTTGCGGCGGACCTCCGAAGAGCCACCTTTTTCACGCGTATCCATGCGCTCGGGATATAGCGCCGCCGCCGCGGCAGAACAACAGCAACGTCAGAGCTTCTGATCGTATTCGCCCACTTCGGGAAAGTTTGCCAACCGGGCATCAATCTCGGCAAATATGGCACGCATCTGCGCTTCGGACGCCGGGCTTTCCACCACCACCACCAGCGAGGGTTTGTTGGAAGAAGCGCGCACCAGACCCCAGGTTCCGTCCGCCAGCGTTACCCGAACGCCATTGACGGTGACAATGCCGGCGATGGGCTGGTCCAACAAATGGCCGCCCTTTTCCTTCAGCAAGGTGAGGTCGCGGGTTAAGGCTTCGACCACGGTATATTTTTTATCGTCCGGACAGAAGGGCGACATGGTGGGCGAAGACCAGGTTTTCGGCAGGCTGTCATACAGTTCCGATAGCCTTCTGCCGCCGGCGCGGTCCAGCATCTGCAACACCGCCACGCCCGCCACGATGCCGTCGTCATAGCCGCGGCCAATCGGCTGGTTGAAGAAGAAGTGGCCGGACTTCTCGAAGCCTGCCAATGCCTTTAGTTCGCTGGTGCGGCGCTTGATGTAGGAATGGCCTGTCTTCCAGTAATCGGTCTTGACGCCGCGCTCTTTGAGCACGGGGTCGGTGAGATAGAGACCAGTGGACTTCACATCCACCACAAATTGCGGATTCCGGTGCACCAGGGACAGATCGCGCGCCAGCAGAACCCCGATCTTGTCGGCAAAAATCTCATGGCCCTTGTCGTCAACCACGCCGCAGCGGTCGCCATCCCCGTCAAACCCGAGGCAAAGCTCGGCGCCGCTGGCTTTCACCGCGTCGCCCATGGCGTGGAGCATTTCCAAGTCTTCGGGATTGGGATTGTATTTGGGGAAAGTAAAATCCAGCGCATTGTCCATTGGGATGACTTCGGCCCCAACGCGGCGCAAGGCATCCGGCGCAAAGGCGCCGGCTGTGCCGTTCCCGGTGGCGCAGACCACTTTGATCGGCCGGGAGAGTCTGATGCCGGCCGTCACATCCGCCAGATAGGTTTCGCGCATGTTGGGCACGGCGACATAAGCACCGCCGGCGCGCTCCTGCCATAAGCCGCCCAGAACAATTTCCTTTAGCCGGGTCATCTCTTCCGGCCCGAAGGTCAGCGGGCGCTTGGCACCCATCTTCACACCAGTCCAACCATTCTCGTTGTGACTGGCGGTGACCATGGCTACCGCCGGACAGTCGAGCGCGAACTGAGCGAAATAAGCCACCGGTGAAAGCGCCAGGCCGATATCATGTACTTCGCAGCCGGCTCGCATCAGGCCCAGCGTCAATGCCTGTTTGATGGAAAGAGAATAGGAGCGGAAGTCATGGCCGGTGACGATCTTCAGCGGCACCCCGATTTCTGCCAGATAGGTCCCCAGGCCCAGACCAAGCGCGGTGATGCCGGGAAGGTTGATTTCCTTGCCAAACAGCCAGCGGGCGTCATATTCGCGAAAGCCGTTGGCAGTAACCAGCGGCTGGTTCTCATAGTCAAAACTGTTGGGCTTTAAATCGGCGCGAGGCTTGGTCATAACCCGGTTTTAACGGCCCTCAAGCCAAGTGCAAGCGGAGGCAAGATGCGGCAATCTTGCCCCCCATGCGGCCCCCGATTCTATTCCCGCTCTTTGCCGACATCCGCACCCTTCCCGGTGTCGGACCAAAGCTTGAAAAGCTGATCGCCAAGGTGGCAGGGCCGCTGCTGCGCGATCTGGTATTGGACTTGCCGGTGGGAGTGATTGACCGCTCCTACCGGCCCCGGCTGGCGGAGGCTGAGACAGGCCGCATCGCCACGGCGGAAGTGAATGTGCTGGAGCACCTGCCGCCCAAGGTAAAGCATCTGCCCTACAAGGTGCGGGTTTCAGACAACAGCGCCGTCATGGACCTGGTCTTCTTTCACGCCAGGGCCGACTGGCTGAAGCAAATGCTGCCGCCGGGATCGCGGCGGGTGATTTCGGGCCGCATCGAACGTTTCAAGGAACAACTGCAGATGGCCCATCCGGATCATGTGGTGGCGCCGGAGGAAGCCGCGAGCCTGCCGCAGCATGAAGCGGTCTATAGCCTCACCGAAGGCTTGCCCTCGCGGGTGATGGCCAAGGCGGTGCGCGCCGCACTGGAAAGGCTGCCGGTCTTGCCGGAGTGGCAGGATGCAGCGTTTCGCAAGACGCGTGGCTTTGAGGATTTTCACGCGGCGCTGATGACGGCGCATGCACCCGTGCATGAGGCGGACCTTTCACCGCAAACACCGGCCCGACAACGCCTGGCGTATGACGAACTCTTGGCCAACCAGCTTGCCCTAACGCTGATCCGCGCCCACCTGCGCCAAGACAAGGGTCGGAGCATTACGGGGGATGGGCGGTTGAAGGCGAAAGCTATCGCCACCCTGCCCTTTGCCCTTACCGATGCACAGCTTGGCGCCCTGGCCGAAATCGAGGCCGACATGAAAAGCCCCAAGCGGATGTTGCGGCTGCTGCAGGGCGACGTCGGCAGCGGCAAAACTGTGGTGTCGCTGCTGGCGATGCTAGGAGCGGCGGAAGCCGGCCTTCAGGCAGCCCTGATGGCACCGACCGAGCTTCTGGTGCGCCAGCATTGTGCGACGCTGGAGCCTTTCTGCGCCGCAGCCGGCGTAAAGCTGGCGGCCTTGACCGGCCGCGAAAAGGCACGTGAACGGATATTGACCGACCTCAAGGCCGGCAAAATTGATGTCCTGATCGGCACCCATGCCCTTTTCAGTGAAGACGTTGACTTTCGCGATCTCGGCCTGGTGGTGGTGGACGAGCAGCACCGTTTTGGCGTGACGCAGCGCATGTCGCTCCAGGGCAAAGGCCGTGCCGATGTGCTGGTGATGACGGCAACGCCCATCCCCCGCACCCTGGCGCTGACCGCCTATGGCGATATGGACGTCTCCAAGATTGCCGGGCGCCCGCCAGGACGGCAGGAAGTCGAAACGCGGGTGATGAGCGCTGATCGGCTGGACGAGCTGATCCATCATCTGCGCCTGGCGCTGGATCGCGGCGAGCGGGCCTATTGGGTCTGCCCGCTGGTGGAGGAATCCGAAAAGATTGACCTCGCCGCGGCCGAAGAGCGAGCCGCGATGTTGCAGGCAACACTTGGTCTTCCTGTAGGGCTGGTGCACGGCAAGTTGAAAGCGGCAGAGCGTGACAGCGCCATGGCCGCCTTCAAGGCCGGCGAGACCAGACTCTTGGTGGCCACCACGGTGATTGAAGTTGGCGTGGACGTACCGGAGGCCACTATCATGGTGGTGGAGCATGCCGAACGCTTCGGCCTTGCCCAATTGCACCAGTTGCGGGGGCGCGTCGGACGCGGCAAAGCCAAGTCTTCCTGCTTATTGGTCTATCACGGCGCTTTGGGCGAGACCGCCAAGACGAGGCTTCAGACTTTACGTGAAACTGATGACGGCTTTGTCATTGCCGAAAAAGACCTTGAATTGCGGGGTCCCGGCGAGATGCTGGGCAGGCGCCAGAGCGGTGAAGCCGAATTCCGCCTCGCTGACCTTGCGGCCCATCGGGACCTGCTGGCCGCTGCACACGACGATGCCCGCCTCGTTCTAGCGCAGGACCCGCAATTGCAGAGCACGAGAGGGCAAGTCTTGCGCGTGTTGCTCTATCTTTTCGGCCGCGATGAAGCCGTGCGCTATCTTCGGACGGGCTGAACCACGTTACCGGGGATAAAGATGGGCCTCGGCTCTGGCGCGCGCATCGGCGGCGCGGCTGATCGGCCCAAGCCCGTCAAGACGGGCTGCGCCATCAAAGGCTTTTCAAAAATTGTACGGTTATGAAGGGTTGCGACCGTTGCTGCTGAAACTTAAAAGAACTCACACAAACCGGCAAAAGGCGATGACGCAACAAAGGTACCTCAAGGCATGGATGCTTGGCTTCATCACCTGCATCCTGTTGGTTTTTGTCTGTTTTCGCTGGTTCGACTTGCCCGTCGCGCAGCTATTCCGGGGCAATCCTGCCCGGGTGCAGGGTTACGGCTTGCCCAGTGCCGTGCTGTTGGCGGGCGAGCTTTGCGTCATCACATTGTTGGCTTTTGTGCGCATCCTGCGCGGCCAGCTTCCGGAATATGCGAAAGTTATGCTGATCGCTTTGTTGACATCCATCACCGCCTTCACTGCCAACGATTATGTTCTAAAGCTGATTTTCGGCGTACCGTCGCCTTCCGAGGTTCTCTTCGATTCCGCCCGGCACGGCGTTCATTTCCTGGCCGGCGGTCCGGCCAGCAGCTTTCCTTCCGGGCATATGGCGCTGGCCGGAGGCTTTGCCGGGCCCTGGATCAGACTTCAACCCGCCACCACAGGGGCGCTGGCTGTCCTTTTGGGGATCGGCATGGCGATGCTGGTGATGGGCGACTGGCACTTCCTCAGTGATGTGGTGGCCGGCACTTTTGTCGGCGTAACGGCCGGGCTGCTGGCGGGATCGCTCTGGCTGGCGCACAACAGCGCTCGGAAGGGCTAAACCTTAGGTGGCGGAAATTCATCGCACCGACAGCGTGGTGATCGGTGCCGGCGTGGTCGGACTGGCCGTTGCCCGCGCCCTGGCGCAGCGGGGACTGGAGACCTTCATTCTGGAAAAGAATGCTCATTTCGGCATGGAAACCAGCTCGCGAAACAGCGAAGTCATCCATGCCGGCATTTATTATCCCAAGGGATCGCTGAAGGCGCAGCTTTGTGTCGAAGGCAAGCAACGGCTTTATGACTTCTGCCAGAGCCATGGCGTGGCTCACAAACCGCTGGGAAAGCTGATTGTCGCCACATATTCCGACCAAGGGTCGCAGGTTGAGAAAATATTGCAGGTGGCAGCGGACAATGGCGTTACCGACCTTAAGCGGTTAAGCAAGGCGCAGATCGGCGCGCTCGAGCCTGAGTTGTTTGCCACAGAGGGGCTGTTTTCGCCCTCCACCGGCATCATTGACAGCCATCAATATATGCTGGCGCTGCTGGGTGATGCGGAAAACGCCGGCGGCGTTCTGGTGCAAGGTGCCGAGGTGAAAGCCATCGCCCGCACCGCCGAAGGCTACCGTCTGACGGTGGACAATGATGGCAAGCTGACGACTCTGGAGTGTCGCATTCTGGTCAACAGCGCCGGCTTGTGGGCCCAACACATCGCCGGCCTGATCGAAGGGCTGGACAAGGCCGTCGTCCCGCCCCTTTTTCTGGCCAAAGGCAATTACACCACGCTTACAGTGAAGAGCCCGTTCTGTCATCTGATTTACCCGGTTCCGGAGCATGGCGGGCTGGGCGTGCATCTGACTCTGGACATGGGCGGTGGTGCGCGCTTCGGCCCCAATGTCGAGTGGCTTGAGAACAATGATCCTGGCGCTATTGACTACACGGTGTCACCGGACATGCCGGAACTGTTCGCGCCCCGCATTGCGGAGTATTGGCCGGCCGTGACGCCGGCGATACTGGCGCCCGGCTATAGTGGCGTGCGACCTAAAATCGCCGAACAGAGAGAAATTTCCGGCGATTTTCGCATTGATGGCGAAGAACTGCATGGTCAGTCAGGCTTAGTAAACCTTTTCGGTATCGAGTCTCCTGGCCTCACTGCCTCGCTGGCTATCGCGCAATATGTCGAAGCCTTGCTAGGCTATAAGGAGAAAAGAGCCCAAGGGAAGTTACCTAACTTAGGAAAAGGAGAGGTGGCTTTTAAAGACGCGCAACCATAGTTCTAAGGCTATAGGGTCGAGAATATCGCGATAGGAAATATCGCCATGATTGTTAGATTGATGGCAATAGCGGGAGTACATTTGTTGCAACGGTTGTCGTTTCACCAAATCGTACTGCTCTATGAGAAGGTCACCATGCAGCATTTCACGAAGAAACTTTGAAAAATTGCGCCTTAACCAATGACTTTGCGGATTAACAAAGCCCTGTTTGTCTTTACGCCACGTAGTCTCCGGAGGCAAAAGGTCTTCCATTGCCTTACGCCAAATCCACTTGTTCCAGCCATCACGCAGCTTCAAATCCGGCGCTAGGGATACGGCCAATTCGATCAAGCGGTGATCCAAAAAAGGCAGCCTAACCTCTCGCGAGCAAGCCATAGACATTCGGTCCTCATAATGGAGTTGCGTCGGCATAGAGAGGTGGAAAATGTCTTCACATTGCCGATCTACCAGACTCTGGTTTCCCAATCCGAGCCGCTGGTCCTTGATGTATCCGCGTAGGCGGGCACCAAGAATGTCCCGCTTGGGAGGCCGCAAGAACGCGGGCAAATAGCGTTTTGCTTCATTCCAGCGAAACTGTGAAAAAACAGTGCCGTTTTTCCAAAATTGGAAGGCCACCCGAGAAGCTTGAGCCACCCTTCCAGCACGAAGAAGACTCTGGAGATAGAATCCGAGATACTTTTTGTACCCATAAAACATCTCGTCATCGCCGTTGCCGCTCAGGATAACGGTTACGCCGTGTTCCCTCGCCTCGCGCATTAAAAGATGGTGATAGACACTCGAGAAGTCTCCGATTGGTTCATCATTAAAATAGGTTAGTTCTTCTAAAATCCCAAACGCCTGCGCTCCGTTTGGTCGCCAATTTAACTTTACGGGGGTAAAACCCAGAAAATTGGCAATCGTGTCAACTTGAGTTTCTTCGCTAAATTCGGATTCATCGGAAATCGCAGCAAAAGCCGCAATAGGCACGTCCTTGCCCAATACTTGCCGCATGGCGGTTGCGATAGAAGAAGATCCTACGCCCCCTGATATCATTACACCAACCGGCACATCGCTGCGAAGCTGGAGGCGTACGCTGTCGATAAACAGTTCTTTCAACTGTCCCGCACATTCGGAGGCAGTGGTGCGCGGGCAGGGATTCTGTGTAAGGTTCCAATACCGAGCAATTTGCAGATTAGGCTTGCCGCCGGAAAGATCCAACACGGCATTGCAGCCACCGGGCAAACTGAACACCCCGTCAAAAAAAGTCTCGCTTCCGACGTCCAATAGAGATTGGTGCAAATGCCGCGCTATGACTTCTAGATTTGGACGAAACCGGTCGCCCCTTCCTGCAATAATTCCCTTGATCTCGGACGCAAAATAAAACGTACCCTTGTGAAAGTGATAATAGAGCGGTTTTTGCCCGACCCGATCGCGGGACAAAAGTAAAATCCGCCGATCTAAATCCAGCCACGCAAAGGACCACATACCGTTGAATTTTGTGATGGCCTTCTCGCCATCTTGTAGAAGTGACCGGAAAACGACTTCCGTATCTCCCGCAGAACGAAAAGAAATTCCTTTACTCTCGAGTTCTCGGCGTAATTCCAGAAAGTTGTAGACTTCCCCGTTAAAGATTAGCAGCTGGCGGCCGTTTGAAGAAACAAATGGCTGCTGGGCAGCTTCGGACAGATCCTGCACGGCGAGCCGAGTATGCCCCAGATGAACTGCACAGGTTTCCAAATCTTGACGCCAAATGCCGGCTCCATTGGG
>JAFAVT010000227.1 GCA_019242275.1 Alphaproteobacteria bacterium
TCGACCGTCAGCGCATCGTCTCCTCTACCATCCAGACCACCCAGGTGGACCTTGCCACCATTCCGCAAAGTGTGGTTACCCGCGTGGACGTGGTGACGGGCGGCGCCTCTGCCGCCTGGGGTTCGGACGCTGTCACCGGCGTCATCAACCTCGTCATCAACAAGAACTTCGAAGGCTTCAAGGGCAACGTTTCCTATTCCAACAACACCCAGGTGGACCATCAAATCTATAAGGCGGAAGGCGCCTGGGGCACCAGCTTTTTAGGCGGCAAAGGCCATGTGCTGGCAGCGGCGACTTGGACCATCAGCAACGATGTGGTTTTCCGTGGACAGTTGCCCAATAACGGCCGCGCCTTTGTCTATAACTCGGCCTATTGTGCAGCTGTGGGTTATGTCGGCGCTTCCACCACCGGCGGCACCTGTGCCTCTGTCGTGGCCGGCCAGCCGCTGCTGGTCTATGCCTACAATACCGGCTCTTCTACCTCGACCGGCGGCGGCTTGATCAACGCCAATTCGGCCGGCGTAACCGGCTCGGGCCTTGCTGCCAGCACGGCTACCGGCGCTGTCACCGGCCTTAAGGGGTTAATGTTCATCGGCACCGGCACCCTGACCGCAGTGCCCTTCAGTTACGGAACGGTGTCGAACTCGACCTGCTATAACGGCTGCAGCAACACCGTCTGGTCAGGCGTCACGCCCTGGGACCCGATCCCCGCAGCGCCCTATCACAGCGCCAACTATTTCGCTTTTTCCAACTACAAAATAACCTCTGACATCACCGCTTCCATCCAGTTGAATTATTCGCGGCTATCCACCCGCACCTTTGGTGGCGAGCGCCTTTCCTCCACCGTCAATATCTTCGCCGACAACCCTTTTCTTCCTGATACCGTGCAGCAAGCTTTTGTCTGCAATAACAACAACCTTGCCGCCAAGGGCGGAGCTTCGATAGCCGGCTGCCAGACCGTGCTGTCGAACGGCTACAATCCCTACACCCAGACCAACAATTCCGACGCGCTGGTCGCCACGTCAACCACCCTGGCGGGGCGTCAGGCCCGTCCGACCCAGACCCTGACCATGGGTCTGGACTATCTCAACAACGCCGTCACTACCGGCGCCAATTCCACCGAATTGCGGCCGAAATGGACCCTTAACAATCTGTGCGGTGCCATCGGTGTGCCCTGCTCCTTTGCCGCCAAGGCGATGATGCGCGGCGTCTTCAGCCTGGAAGGAAGGCTAGGCGATGACTGGAGTTGGGATGCCTATATCCAGCGGGGCAATTTCCGCATGCAGCAGGCGGCGCCCAGCAATGCCGTCAGTGCCCGCTTCAACAATGCCCTGGATGCCGTACGCGTCACCTCCGGCAATGTCGGCACTTCGGGCCTGGCGATTGGCTCCATCGTTTGCCGCGGCACCTTGAACCCGGCTGTGGCTGCCACTACCACCGGCATTCCAGTGGCGCAGGAAATCGCCGGTTGCCAGCCGATGAATCCCTTCGGCTATCTCAACATCAGCAATGCGGCCATCAACTATATTGAGCCTGGCCTTAACCCCACCAACGGCATCCTCAACCGCAATCTTTTCCTGATCGGTCAAACTTCGGCGGCCGCCACCCTTAACGGTGTGCTGCCCTGGCATTTGCCGGCCGGTGACATCGGCGTCGCGACCGGCTTTGAATATCGCCTGGAACAGGCGGGGCAGTTCAACACCGACATCCGCACCCAGAACACCGGCTATGGCGTGGGCAATGTGGTGCCTTTCTCCCAGCAATATCATGTCGAGGAAGGCTTCCTGGAAGTGGATGCCCCGATCCTCAAGAACCAGTTCGTCAACGCGCTGGATATCAGCATGGGCGGGCGCATCACCAGCTATTCCACCAGCGGCTTGGTGGAGACCTGGAAGCTGGGCTCCACCGCCCAGCTTACCGACGATTTCAAGCTGCGGGTGAGCTGGTCCTATGACATCCGTGCCCCAAGCGTGTGGGATCTTTATACCCCGGGTGGTCCCGCCGGTATTACGTGCAGAGGTCTCAGCGGCAATGACGCGCCCAACCCCTGCTTCAACGTCACCGGCGGCAACGCCAATTTGCAACCCGAAAAGGCCCAGACCATCACCGCCGGCATCGTGCTGACGCCCACTTTCGTGGAGGGTCTGACCGCGTCGGTGGACTGGTACCAGCTGCACCTGCATGGTGGCATCGTCACACCCAGCCAAGCGAGTATCCTCAGCAACTGCCGGGCCGGGATTCAGGTCTTCTGCAACCAGATTCAGTTCGCAACACCGGGTGACATGACGTCGCCCATCGCCTTCATCTTCTCCACCCGCGTCAACGCGGCCCTGCTCACCACCGCCGGCTTTGACATGGCGGTGGCGTATGGTTTCGACCTGTTCACCGGTTCGGCCGATGTCAGCTTCAACGGCAACTATGTCTATGACTATTTGCAGGACCTGAATGGTCAGGTCTTCCAGGGCGCCGGTGGTGGTGGTTTCTATTCCGGCGGCGCGAAATTCCAAGGCACCTTGAATTTCAATTATCGCGAAGGCGCCTGGTCATTCGGCGTGCAGGCCCGCATCACCGGCGACTCTGTGCTGGATTTGGGCACTGAGAACGTGACAGGGTTGACGTACCAGACCGTCAGCTATGCCAAGGTGGGTGGCGTGGACGTCCCGACGATTAGCGGCGGTCAGCGGGGCGACGGCATTACCCAGACTAACTACAACGCCGTCCGCGTGCCGGTGGATTTGCGCGTTTCCTACAAGCTGAACAACAATTACACGCTGTTCGGCGCGGTGGACAACATCCAGAACCTCCCCACCGATTCCACCTTGCGGCGCGCCTATCGCGTCGGCGTCCGCTTCAACTTCTAAAGCTGCCTAGCGTAACAGGAAAAGCCCTGGACCTTTTGGTCGGGGGCTTTTTCGTGGGCCCAGACGATGCAACTTCGCCCGCGCTGACGGGTTATCGTGGGGATACCGATCCCCGCCCGGAGGGAGCATGGCCCGCGCCCACAAGAAGACCGCCAAAAAGCACGCAGCCCATAGGGCCTCGCATGCCGCGCATCACCACAAGCCCGCCAATGATGACGCGCCACAATTGGCGCGGCGGCCGCTGTGGCAGGGCAATCTGCGCCTGTCGCTGGTCAGTTGCCCCATCGCGCTTTACAGCGCCACCAGCCGGCGCGGCGATATCTCTTTCCATTTGCTGAACCCAAAAACCAACAACCGCATCCGCATGATCCCTACCGATCCCGATGCCGGGCCGGTTGAGCGGGCTGATCTGGTGAAGGGCTATGAGATTACCAAAAACCATTATGTGAAAGTGACGGCGGAAGAACTGGATTCCGTCAGACTGGAGACCACGCGCACCCTGGATATTGAGCGCTTTGTGGATGCCGCCACCATTGACCGGCTCTATTGGAACGATCCCTTTTACATATTGCCGGCGGACGATAGCGGTCTGGACGCTTATGGCGTCATCCGCGATGCCATGGCCGGTGCCGACCGTATCGCTCTGGGGCGCGTCGTCATGCACACCCGTGAAAGGTTGATGGCGGTGGAAGCCCGGGGCAAGGGTTTGGTGGCCTGGTCGCTGCGCATGGGCGACGAAGTGATCGCGGCAGAGGATGCCTTTGACGGCATCCCGGACAAGAAGGGCGACCGCCAAATGATCGAAATCGCCGAGAAGATCATCGCCCAGCAGGAAGGACCCTTCGATCCCACCGGCTTTGAGGACCGCTATGAGAAGGCATTACGCGAACTGATCCGCCGCAAGGAAAAAGGCGAAAAGATCGTGACCGCCGAGCCGGTCGAGGAAAGCAATGTCATAGACCTGATGGCGGCGTTGAAGCAGAGCCTGAAAGGCGGCGGCCACAAGGCCGAAAAGACGGCTCCAGCGAAGAAACGCAAGGCAAGTTAACAGCGGGCCGAGGGAACCCGGCCTCTGCCGGCGCGTTCTTGATGGAACCTGGGAGGGTTAGAGCATGCTGCGTACCATATTGCTTATCATTCTTATATTGGCCCTGCTGGGCTCGGTGCCGTTGTGGCCCTATAGCGCCGGTTGGGGTTATGGTCCGTCTGGCGGCGTCGGCCTGGTGCTGCTGATCCTGATCATTCTGATCGTGATGGGCCGGCTTTAACAAAGAGCAGTGAATGGCCGCCAAAAAGAAAACGGCCAGGACGAAGGCTGCGAAGAAAGCCGCAAAGCGCAAGGCACCGCTGGCCAAGTATCAGTCCATGCGGGATTTTTCCGTCACCGCTGAACCCAGCGGCCGGGAAAAAGTCGCGCCATCCAAACGGCTGCGTTTCGTCATCCAGAAGCACGAAGCGACGCGGCTGCATTATGACTTCCGCCTGGAATGGGACGGCACCTTTCGCTCCTGGGCGGTGACGCGAGGCCCGTCGCTCGACCCCGCCGAGAAGCGGCTGGCGGTGGAGGTTGAAGACCATCCCCTCGACTATGGGGATTTCGAAGGCACCATTCCCAAAGGCCAGTATGGCGGTGGCACCGTCATGCTGTGGGACCGGGGCTTTTGGCAGCCGGAGGGCGATGTGGACCGCATGTTGGCCAAAGGCGACCTCAAATTCGCCCTGGAAGGCGAGAAACTGCATGGCGGCTGGGTGCTGGTACGGATGCGCAGCGACAAATTTGCCCGCGGCGGCCGCTCCAAACACAATAACTGGCTTCTGATCAAGCACCAGGACAAATTCGCCAAGACGGGCGACGGCGAGAATATCCTGAAGAAGGACCATTCTGTGGCGTCTGGCCGGGCGATGAAGGCTATTGCCGGCGGCACCGGCAAGCGCCCCAAGCCCTTCATGCGCGCCAAATCGTTCAAGGCGGACGCGGTGTGGCAAAGCAGGGGCTCCCGCAGCGATCCAGTCGCCGCCAAAAGAGGTGCGCGGGAAAACACCAGTCGTGGCGGCGACGAAGAGCCGGAGCCGGCAGGCGTGAAGCCGAAGAAAGTTTCCGGTCTGCCACGCTTTGTCGAGCCCCAGCTTTGCCGGCTGGTGGAGCAGCCGCCGGGCGGCAGTGACTGGGGGCATGAAGTCAAGTTCGACGGCTATCGCATGCAGTTGCGCGTCGAAAACGGCAAGGCGGCTTTGCGCACCCGCAAGGGTTTGGACTGGACGGGCAAGTTCTCTGCGATTGCGAAGGCAGCAGCCAAGCTGCCGGATTGCCTGATGGACGGAGAAATCTGCGCCCTGGATCATAACGGCGCACCGGATTTTGCCGCCTTGCAGGCGGCCCTTTCGGACGGCAAGACCGAGCCTCTGATCTTTTTCGCTTTTGACCTGCTTTTCACGGAAGGCGAAGACCTTCGCCCCCTGCCTCTGTCACAGCGCAAAGAGCGGCTGGAAGCGCTGCTGAAGAAGCGCGACAGCCATCTGCGCTATGTGGAGCATTTCACCAGCGGCGGCGAGGCCGTGCTGCAATCAGCCTGCCGCATGAATCTCGAAGGCATCGTCTCCAAACGCCTTGCCGCATCCTATCGCAGCGGCCGCGGCGAGGACTGGACCAAGGCTAAGTGCCGCGCCGGCCATGAAGTGGTGTTGGGCGGCTGGTCCACCACCGACGGCAAATTCCGCTCCCTGCTGGTGGGCGTTCATCGCGGCGATCATCTTATCTATGTGGGGCGGGTGGGCACCGGCTATTCCGCCTCCAAGGTGGAAAGGCTGATGCCGCGGCTGAAGGCGATGGCAGCGGAGAAGAGCCCCTTCAGCGGCAAGAATGCACCCAAGCCGCATGAGCGGGGCGTCAACTGGTTGAAGCCGGAGTTGGTGGCGGAAATCGAGTTTGCGGGCTGGACCGGCGACGGCATGGTGCGCCAGGCCGCCTTCAAGGGCCTGCGCGCCGACAAGCCGGCCGAGGACGTGGAGGCGGAAACGCCGAAAAAAACCAGATTGGCAGAGCCAAAACCGAAAGCTGCCAAGCCGGCAAAAAGCGCCCCAAAAGCAGGCGTCTCAAATGTCGTGATGAATCAACCCATCTCCAATCCGGACAAAGCGCTGTGGCCCAATGCCGGCGACAGCCAGCCCGTCACCAAGCTGGACCTGGCCCGTTACTATGAAGCGGTGGGCGCGTGGATGCTGCCGCATATCAAGGGGCGGCCCTGTTCTCTGGTGCGTGCGCCGGATGGTATTGAAGGTGAGCAGCGGTTTTTCCAGCGCCATGCCGGAGCCGGACAGTCATCGCTTTTCAGTTCGGTGAAAGTGTTTGGCGACAAGAAGCCCTATCTGCAGATTGACCGGGTGGAAGCTTTAATCGCAGCGGCCCAAGCCGGGGCGCTAGAACTGCATCCCTGGAATTGCGCCCCCGGCGACCCGGAAGAACCAGGGCGCTTTGTCTTCGACCTTGACCCCGCGGAAGGCCTCGATTTCGGCGACGTGGTCGCCGGCGTGAAGGAATTGAAGGGTCG
>JAFAVT010000353.1 GCA_019242275.1 Alphaproteobacteria bacterium
AGATGGCCACGTCGCTGGAAAAGCTGGCCGACGGCAAGTGGAAGCTGAAGACCGATGCCGGCACCGAGATCATCGCGCCGGTGGTGGTGGTCGCGGCCGGGGCGGGTTCGTTCCAGCCCAAGCGCCCGCCGGTGCCGGGGATCGAGAAATTCGAGAATGCCGGCGACGGCATCGGGGTGCATTACGCCGTGCGCAAGATGGAAAGCTTCCGCGGCAAGAACATTCTGATCGCCGGCGGCGGCGATTCCGCGCTGGACTGGACCATCAATCTGGCGCCGCTGGCCAAGTCACTGACCCTGGTGCACCACCGCGACGGCTTCCGCGCCGCCCAGCACAGCGTCAACCAAATGCGCGAATTGGAAGCGGAAGGAAAAGTAAAGTTCCATGTCGCCTCGGTGAAAGCGGTGCATGGCGAACCGGGCAACCTCACCGGCGTCACCCTGGCCGGCGCCGACAAGAAGGAGTGGCGCCATGAAACTGATGCCTTCCTGCCTTTCTTCGGCCTTACCATCAAGCTGGGTCCCATCGCCGAATTCGGCATCAATTTGCATGAAAACCTGATCCCGGTGGACACGGCACGCTTTGAAAGCCAGACCCCGGGCCTGTTTGCCATCGGCGACATCAACACCTATCCCGGCAAGTTGAAGCTGATATTGTCCGGCTTCCATGAGGCGGCGCTGATGAGCCAGGCTGCCTTCCATATCGCCAGGCCGAACGAGAAGCTGCGGTTCCAATACACCACCTCCTCGTCCAACCTGCAGAAGAAGCTGGGTGTGTCTTAAGCCCTCATCCTTCGACAAGCTCAGGATGAGGAATAAAGGATAGCGTGATGAAGATCGTCGGCACTGACCGTCAGGGCAATACCAAGGAAGTCGAAGGCCGCGACGGCTGGAGCGTGATGGAAATATTGCGCGATGCCGGCTTCGACATCGCCGCCGAATGCGGCGGCGCATGCGCCTGCGCCACCTGCCATGTCTATGTCACGGACGGCTGGTACGAGAAGCTGCCCGCCCCGTCGGAAGCGGAAATTGACATGCTGGACATGGCGCTGGCGGTGGAGCCCGGTTCCTCGCGCCTGTCTTGCCAGATCATCTGTTCCGAAGCCACCGACGGCATCAAGGTCACTGTCGCGCCTGAGTAGGGCGGGCCGCCTCTCGTCCCCTGAGAGGCCGTGGTTTTTCGGCGAGTTGACAGTGTTGGGCTTTGCCCGTTCCATGCCCCGGGGCGTGGCATCAGACCGCGCGATACTGCGCGCCTGGTGCGCCAGTCGTAAAACTCACGTCAGGAATCCAGGGAAAGAACCGCTTATGAAAAAGTCAGGAACGCCGCTCACCCGGCGCACAGTGCTCAACAATTCCGCCGCCGCGATGGCACTGGCGGCCACGCCCATGGGCGAAGCCTTGGCACAGGCGCCGGCCGCCCCCGCCGCGGGTGGTCTCGGCGGCACCGCGCCGGCCAACACCGACTGGACCGCGCCCTCGGCCACCAACCGCGCCACCCGCTATGCGCCGCTGGACCAGATCAATGCTTCCAACTTCAATTCGCTGGAAGTGGCCTGGCGTTTCAAGACCGACAATTTCGGCAATCATCCTGACGCCTTCTTCAACTCGACGCCGCTGGTGGTGAAAGGCCGCATGTATGCCACCGTCGGCCTCTCGCGCTATCTGGTCTGTCTTGACCCCGCCACCGGCCAGATTCTTTGGACCTATCGCCATGATGAAAAGGGCCGCACCGGCGCCCGCGGCGGCTCGGGCTGGGGCTGCGCCTATTGGACCGACGGCAAGGAAGAGCGCATTCTTTATGTCACCATCAGCTATCAGCTGATCTCGATTGACGCCAAAACCGGCCTGCCCGATCCCAAATTCGGTGACGGTACGGAAGTGGATCTGCGCAAGGACTGGGACCACACGGTTGATCCCCGCGCCTCCATCGTCGGCCTGCATGCCGCACCAACCGTCTGCCGCGATGTAGCGGTGGTGGGCGCCGCCTCCGCTTCCACCGGACCGGGGCATATCCGCGGCTATGACGTGCGCACGGGCAAGCGCAAATGGATTTTCCATACCGTGCCGCAGAAGGGTGAGTTCGGCTATGACACCTGGCAGGCAGGCCAGGCGGAAACCGCCACCAACACCGGCGTTTGGGCGCCGATGACGGCGGACGAAGAGCTCGGCACCGTCTATTGCGGCGTTGAACTGCCCCAGGCCGACTGGATCGGCAAGACCCGTTTCGGCAACGCCCTTTTCACCGAAACGCTGGTGGCGCTGGACATCGAAACCGGCAAGCGCAAATGGCACTATCAGACCGAGCATCACGGCCTGTGGGACCGCGATATCTGCGCCGCCGCGATTTTATACGACCTGCCCTACAATGGCCGGATGGTGAAGGCGCTGGCCCAGCCAACAAAGCAGGCTTTCCTGTTTGTGCTGAATCGTGAAACCGGCCAGCCGATCTGGCCCATCGAAGAGCGGCGCGTCGAAGCCGGCAATGTGCCGGGCGAATTTTATTCCCCGACCCAGCCCTTCCCCAGCAAGCCGCCGCCGTTTGATCATCAAGGCTTCACGCCGGATGACGGCATTGACTGGACGCCGGCGATCAAGACCAAGGTGCAGGAGATTTTGAGCCACTATCACATGGGCCCGATCTATACCCCGCCCATCCTGGCCACCGACACGATCTGGGGCACCATCACCACGCCGGAGAACCAGGGCGGCTCCAACTGGCCGGGGGGCTCGCTCGATCCGGAAAGCGGCATTTTCTACATCTATTCCAAGTCCACGCCCCAGGTTTACGCCATCCGGCAAGGCGCGGATGGCAATGCCAGCCCTGCCGGCGCCACCGGCCAGGGCACCAACGACAATATGGGCGGCGGCTTTGGCGGCTCGGCCAATCCGGGCGGCCGCGCCGGCGGCTTGGGGGGGCCTGTCCGCCCCGGCACACGGGACGGCATCAACGATCCGGTCTTTCCGAACCAGCTCACTCTCAACGGCATGTCCATCCTGAAGCCGCCATACGGGCGCATCACTGCCATTGACCTGAAAACCGGGACCAAGCTGTGGCAGGTCGCCCATGGCGAAACCCCTGACTACATCAAGAACAATGAATTGCTGCGTGGCGTCACCATTCCGCGCACCGGCCAATCGGGTGTGGCGGGCGTGCTCACCACCAAGAGTCTGGTGATCTGCGGCGATACCGGCCAGTTCACCGATGAACGCGGCCGCAAGGCGTCGCGTTTCCGCGCCTATGACAAAATGACGGGCCGGGAAGTGGGCACCGTCTTCATGGACCAGGCGCAAACCGGCTCGCCCATGACCTACATGCTGAATGGGCGGCAATACATCGTCGTCGCCAGCGGCGGCCTCAATGGCGCGGAGTACATCTGCTATAGCCTGCCCGGCGCCAATGCCGCCGCGGCCGGTGACGGCGGACGTGGCGGGCGCGGCGGCGGCGCCGGGCGTGGCGCTGCACCCGGTGCACCGGCGGGCCGGGGCGCGCCTGCGGCGGGCAATGGCGGCGACTGAGACGACGCCTTCCTACCCAAGCGAATGTGCAAAGGGGGCCGCTGGCCCCCTTTGTCATTTTATGTATGCTTTTGGAGCCCTGCCGGAGGTTCTCCATGCTTGATCGCCGTACTGCTTTGAAATCCGGCGCCGCCGCCTTTGCTGTTGCCGCCGTTGCGCCCACTGCCCGCGCGGCCGATGCCAAACTGGCCGCACTGTTCGACACTTTCGTGCAGGAAAATCTGGATCTCTCGCCGACGGACGCAACGCAATTCGGCCTGGACAAGGGCAAGCGCGCGCATCAGCGGGCGGAAATTGATGATGCGTCGCTGGCGGGCATCGCCAAGGTCAAGGCACTGAACGAAAGCCAGTTGAAGCGCCTTAACCAGATCGCCCGCGCCGGCCTTAGCGGTGCCGATCAGCTCAATTACGACATTGTCTTTTATGACCTCAGCAACAGCGTCGCCGCCGGAAAGGAATTCGCTTACGGACCCACCGTTGCCGGCCGGCCTTACATTCTCTCTCAACTCACCGGCAATTATTGCAACACGCCCGCCTTCCTCGACAGCCAGCATCCGATCGAGACCAAGACCGATGCCGATGCCTATCTGGCGCGGCTGGAAGGCTTCGCCCGCGCCATGGACCAGGAGATCGAGGCCAGCCGCCACGACATCGCGTTGGGCGTGGCGGCGCCGGACTTCGCGCTGGCCAAGACCTTGATCCAGATGAGCCAGTTGCGCAGCGAAAAAGTCGAAAGCAGCAATCTGGTGATGTCGCTGGTGAACCGCGCCAAGGCGAAAAAGATCAGCGGTGACTATGCCGGGCCGGCAGCGAAAATCGTGGCGGGGAAGGTTTATCCTGCGCTGGATCGCCAGATCGCCTTGGTGAAGGAGATGCGAGAAAAGGCGCGCCATGACGCCGGGGTCTGGGCCCTGCCCAAGGGCGGCGATTATTACCGCGCCTCACTCACCTATTGGGCGACCACCGACAAGAAGCCGGAAGAGATTCATCGCCTGGGTCTTTCCATCGTCGCTGACCACACGGCGAAGATTGACGCGATCATGAAGAAGCAGGGCCTGAGCAAGGGCACGGTCGGCGAACGCTTGCGCGTCCTATACAAGGACCCGCGCTATCTCTACCCCAACACCGACGCGGCCAAGGACAAGCTGATTGCCGACCTCAATGCCCATGTGCGGGAAGTTCAGGCGCAGTTGCCGCGCTATTTTGGCGCCCTGCCCAGGCAGGGCTTGCAGATTCGTCGCGTGCCAAAGAACATCGAGGCCGGTCAGCCCCAAGGCTATTATTATCCGCCGGCGCTGGATGGCTCGCGCCCCGGCATCTACTGGATCAATTTGCGCGATACGGCGGAAGTGCCGAAATGGACGCTGCCGACGCTGACGCACCATGAAGGCATCCCCGGCCATCATTTGCAGCTTGCGATCCAGAATGAGGCGACGCTGCCCACCTTGCGCAAGATGATGGGCTTTTCGGCCTATGAGGAAGGCTGGGCGCTTTATTCCGAGCAACTGGCGGCGGAGATGGGTGAATACAAGAACGATCCGCTGGGCGAAATCGGCCAGTTGCATGATTCCATGTTCCGCGGGGTGCGGCTGGTGGTGGATTCGGGCATGCATGCCCTGAAATGGAGCCGCGAGCAGGCAGTCAAATATTATGTGGATACGCTGGGGGATCTGGAAGCCAGCGCCATCACCGAGATCGAACGCTATTGCGTCTGGCCGGGTCAGGCTTGCAGCTACATGCTGGGTAAGCTGACGATCTTGGATGCGCGGGCGCGGGCGCAAAAGGCGCTGGGTGCGAAGTTCGACATGCGCAAATTCCATGATGCCGTGCTGCTCAACGGCGCCATGCCGCTGAAGCTGCTGGACAGTGTGGTGGACAAATATATCGGCGGGGCAAAATCCTAAGCGGCAAAGGACACGTCATGCGAACGATCGTTACGGGCCTCGCCTTTCTGCTTTGTATCGCTGCGGCCACGGCCGCACCGGCGCGGGGCAGCGCCGCCGAGGCCCGGGCCATGCTTCAGCGCGCGGTTGCCGCCTTGCGAACCGATCCGGTCGCTGCCATCACCGCCTTCAACAAGACTGACGGCGGCTTTCGCGACCGCGATCTTTACGTCGCCTGTTTTGATGCCCGCAGCGGCAAGGTGGTGGCGCATGTGGATGCCAAGCAGTTGGGCGTGGATGTGCGCAGCTTGAAGCAGCCGGACGGCGCCGCCTTCGGCAAAAAACTGTTCGACGCCGCCAAGGCGGGCCGCATCGCCACCGTGGATTATGAATATTATGCGCCGGGGGGCAGCAGCCACGTTCCCAAGCGCTCATTCATCACGCGGGTGGGCAGCAATGCCTGCCTGGTGGGGTATTACCTGCCGGCGAACGCCAATCAGGCCGCCCCGGGCAAACGGAAGCCGTAGGCAAAACCGCCGCGCTTGGCATCGGGAATGGTGAGCGAAAGGCCGGAGGCATCCTGGCGGAAGGGGACCGGTCCCGCGCCCAGCAACTCGGCCCTTTCGATGCGGCGGGCGCCGGCCGCACCGTCAGCCAGGCCGGCAATCCGCACCACCCCGTCATCGGGCGAGCCCAGGGCGAAGGCGTACAGCGCGCCTGCCTTGGTGGTGAAGCGGATGTCGCGGGCGGTAAAGACGTTGCGATTTTCGTTGAAGGCGCCGGCCTGCACTTGCGTGGGACCTTCGCCGGAAATGCGCCAGGGCCGTGTGCCATAAATCCCGTCGCCATTGGCCTGCATCCAGGGGGTGAGATCATCCAGAAAGCGGCTTTCGTCTTCGTCAATGGTCCCGTTGCCCCGCACCGGAATCGAAAGCAGCAGATTGCCGTTCTTGGCGACGGTGTCGAGCAGGATATGCACCACCGTCGGCACCGTCTTGTAACGGTGGTTCTCCAGCAGCGAGCGGCGATAATGCCAGTCGCCGATGCAAGTGTCGGTCTGGAAGGGATGCGGCGTCACCGCACCGACGCCGCCCCGCTCATGGTCTTCCACCAAGGCGCTCTTGTGTTCTTCCGGCAGTCCCTTGGCATTGAGGACACCCATGGCGCTGCCGCCGCTCCATCTGAGGGCGCTGTTGTAATAATGCGCGGCGATGTCCAACCCGATCTGACCGAAGGGCAGGCCGGTATCGTCGAAATAAAGAAGATCGGGCTGATAGCTGTCTATCAGGTCGAGGCAGCGGGCTTTCCAGGTCTCGCCGAAATCCCCTTCCGGCGGCGGCGTCTCGAACCATTTGCGGTCATTGGCATTATGCCAGGCGTTCATCTCCGCGATGGTCTTGATGCCGTCGGGAATGACGAGATGGCGGCCGGTGTAAAGCGTCTGGGGGTCATAACCGGCCCACCATTTGCCGGCGCCGTCGGTCCTTGTCAGACGAAAGGCGTCGTAGCGCTGGCCGGCGCGCGGGCCCTCGGCGTCATAGCCATAGGCTACCTGAAACCAGTGCCAGGCATGGGAGGAGTGATTGCTGACGCCGAACTTGAGGCCCGCCGCCCGTGCGGCTTTCGCCCAGGTGCCGACGATGTCGCGTTTGGGGCCGATATTGACGGCATTCCAGGGATGATGGCGGGAATTGTAGTTGTCGAAATTGTCGTGATGGTTGGCCAGGGAAACGAAATATTTGGCGCCCGCGGCGGCATAGCGGCGGATCAGCGTCTCCGGCTCCCAGCGGTCGGCCGTCCATAAATGGTTGAGGTTCATAAAGCCGAAATCGGCCGGGTGGCCGTAATTCTGAAGATGGTACTGATAGTGGGGCGAGCCCTGCATATACATGTTGCGGGCGTACCAATCGCCTTGCTCGGGCACGCATTGCGCCGACCAATGGGCCCAGATGCCGAACTTGGCATCGCGATACCAATCAGGCACCTGATAGCGGGTGGCAAGCGATTCCCAACTGGCCTGGAATGGGCCCGCTGCCGGGGACTGACTCCATGCGCCCGACGCGGTGAGCGCTGCTGCCGCGCTGCCGAGGGCAAATTGCCGGCGATCCGGTCTGACGCCCATCATTGCCCTCACCCCTGCCCGCCATTTTGCGGGGTCACAATAACTCAGACAAATGCGGCCGCAAGTGGCCTCGTCACCGGCGAGGTTTCTGGCTAGCCTTTACCGGGCCGTTGCATTTTCTTCCGTCTGCTTGCAGCAAGTCGTATGACCATTTCCCATATTTATACGGTCGCCTTTCAAGGCATCGCGGTATTAGGTAGCAACGTTCCAAAGACTGATTAGAGGGGCTGAAGGCCGCGAGGCTGCGCCCTGTTTCGCGGCGCCGGTGGATAGCTGTATTGCTGCGGCGATACCGTTACGGTCGTCGAGTTCTTTTCATCCTTAGGATTCAGCCAATGGTCAATTGGGGCACATAACACCGCCCCTGCGGCCAGCAGCGCGAGGCAGACAAGCAACGTCCAATTTAAGGCGCGATATCCTAAGGACTTTGCCATTAATTGGACCCGCGCTGTCCAATGCCGTGAAGGACCCGTTCAAGAAGACCTTGGGCTTCATCCACCCCCATGCGCCTCGCCAGGATGAACAGCCCGATCACTTGCAATATGAGGATAACAACAGGGAAGGCGGGGTTTGGGGAGTTACCGAACCAAATCACGTCAACAAGGATCACGGTCAGCAAAATCCAAAGAAACCGCTCCTCGACGCGGTTATCTTTTTCGGCGTCTAGCTCCTTTCCCAACGCAGCAAGGGCTTCGTCCTTTGGGGACGGTTCGTCAGGAACTCCTACTTCAGCGAGATTAGCTAGACTTCCGCCGCTGCTGCTCTCTGGCGTGGGCGTTGTATTCATCAATTATAGCCTGATCGGGAATTTTTATGCCGCGCACATCAGGCTGATAATACTTTGCCCAAGCGCCTTCCTTCCAGTGCGTGATGGAAACTAGGCGCCCCGCTGACAGCTTGCCGAGTTCAAGGGCCGCCTCATCGAGCATCGCCGCCCTTTCCTCGTCGAATATGGGCGCAGCGCCGAACACTTCCCGTACGGGGCCGCCACCAAAGATTTTTGTCTGCGAGTAAACCTGAGGCAGAACGGGCCCATAGGCCCAAGCTTCAAAGTCGCCATCAACCAGTCGTGTGCTCTTCTTTCCCAAATGGAACATCTGGGCCAGATATAGAATCTTCTGTAGCTGCAAGTTGGAAAGTGTCCAGCCGCTCTGCTTGCACAATCTGCGGGCGGCTGCGAGGGGATGGATAGGTTTACTCACCCCTGCTTCCGACTTTGTTCCTAGTTCGTTCAGCATTGCGCGCAATTATATTGTTTTAGAGCCCTTGACTTCAAGGGTGGGAACTATCTGGGACCCACTATTCAGCTTGGATGAGAACGGTCTTGGCCCCGATTGCGATCAGGCATTGCAGTAAAAAGGCGGCCGTAAAGCCTCCCCGGCTGACCTTGTTGGCGAGGTTGCGCTCTGTCTCCTGAACTCCCAACGCACCCAGTTTTTCAGCCAGCCCGGCATAGGTTAGCCCACGCCGTTTGAGTTCGGAGCGGAGCAGATTCTTGGCCTTTTCCTCGTATTCTTGGGTTAAGGCATTGGTTTTATAGCTGTTTTTCGGCATCTATCCGGACCATGAATATCATCACATCCGATGAAAATAGTACTTGCATCCGGTGCGGTCTATATCTATATCCGGTGTGTAATATCACTGGATGCGATGACAAGTGGCGCAGCATTTCCTTCTCAGCACTGGAGCCCGGACGCTCAGTCTGGGCAAGGTGCTGCGCCTGTCGGACGACGAAGCCTATGCCCGGTTCAAGGCCATCCGGTTTGCAGATAACGGCGGCGAAGCCTTCTGCCCCAAGTGCGGCTCAACCGATCTATACACCCTGGCCCGGCGCAAGATGTGGCGCTGCAAGGGTTGCGGTTGGCAGTTTAGCGTCACCAGCGGGACCATCTTCGCGGCCCGCAAGCTTTCTATTCGGGATATTCTCGCCGCCATCGCCATCTTCGCCAATGGCGCAAAGGGAATGTCGGCGCTTCAACTGAGCCGCGACCTGGACGTTCAATACAAGACCGCGTTCGTGATGGCGCACAAGCTGCGGGAAGCGATGGCGGCGGAAGATGCTGGCAAGCAAGTGTCCGGCGATGTGGAAATTGATGGCATGTACGTTGGCGGCTATGTGAAGCCAGCTAATCACAAGTTTGACCGCAAAGACCGCCGCTTGCTGGAAAACCAAACGGGCAAGCGCCAATCGGTGATAGTGGCGCGCGAGCGTAATGGCAAGACCATCACCTTTGCCGCAAAATCAGAAGCGGCCGCCGTACCGGCGCTGCACGGCAAGATCGCTCCCGGCAGCACGGTATATGCCGATGAAGCTTCACATTGGGACGCCTTTCATGCGTCCTACGATACCAAGCGCGTGAACCACAGCGTTTGCTACAAGGATGATGATTGCTCGACCAATATGGCCGAAAGCTTTTTCAGCCGTCTGCGTCGCGCTGAAATCGGGACGCACCATCACATTGCCGGGCCTTATCTGGCGTCATACGCGGCCGAAATGGATTGGCGCGAAGACCGGCGCCGGGTGAGTAATGGCGAGCAGTTTGCCGCCATTGTTACCGCTGCTGCTCGCCATCCAGTTTCGCGCCAGTGGAAGGGCTATTGGCAGCGTAGGGCCGATTCTTAGCCTGTGGATAATCCGTATACAGATGCTCGTTGTACCCCGTTTAGAATCGGCTAAGTCATTGATTTTGATTCACATTTTCCCATTGATTTTCAAAGGCTTAAATCCTACAATTCATCCTGCTGGGGCGGGAGAACGAGAAGTGAACAAGGAGCTTAGAAGCCTTATTGCTAAAGCGCGTAAGCGCAAGATGACTCGCACGCAGTTAGAAGCGCAGCAGGTCAGTTTCGCATACGGCAATGCGCCTAAGGGGTCTAAAACCACCAAGAAGTCTGTTCGCGCCGCTCTCCGGTTCACAAGTCCTGCCAGCGCCTCCCGATAATCATAAGTTATAGGTGTGGTGACAGGTCGTGCAACGGTAAGTAGATTGCCGATGCATTGGGCCGGGGAGCCACTGTGCTGGTTTTGGCAGATGAGTCCGAAATCGGGGAGTTTGTTCTTTCCCGAAATTTGGGCCGACAATACGGGTTCCTACATACTGCGTTCGAAGTCTGGAACGGTGGTCATGGCCTAGCCATTGATCATAAGTTTATCTGCGACCTTAATTTCTACGCTGTTCAGTTTCTGTCGCATGAGCCCGGCGCGTATCGCCAAGGCGAAGTCATGATTGCCAATAGCAGCCATGACCCTCCAAGAGCGAAGGACGTGCCAGGTCACATGGTTGATTTTTTACGGCAGCTTTCGCGGCGTAGCGGAAAAAATGAAGGTATCGGGGCTGCCTCATATGCGCTCTGGCGCTTGAACTGGATACACCCGTTCATTCAAGGTAACGGACGAACTGCGCGGGCTTTGTGTTATTTCGTCCTGTGCAAAGAACTGAAAATGTGGCTTCCGGGCAACCCAATTATCCCTGAGAGAATCAGAAAAACTCGGCCTCGCTATGAAGCGGGCTTGGAGTATGCGGATAAAATCTACAAGGAGAGCGGCCGCATAGACTTGTCAAAAATCGAGGCATATCTAAACGACCTTCTGACTCAGCAATTGAACAGCTAGTTCTTACGCCAGCGCCCAAATACACCGCCCCCGTTTGCGGGTTTGAGTCACGGTCTTGCGCCGCGCGAGTCCCCGCAGGGACCGCAGGACGCTGAAATTGACCGACCCCACCAGCACCCTGTCTGTCGGGTCCATGCCCTTTTCGGCCATCACCAGCTTGGTTAGCTCTGTGGTGGAGCGCGGCCCGCCCTTCAATAGAGCCCGGCATAGGTCGGCTATCTCGCCGTATTTGAAATGGTTGAATAAGGCCACATAGGCCCGCTGCGAGTCGGGATTGTCCTGGGCCTCGAAGATCGCCAGCGCCGCCGTGATGTGCGTGAAATCGTGCTTGGCTAGTTCTAGCTGGCGCTCATAGTTCTGGATTGTCGCCGCTATGGCATCGCGCTTTGCACGCAGGATCACAACGGTTTGGGACTCGGCCATTTAGCGCCGCTTCATGGGCAGCGCCAACGTCGCCAGCCAGAAAGCAACAGCGCCAGCCAGCACCGCATACGGCCAATCCCAGCCTAGACGGCGCAGCACCAAATACAGGGCAAAGCCAGCGGCAGCACACGCAGGGATTAGAAGAAGCAGGAGCCAGCGGCGACGGTTCATAATCGCCAAATTACCCCCGGACCCCCGAAGGAAGAAGAAGGGGTTTTGGAACGTTGCTACCTAATACCGAGGCATCGAAGCCCGACCGGTGGACGTCCAGGTGCATGTTGCGGGCAGCGGCTCGGGCCAGTTCACCATTGTCGGTCTCGCCGACAAGGCGGTGGCGGAAAGCCGCGAGCGAGTGCGGGCGGCGCTTTCGGCCATTGGCCTTGCCATGCCTTATCAGCGGGTGACGGTAAACCTCGCCCCTGCCGACCTGCCCAAGGAAGGCTCGCATTACGATCTTCCCATTGCACTGGGACTGCTGGCGGCAATGGGCGTGCTGCCGGCGTCGGAAATGGCGAACTATGTCGCGCTGGGCGAGCTTTCTCTTGATGCGCAGGTGACCGCGGTGCCGGGCGTATTGCCGGCGGCGCTGGCGGCCAGCGAACAGGGCCGCGGTCTGATCTGCCCGGAAGCCTGCGGTCCCGAAGCCGCCTTCGCCGGCGAAATCGAAATTCTGGCAACGCCATCGCTGATCGCGCTGGTCAATCACATGAAAGGCGCCACGGTGCTGGCGCCGCCAACGCCCAAACTGGCTGTAGCGGGCAAGGCCGCGCCGGATCTGCGCGATGTCAAGGGCCAGGAGAGTGCCAAGCGGGCGCTGGAGATCGCTGCCGCCGGCGGCCATAACCTCTTAATGATTGGTCCGCCCGGCGCGGGCAAATCCATGCTGGCGGCGCGGCTGCCGGGCCTGTTACCGCCACTGGACGCGCGCGAGGCGCTGGAGATTTCCCTGATCCAGTCGCTCGCGGGACATCTGGAAGGCGGCGCGATTTCACGGGCGCGGCCATTCCGCAATCCGCACCACTCCGCCTCAATGGCGGCGCTGGTGGGCGGTGGCCTAAAGGTAAAGCCCGGTGAAGTTAGCCTGGCGCATCTTGGCGTGTTGTTTCTGGATGAATTGCCGGAATTTGCCCGTGCGGTGCTGGATTCGCTGCGCCAGCCGATCGAAACCGGCGAGGCCGTGGTGGCGCGGGCCAACGCCCATGTGCGCTATCCTGCCCGCTTTCAGTTGGTAGCGGCGATGAACCCCTGCCGCTGCGGCTATCTTTCCGATCCGGCGCGGGGCTGCGGCCGGGCCCCCAAATGCGCCGGCGATTACCAATCGCGCATTTCCGGGCCGCTGTTCGACCGCATCGACCTGCATGTCGAAGTCGCCGGCGTCACCGCCAGCGATCTTTCTCTTCCGCCACCTGCGGA
>JAFAVT010000093.1 GCA_019242275.1 Alphaproteobacteria bacterium
GCCCACACTCCGGTGGGCCATGACAAATATCGCTAAACTACGGCAGTTGCGCCTGAACCTAAAGCTCCGGCATCGCCGGCTTCAACCGCCCGCCCAGCCGCACCGGCTCGATGCGTTCGGCCAGGCCTTTCACATTTGTTTGCACAAAGACGGCGCAAAGCGTGGCCGGGCCGGTGGCCGGCGTGTAGCGGGCGCCGGGCAGCTTGGTGGTAAAGCGGCGCAAGGGTTCGGTCTTCTCCATGCCGATGACGGAATCGTAATCGGCACATGCGCCGGCATCGCCCTGAAAGGCAGTGCCGCCGGGCAAAATCTGCGCGTCGGCGGTGGGCACATGGGTATGGGTGCCCACCACCAGCGAGGCGCGGCCGTCGCAGAAATGACCCATCGCCATTTTCTCGGACGAGGCTTCGGCATGGACATCCACGACAATGGCGTCGGCAGCTTCGCCCAACAGGCAGGCGGACAATTCCTTTTCCACCGCGGCAAAGGGATCGCCCAGCGCATCCATGAAGACCCGGCCCATGACATTGACCACCAGCAGGCTGCCGGCGGGAAGGCTGTAGAGATTAGCGCCCTTGCCTGGCGTGCCCGTGGGATAATTCACCGGACGCAAGATGCGGTCATCGGTCTCCACCATGGCGAAAATTTCGCGCTGGTCGGCCCAGTGATTGCCGGTGGAAATCACATCCACGCCGGCGGTGAAGAGTTCATCAGCCACGGCGCGGGTCAGGCCAAAGCCGCCGGCGGCATTTTCGCCATTGGCGATCACCGCATCCAGCTTCAGCGTGGCGCGCAGATGGGGCAGGTGCGCCGTCACCACGTCGCGGCCGGGCTTGCCGACAATATCGCCGATGAAAAGCAGATTCATGAAAAGCGCGTGAGGCCGTTTTCGGTGAGGATGCCGTCAAGGGCCATATCATGCGCCTCTACCGGAAGCGAGGCCAGCACCTGGCCGGCAAAGCCAATGCCGAAAGCCGGCACTTTGAGCGCGGCAATGGTGCGGTCGTAAAAGCCGCCGCCATAGCCTAGGCGATGGCCGCCCTGGTCGAACGCCAGCAGCGGCACCAGCAGCAGATCGGGCTCTGCCACGGGGAAGTGCGCCGCCGGCTCCTGAATGCCCCAGGCGCCGGTGCGCAGCATCTCGCCATCGGGCACGCGATGAAAGGCCAGCTTGGCGCCCTTGGCGACGACGCGGGGAAAGGCGATGTGGTGGCCGCGTTTGACCAGTGCCCTGAGCAGCAGCGCCGGATCAGCTTCACTGGAAAGGGCGTGATAGCCGCCGATGATGCTGCCCGGCTTCAGCGGCAAGGCATCGGCGTGAGCGGCCAGGCTTTGGGCGAAATCCGGCTCCGCCGCCGCCAGCGCACCGCGGCGCTCGCGCGCTTCATGCCGCAACTGGGATTTCGCCAGGGCCGAATCCATTGGCGACAGTCTAATCCTTCCCTTAGCGGCTCCGGTAGCGCGCAACGCAACTGCTTGATAATTGACTGACAATTTTTCTCTACCCTCCCCTTATCCTACGCTGCGCAGCAGCGGAGGTGCCCTCCGAAGCCTGTAAGGCGTAGGAGGGCTGTATCCGGTTCGCAGCTTCGGATGGCAGGCCTCCCTCCACTTCAAATGTGATGCGAAATCGGAATGCATGATCATTCGGGGACTTGCTGGGTATTCGTTTGTCCAAAATCGGCTTAACCCTCCCCCCTCCTGATGGTCATAGGGATCCTCCCCCGTTGTTACGGGGGGACGGTAGCGACAGCGTACCGGCGACCATCGACCCCGGCCTTGAGCCGGGGGAAGATGGTGGAGGGGGCGACCACATAACGGTGCTTGCTTCATCTTCCTTCTTTCAACCCCTGCACCACGCAGGGGGCATGAAAGATAGGGAGATTTGCAGACAAGAGAAGAGGACGAAAACATTTCCCGCGCCTATCCCCACACGGCGCCTTGATTGGATTGAAAATTTTCCTTGGCTGTCCTCACTTAATCCCGTGAGCAGTCAGCAAGCTCGGAGCGCAAACTGGGTGGCCATTGTCAAGCGTCGCCGGGACAGGGTTGGGGACAGTTGCTCCTGTCACCGCATTCAGATCACCGCATCCAGATTTCAATAGTAGGTATAGACGTAAGAAATATCGAAATCGGCGCTCGTTACGGTGCGGCCTAAGTCTTCTGTCTGGTGAATGCCTTGCGTATCTCTCACAATGTTCCCCATTGCGTCTCTAGAAATGTTTTTTTCTGTTATCTCAACCATACACCCAGGAACACCGAGCCGGTTCGCGAAAGCAAATCTTTTTGAATTCACTTGTCCTGAGGCCTCGTCTCCGTTCGGGAACAGAGTTACGTCCAAATCGCATTTGTCGTTTATCTTAGGAAAGTCCATAGCGATATGGATGTGCCTCAGCAGGTTCGGCAAATATTCAAACTTATATTGCCCTTTGCGATAAGGCTGGTCTGGATCGACACTATCCGGCTGCAAATAATCCATCCGGGACGGACGCCCCACGCTGTCAAAATGAAAATTGCCGCTTTCTTTTTCGGGCTCCCCGTCTTCCTTTGAATATCGAGTAATCGTGACGCTTCCATCTAGCTCATGTTGATATGTAACGCGCCACTGCTCCACATTGGCCACCTTACCCAGCAATTCAGTGGGATGGCCTTTTTGGCTCGTGATTTCCAATTGCCTGTCTTCGACATCTCCTTTGAACTCAGCAATGCGTGATAAGGTAGAGTCCGTCGAATAGGTAAACATCACCGACAAGCGTTTATTGATAATTGGATCATCTTCGGTGATGCCAGCAATTTTGCCTTCCGGATTGTATCCGTACTTTACCAATCTAAAAACGCGGCCATCTTCACTCTTTGACGTTGCGTCTTTAATTCGACCATCCGGAAAAAAATTGGTTTGGGTGGTCGTGATATTTGTCGATCCGCCCATTGCCGCTCGAAATGTCTGTGTAACAGACTTGACCTTGCCCACTAGATGCATCTGTTCGGCTGTTAGCGGCGTCGCGTCTGCATTTAGTCCCATGCCATATGGTGGAGCGAGATATTGCTCCAACGGTATCTGGAAGCCGGATCGGTAAAATAAAAGTCTCTTTCCGGTTTTGGCGCGGGCTTCTGGCGAGTCATTCGGGCCGCACCCCAGTAGCAACGCTGCGGCTGAGATTGTGAGTATTGCTTTTCTTACCGTCATGGCAGTGTCCGCCCCCCAACCACTTAAACCGATCCTCAGCATCCTTCACGCCCAACATAATCTCCATCGCGATTCTTTTGTGAATGGCCCAAGTCGATTTCTCATCGCCAAAGTGCTCCGCTCCCCAACCTTGGATCATTCGAAGCCAGGGTTTTTGGCTACGTGCTCCGCTCCCCAACGTTGGATCATTCGAAGCCAGAGTTTTGGGCCACGAATGCCGGTGACGGGCCGGGCACCGGGCGACCATCCGTTGGAGCAAAGGCCTGCCTCTTCTTTACGTGCGAAGTGCGGTCGAAAATTAACGGCAGACGGTGCGGGGCGGCTCTGGATGGCCCGCGCGCGCAGCGGCCCTGCGGGCCTTGCTGGCGGGCCATGACAAATTTCATGTAGCACGAGCCCGGCATTTCGCCGGGGGACCCTCCGCTAGGGTCGTGCCCCTCCTCCCCTTCGCGTGCGAAGCACGCTGGAAGGGGAGGTGCCTGTAGCTAGCCAGGCGCGCGCAGCGCGCCGGTTAAGCCAGCGAAAGGCGGAGGGGTTCGAAAAATAAAGCGGACGGTACCGCACTACGCCGTTGGTTGTTGGATCCTCATGGGCCTGCAAGTGCAGGTGGGCGCCATATGCCCGGAGCCACGGCTCCGGTCAGGGACAGCTCCCGATGAGTACCATTAAGGCCCCTGGGCATCGCATGTACCTGACGCACGAGGCAGTAACCGTCCGCCCTTAATTTAGAGCATTTCTGGATTTGATGGAATGCAGAATCCTCCCCACCTCACCATGGCCGGCCCCCGAGCCGGCCATCCAACTTTCTTGCAAGCTGCCAGTTGGATGGGCTGGGGTCGGTAGCGACAGCGTACCGACGCCCGCCCATGGTGAGTAGGAGATATCCCAACTAAATCGGAACTGCTCTAGGCGTGCGCGCCCGCCCCTGCAAGGAGCGCCAGCTTCTCGATGCTTGCCGCCGCCGCGTCCAGCGCATCGGCCGCGGCCTGTTCGGCGGCTTGCGCGCGCAAGGTCAGCGCGGCGCGTTCATCTTCCAGGCTGCCCGCCGCGGCCGAGGTGCTGCCGAGTTTCGTCAGAGTGTCGTGATGTTCATCGGCCAGCAGCAGCGCGGCGGTGAGCAGCAGCTTGGTGTCGCTGGCCTGGGCGCCCACCATGGTCTGCGCCTCGCGCACCTTCACATCCACCAGCGCCGCCAGTTCCTTCAGATGCGGTTCCTCACCCTCGCCGCAGCCCAGGGTGTAGGCTTTTCCATTCACCATCACATTGACCAGCGGCATCAGCAGGTTTCCTTTTCTTTGCTCGCGCGGCCGGACGGAAAAGTCTGCAACTTTTCCTGGCCGTCGCTCCTGCCATTCACCATCACATTGACCAACGGCATGACGATTCTTTGCAGATGCCTTCAGGTGCGCGCCAGCGCGGCGCGGATTTCGCCGATGGCGCCGTCAAGGCGGTTTTCCACGTCTTCGGTCAGGCCGGCCTGGGCCGCCAGTTCCTCTTCCAGCGCCGCCACTTTTTCCACCAGGCGCCCGCGCTCGGCTTCCAGTTCCACAATCCGGCCTTGCAAATGCGTGGTCTCATCGCCGGCGGGGGGACGCGCCGCGACGGCCCGCTCCAGTCCTTCCAGGGCGGCGCGCAGGCGATCTGATGCCAATTCCAGCCGGCTCATGTCACGGCCCTCAACAAATCATCGCCGACCTTAGGCCCCGGGGGGAAATCGGGTCAACCAAAGGCGTTGAGAAGAGGCGTGGGACCCGCTCTTGACGAGCGCCGACCCCCTTCGTAAGCCAACCGGCCCCGGAACTTTTATGACCCAGACTGCCCCCGACCAAAGCCATATCCGCAACCTGGCCAATGCCGTTCGCTTTCTGGCGCTGGACGCGGTCCAAGAGGCCAAGTCAGGCCATCCCGGCCTGCCGCTGGGCATGGCGGATGTCGCCACCGTGCTGTTTTCGCACTTTTTGAAGTTCAACCCGGCCGAGCCGCACTGGCCCGACCGTGACCGTTTTGTGCTGTCGGCCGGCCATGGCTCGATGCTGCTTTATGCCCTGCTCTATCTGACCGGCTATCCCGAGATGACGCTGGACCAGTTGCAGCATTTTCGCAAAGTCGGCAGCCGTACCCCCGGCCATCCGGAATATGGCCACGCCCCGGGCATCGAAACCACCACCGGCCCCTTGGGTCAGGGCCTGGGCAATGCCGTGGGCATGGCGATGGCCGAGCGGCATTTGAATGCCCGCTTTGGTCCAAAGCTGGTGGATCACAAGACCTATGTGATTGCCTCGGACGGCGATCTGGAAGAAGGCATCAGCCATGAGGCCATCGGCCTTGCCGGGCATTACCGCTTGAAAAACCTGATCGTGCTGTGGGACGACAATTCAATCACCATTGACGGCTCGACCACCCTGTCGCGCACTGTAAACATGGATGCGCGCTTTCGCGCTTCCGGATGGGTCACCGACAATTGCAACGGCCATGATGCGGCCGATATTTTCCGCGCCCTCAGCGCGGCGCAAAAGGCCGACCGGCCGGTGATGATCGCCTGCCGCACGGTGATCGGTTTTGGCATGCCTGGGCGCGAAGGCACCCAGAAAGCGCATAGCGATGCGCCGGGCGAAGAGGTGGTGGCGGGGACACGCAAGCAACTGGGCTGGACTTATCCCCCCTTTGTCATTCCCGACGATCTGATGAACCAGTGGCGCGCCATCGGGACACGCGGCGCAAACGTTTTTGCCGACTGGTCGGCGCGCAAGGCGGCAAGCGGCCGGGAGAAGGAATTCGACGATGCCATCGGTGCCATGCTGCCGGTGTCGCTGGCCGAAGGTCTGGTCGCCCTCAAGCAAAAGATCGTGGCCGAGAAAACCGAAGGCGCCACCCGCAAACTGTCGGAAAAGGCGCTGGAGGTTATCAACGCCGCGACGCCTTTGACCATTGGCGGCTCGGCCGACCTGACGCCTTCCAACAACACCCTGACCAAGAATATCAGCGTAATCACGCCGGAAGATTTTTCCGGCCGCTATCTGCATTACGGCATCCGCGAGCATGGCATGGCGGCGGCGATGAACGGCATGGCGCTGCATGGCGGCATCATTCCCTATGGCGGCACCTTCATGGTGTTTTCGGATTATTGCCGCCCCTCCATCCGCCTGGCCGCCCTGATGGGGGCCCACACCATCTTTGTAATGACGCATGATTCCATCGGCGTCGGTGAGGACGGCCCCACCCACCAGCCCATCGAGCATCTGGCGGCCCTGCGCGCCATTCCCAATCTTCTGGTGATGCGGCCGGCCGACGGGGTGGAAGTGGCGGAGTGCTGGCAGATCGCCATGGAAAGCAAATCCCATCCCAGCCTCATCGCTTTGTCGCGGCAAGACACTATTCTGGTCCGCGACAGCCACACGGCAGACAATCTCTGCGCGCGGGGGGGGTATGTGCTGCGCGAAGCGCCGGGGGCAAAACTGACCTTGCTGGCGACCGGCACGGAAGTGGGGCTGGCGCTTACGGCCCGTGACGCTTTGCGCAAAGAGGGCATTGAAGCCCGCCTGGTCTCCCTGCCCTGCTGGGCCTTGTTCAACCGGCAGCCGGCAGAATATCAGCAAACCGTGCTGGGGCCAGGCACCGCCCGCCTTGCCATCGAGGCCGCAGGCCCGCTTGGCTGGGAACGCTATTTGGGCGGCTCATTTTCTGGTAGTGGGGGCGCCTTCCTCGGCATGCACGGCTTTGGCGCCAGCGGTCCGGCGAAGGATGTCTATGCCCATTTTGGCATCACCGTCGAAAAGGCGGTGGAGATGGCGAAGGGGCTTTTGAAGTAAGAAGTTGGGTGGCGCGTTTAGCGTTCGAAGAAGAAAGTAAGTTGGGTGGCCGGCTCGCGCTTCGGCCGGAAGTGCCGGCCTCGCTGGCCGGCCATGACAGGAGATAAGGTATGGCTGTTCGCGTGGCAATCAACGGCTTCGGCCGCATCGGCCGCCTGGTATTGCGGGCGATCGTGGAATCAGGACGCCGCGACATTGAAGTGGTGGCGCTGAACGATCTGGGTCCGCCCGAGACCAACGCCCATCTGCTGCGCTATGACAGTGTCCATGGGCGCTTTCCCGCCACTGTGTCGGTGGAGGGTGATCTCATTATCGCCGCCGGCCATCGCATGAAGGTGACCTGCATCAAAAATCCCGCCGAACTGCCGCACAAGGATTTGGGGGTGGACATCGCCCTGGAATGCACCGGCATTTTCACCTCCAAGGAAAAAGCGGCGATGCATCTGGAAGCCGGCGCCAGGCGCGTTTTGGTGAGCGCGCCTTGCGACAGCGCCGACAAGACCATCGTCTATGGCGTCAATCACGACACGTTGAGCGCTGCCGATACCGTGGTCTCCAACGCCTCCTGCACCACCAACTGCCTGGCCCCCGTCGCCAAGGTGCTGCATGACGCGGTGGGGATCGAAAAGGGCATGATGACCACCATTCATTCCTATACCGGCGACCAGCCGACACTGGACACGCTGCACAAGGATCTGTACCGCGCCCGCGCCGCCGCCCTCTCGATGATCCCGACTTCGACCGGCGCCGCCAAGGCGGTTGGCCTGGTGCTGCCGGAGCTGAAGGGCCGGCTGGACGGCATTTCGGTGCGAGTGCCCACGCCCAATGTCAGCCTGGTGGACATGAAATTCATCGCCAAGCGCGCCACTTCGGTGACCGAGATCAACGATGCCATCAAGGGGGCGGCGCTGGGCAATCTCAAGGGCATTCTGGAGGTGGTCAGCGACAAGCTGGTCTCCTGCGACTTCAACCACAATCCGGCGTCATCCAGCTTTGCCCTGGACCAGACCAAGGTGATGGACGGCAATTTCGTCAGCGTCATGAGCTGGTATGATAATGAGTGGGGCTTCTCCAACCGCATGGCCGACACAGCGGTGGCGATGGGCAAGCTGCTGTAAAATGCCCAGCACCGGAATATGGGTTGAATTAACTGATGGAAACGTGAGGAACGATCACATCTATCTTCGTGATGTGCTTTCTTTTTTTCCTGCCAATGCAGTCGGCGGTTCTAACGAAACTTCCGCCGCTTCCAGCACAATCTCTGTTGAGTTCTCTCCAGGCGAAAGGGTGGAAACCGACATCGACGGCGATAAGTTGATTCTGCGTAAGCGCGGACCGGTTAGAGATTTTTTCTCACGATCAGGAGCAAAAGGGGGAGATGTCGTTCTAATTACCAAACTCTCGGATACGGAATTCAAATTCGAATTGGCGAAGAGATGATATTTCGCACACTTGACGATCTGGACGTGAAGGGAAAGCGCGTGCTGGTGCGCGCCGATTTGAATGTGCCCATGGCTGACGGCAAGGTGACCGACACCACCCGCATCGAACGCCAGGCCCCGACCATTCGCGAACTGGCCGAGAAGGGCGCGCGGGTGATCGTGCTTTCCCATTTTGACCGCCCCAAGGGCAAAGTGGTGGCCTCCATGTCGCTGCGGCCGGTGGCGGCGCCGCTGGCCGACCATGTCGGCCGCGCCGTCGCCTTTGCCGGCGACACCATCGGTGCGGAAGCAAAGGCCGCCATTGCCGCGCTGAAGGATGGCGAAGTGCTGCTGCTGGAAAACACCCGCTTTCATGCCGAGGAAGAAAAGAATGACGAGGCTTTCGCCAAAGCGCTGGCGGCGCTGGGCGAGCTTTATGTCAATGACGCCTTTTCCGCCGCCCATCGCGCCCATGCCAGCACCGAAGGGGTGGCGCGGCATTTGTCTCATGCCGCGGGGCGTTCGATGCAGGCCGAACTCACCCATCTGGAAAAAGCCCTGGCCAATCCCGACCGCCCGGTGATGGCGGTGGTGGGCGGGGCCAAAGTCTCGTCCAAGATTGATCTGCTGAAGAATCTGGTCACCAAGGTGGAGACGTTGGTGATCGGTGGCGCCATGGCCAACACTTTTCTTGCGGCCGAAGGCAGGAATGTCGGCAAGTCGCTTTATGAGCCCGAGCTTCTGGACACCGCCCGGGCTGTGATCCACATGGCCAATGAGGCCGGCGCGGTGATCCTGTTGCCGGTGGATGTGGTGGTGGCCAGACAGTTCAAGGCAGGGGCGGCCCAACGCACGGTGGCGGCGGACCAGATCGGGGCGGAGGAAATGGCCCTGGATGTGGGACCAGCCAGCATTGCGCAGTTCACCAACCGGCTGGCCGTAACCCGCACTTTGGTCTGGAATGGGCCGTTCGGGGCCTTTGAAACCCCACCTTTTGACGCCGGTACGGTGGCAGCGGCGCGGGCGGTTGCCGCAGCCACCAAGGCCGGGAATTTGTTGTCTGTGGCGGGAGGGGGCGATACGGTCGCGGCCCTGGCCCATGCCGGAGTTGAAAACGATTTCACCTATGTTTCCACAGCGGGTGGGGCGTTCCTGGAGTGGCTGGAAGGAAAAGAACTGCCGGGCGTCGAGGCGCTGAAGGCTTAAGGGAGTTGGACATGAATCTCGCAGAATTGAATGACATCGCCCGGCGGATGGTGGCCCCCGGCAAGGGCCTGTTGGCCGCTGATGAATCAGGCGGCACCATCGGCAAGCGGTTCGCCGCCATCAACACGCCCAACACCGAAGAGAACCGCCGCGATTATCGCGAGTTCATGTTCCGCACCACCGACGCCATGAAGAAGCATATCTCGGGCGTCATCCTTTATGACGAGACCATCCGCCAGAAGGCCAAGGACGGCTCGACCCTGGTCTCGATCATCGAGGCTGCCGGCGCCATTCCCGGCATCAAGGTGGATGCCGGCACCACCGCACTGCCCGCCCATCCCGGCGAGCTGATCACGCAGGGGCTGGACGGTTTGCGCGAGCGTTTCGCCGAATATCACAAGCTGGGAGCGCGTTTTGCCAAGTGGCGGGCGGTGATTGATATCGCTCCGGGTATCCCAACCTATGGCGCCATTGATGCCAATGCCCAGGCCATGGCGCGCTATGCGTCGCTGGCCCAGGAAGCCGGCATTGTCCCCATTGTCGAGCCGGAAGTGCTGATGGACGGCGATCACACCATTGACCGCTGCGAGGAAGTCACCACCTTCGTACACAATCTCTTCTTCCATGAGCTGGCCATCGCCCGCGTCGCGCTGGAAGGCATCATCCTCAAGCCCAACATGATCGTGTCGGGCAAGAAGTGCGCCCAACAGGCCGGCGTGCAGGAGGTGGCTGAGCGCACCTTGAAAGTCTTGAAGCGCACCACGCCGGCGGCGGTGCCGGGCATCGCCTTCCTGTCCGGCGGCCAGTCCGACCTCGACGCCACCGCCCATTTGGATGCCATGAACCGCATTTGCGGCAATCCCTGGCCGCTGACTTTCTCTTACGGCCGTGCGCTGCAGGCGGCACCGCAAAAGGCCTGGGGCGGCAAGTCCGAGAACGTCAAGGCCGGCATGGAAGCCTTCGCCCACCGGGCGCTGATGAATTACAACGCCGCCCTAGGCAAGTGGAACAAGAGCGAAGATAAAGCTGCGGCTTGATTGCAAACTAAATGCCCGCCTTCCCTTCCTGCGCGCAGCGCAGCCGAAGGGGAGGTGGCCGTAGCACGCAGGGCGCCTGCGCCTATCGCGTGCGAAGGCCGGAGGGGTTCGACAAAGTGAGTGATTGCCGTCTCTACTTGATCTCCCCGCCGCGCATCGCGCCGAATGATTTCGCCTCGGTGCTGAACGAAGCGCTGCAAGGCGGCGATGTGGCCTCATTCCAGTTGCGCCTGAAGGATGTCAGCGACGATGACATCCGCCGCGCTACCGACATTTTGCGGCCCCTCGTACAGACCAATGGCACAGCCTTCCTTCTCAATGACCGGCCCGACCTGGCCGCCGAACTGGGCTGTGATGGCGTTCATATCGGCCAGGAGGACGCGCCTTATGCCGAGGCGAGGCGCCTTTTGCCCAACGGCATTGTCGGCGTCACCGCCCACAACAGCCGGCATCTCGCCATGGAAGCGGCCGAAGCCGGCGCCGATTATGTCGCCTTCGGCGCCTTCTTTCCCACCCGGACAAAAGAGCCCAAGACCAAGGCCGATTTGGACCTGCTGCGCTGGTGGGCGGAAATGATGGTGGTGCCGGTGGTGGCGATTGGCGGCATCACCGTGGCCAACGCTCCGGCGCTGGTGGAGGCGGGCGCCGATTTCGCCGGCCGCATCCTCGGGCCCGGCGGCGCGTTCGTGGCGAAGGTGCTGGCGGGCGGCGCGGACAATGCGCTGGTCGCCGCGCTCAAGCGCGACTTCGCGAGCGTGAAGCACGCGAAGCCGCCGGCGAGCCGCAAGGATTCGAGCGAATGGTATGTGATCGCGCAGGGGTTTCGGGGCGGGAGCGGCGATGAGCGCTGATCCGCACGCGCTGTTCGAGGCGTGGTTCGCCGAGGCGCAGGCCAGCGAGCCCAACGATCCCAACGCGATGACCGTCGCCACC
>JAFAVT010000147.1 GCA_019242275.1 Alphaproteobacteria bacterium
CCGAGATGCTCGGACAGGGCATCGTCCGCGCGACGCAGATGGTCAATCCAAATGGAGGTATCCGGCAGGATCACGCTGGCTTGGAGCGCCGCCGCGGGGCCGCCTTGGCTTTCGGGTCGCTACCTCCAAGCAAAGCCAGGCGCCGTCCCGCTTCGCGCGCGATCAGGACCCGCAGCGCCTCATGAATCAGACCGGATTTTTCCTTGATGCCGGTATATTCCTGCGCTTCGGCAAGAAGCTTGTCATCAAGGGCGATAGTGGTGCGCATGGCTGTATCCCGGATCAGGCATGGAAATTAGCATCAAATGATGCCATGATCAATGCCTGAAGGAATGGATCATGAAGCTTCGCCTCGGCGTCAACATTGATCACGTCGCCACCGTGCGCAATGCGCGGGGCGGCGACAATCCAGATCCGGTGCGGGCCGCGCGCTTGGCCCAGGATGCCGGCGCCGATGGCATCACCGCCCATCTGCGCGAAGACCGCCGCCATATCCGCGACAAGGATATCGCCGCCCTCAAGCGCGACTTGCGCATCCCGCTCAACCTGGAAATGGCCGCCACCGACGAAATGCTGGCCATCGCCCTCAAGCACCGTCCCCATGCTTGCTGCATCGTCCCGGAGAAGCGGGAAGAACGCACCACCGAAGGCGGTATTGACTGCATTACCGGCTTCAATCGCCTCAAACCCATCGTCGGCCAGTTGACCGAGGCGGGCATCCGCGTCTCCATGTTCATCGAGCCGGATCGCAAGCAGATTGATGCCGCCCACAGTTTGGGTGCGCCGGTCGTCGAGCTGCATACCGGCGCCTATGCCAACGCTTTCGGAGAGGCGCGCGCCCATATCCTCAAGCGCATTGTCATCGGGGCGGAATTCGGCGCCGGTCTGGGCCTGGAAATCCATGCCGGCCATGGTCTCACTTATGACAATGTCGGCCCCATCGCTGGCATCCCGCATATCGTCGAGCTCAATATCGGCCATTTCCTGATCGGCGAGGCGATCTTTGTCGGCCTGGCGGATACCCTGGCGCGGATGCGCCGGGCGATGGAAGAGGGGCGGAGATGACAATCACATGTGTCATTCCCGGCCGAGCATTGCGTAAGCAAGGCGAGGGGAAGGGAACCCAGGCTGTTGAAATCTTTATCGTGTTGAAAGCCTGGGTCCCCTTCCCTCGTGTCGCATTTGCTGATGCGACACTCGCCGGGGATGACAGGAGAGCGCCATGATCATCGGGTTGGGAAACGACCTGATAGATATTCGTCGCATCGAGAAAACCATCGCTACACATGGCGAACGCTTTCTCTCCCGCATCTTCACCGACATCGAGCGCGCCAAGTCTGACCGCCGGGCCAATCGCGCCGCCTCTTACGCCAAGCGTTTCGCCGCCAAGGAAGCCTGCGCCAAAGCCCTGGGAACCGGTCTCAACCGCGGCGTCTTCTGGCGTGACATGGGGGTGGTGAATTTGCCCGGCGGCAAGCCAACATTGGTCCTCACCGGCGGGGCGCTGGCCCGGCTTGAGGCGATCACGCCGCCCAGCCACCGTGCCGATATCGCCCTTACCATCACCGACGATTTCCCTCTGGCCCAGGCCATCGTCATCATCTCCGCGATTCCGTTAGGAAATTAAGGCTTTCAGGGTTGACAGGCGGCCCGCCCTGCCGCTTTGTCCCGCCCGCGCCACCCGGACCTTCCATGACCGACGAATCCAAGACCAAGCAAGAGGAATCCTGGGCCGAATTGGCCAAGACCGTGATCTATGCCGGTCTGATCGCCCTGGTGATCCGCACTTTCCTGTTCCAGCCCTTCAATATCCCGTCTGCCTCGATGGAGGCGACACTGCTGGTGGGCGACTATCTCTTTGTTGAGAAATTCTCTTACGGCTATTCACGCTACACCTTCCCCTTTGGCGCCGGCCCGGTCGGCCCCGCCCTGCATGGCCGCTTCCCCGATGGCGGCTTCTTCGCCCCCAGCCGCGGCGACGTGGTGGTGTTCAAGACGCCGCAGGACAATTCCACCGACTTCATCAAGCGGCTGATCGGCCTGCCGGGCGACCGCATCCAGATGCGCGATGGTGTGCTTTATATCAACGACAAACCGGTGCCCAAGACCCGCGTTGCCGATTATGTCGAGACCTTAGGCGGCGAGCAGCATCATGTGCCGCAATATCGCGAGACCTTGCCGAACGGAAAATCCTATCTGGTACTTGATCGCGAAACCGACGGGCCGGAAGACAATACCGGCGTTTATGTCGTGCCCGCCGGCCACTATTTCATGATGGGCGACAATCGCGACAATTCCGACGACAGCCGCATGGAAGTGGGCTACGTCCCGGCCGCCAACCTGGAAGGCAAGGCGTTGTTCCGCTTCTTCTCGGTGGATGGCTCGGCCCGCTGGTTCGAAGTATGGAAGTGGCCGCTGGCGGTCCGCTATTCCCGCCTCCTGACGCCGATTCACTGACTTGGACGCACTGGAAGGAAAACTCGGTCACAGCTTCAAGGACCAGGCGCTGCTGCGCCGCGCCCTGACCCATGCTTCCGCCGACAGCACCGTCTCCAACGAACGGCTGGAGTTCCTGGGGGATCGCGTGCTGGGGCTGGTGATCGCCGAGGCTCTGCACCAGCGCTATCCGGACGAGCCGGAAGGCATGCTTACCCGCCGCCTGCACGCCCTTGTGCGCTGGGAAAGCTGTGCCCGCGTCGGCGAAGAGATCAGGCTGTGGCCGGAACTGGTCCTCACCAAATCCGGAGCCGCCGACGAAGGCGGGCGGGCCCGAGGCGCCATTGTCGGCAGCGCCGTCGAGGCCTTGATCGCCGCGCTTTATCTTGACGGCGGTCTGGAGGTAGCGCGCACCTTTATCGAGCGCCACTGGTTGCCGCTGTTGGATGTAATCCAGACCGAACAGCGCGACGCCAAGACGAGGCTTCAGGAATGGTCGCAAAGCGGCGGGCGCGGCGAACGGGGCGCGCCGGTTTATGCCCTGGTGTCGCGCGACGGCCCCGACCATGCGCCGCATTTCGTCATTGAAGTCCGGGTGCAAGGCCATGAGGCGGCACGTGGTGAGGGTGCTTCCAAGCGCGAGGCCGAGCAGGCGGCCGCGGCCGCCCTGCTGGCGCGGGAAGATGTGCAATGACTCATTGCGGTTTTGCTGCCGTAATCGGGGCGCCCAACGCCGGCAAGTCCACCTTGGTCAACGCCCTGGTGGGAACCAAGGTCGCCATCGTCAGCCCCAAGGTGCAAACCACGCGAATGAATGTGCGCGGCATCGTTTGCCGGGGCGACGCGCAAATCGTCTTTGTGGACACGCCCGGCATCTTTCGCCCCCGCCGGAGGCTGGACCGGGCCATGGTCGGCGCCGCGTGGAGCGGGGCGGGCGAGGCCGACACGATATTGCTGGTGGTGGACGCCGCCGACCTGGCCGCCAATGCTTCTTCGCCTGCCGCCCGCGACACCGATGCCATTTTGCACGGTCTAAAAGAGGGCAAGCAGAAAAAGACCGCCCTTGTTCTGAACAAGATTGACGGTATGAAGCGCACCGACCTTTTGCCATTGGTGGAGAAGTTCCGGGGCGAAGGGCTGTTCGAGGATGTTTTTCTTGTCTCGGCCCTGAAGGGCGACGGCCTGAATGCCCTGCTGGACTGGGTTAAGGTCCGCATGCCGGAAGGCCCCTGGCATTACCCGGAGGACGAGGCCGCCGACATGCCTGCGCGCCTGCTGGCGGCAGAAGTGACGCGCGAGAAGCTCTATCTGCGCCTGCATGATGAGCTTCCTTATGCCTCCACGGTAGAAACCGAGAAGTGGGAAGAGCGCCGCGACGGTTCGGTCAAGATTGACCAGACCATATACGTCCAGCGCGACGGGCAGAAGGCCATTGTGCTGGGCAAGGGTGGCGCCACCATCAAGAAGATCGGCGAACTGGCCCGCGGCGAGCTGGAAGAAATGTTCAGACGCAAGGTGCATCTGTTTCTGTTCGTCAAAGTGCG
>JAFAVT010000188.1 GCA_019242275.1 Alphaproteobacteria bacterium
CCCGGAATGGTGGCCAGAAGCGCCAGCTGCACATCCTGGGGCAGGGAGGTGGAAATACCGTTGGGATAGACCAGATCTGTGCTAAGTCCTTCTGGTTCCAGGAAAATCTGATGCGACTCGCGGTCGGCAAAGCGGCTGACCTTATCCTCGATCGAGGGGCAATAACGGGGGCCGGTGCTTTGGATCTGGCCGGAATACATCGGTGCCCGATGCAGGTTGGCGCGGATCACCGCGTGCGTGGCCGGGGTCGTCCGGGTGATGTGGCAGGCAATCTGCGGCGTGGTGATGGCGCTGGTTAGAAATGAAAAGGGGGCTGGCGGATCATCGCCCTCCTGCCGCTCCAGCCGCTCCCAAGAAATGGTGCGCCCATCCAGCCGCGGCGGGGTGCCGGTTTTAAGCCGGCCCATCTTCAGACCCAACCCATAAAGCGTCTTGGAGAGCCCGATCGAGGGCGGGTCGGCCTGGTCAGCGTCCGCGGTGTGGGCCGCCATCCGGCCGGCGGGAAATTGCACTTCGCCGATATGCACCAGGCCGCGCAGGAATGTGCCAGTGGTAAGCACCACGGCCCCCGCGGCAATCTCCTCGCCGCTTGCCGTGCGGACTCCGGCGGCCATCTGGTCCTTTAAAATCAGGTCTTCCGCACTTGCGACCTTGATGGTGAGATTTGCAATCTGGCGCAGCGTCTCTTGCATCGCCGCGCGATAGAGGGCGCGGTCTGCCTGGGCGCGCGGCCCGCGCACGGCCGGACCCTTGCGCCGATTAAGCAGCCTGAACTGGATGCCGGCAGCATCGGCGACACGACCCATCAGCCCGTCGAGGGCATCCACCTCCCGCACCAAATGGCCTTTGCCAACACCGCCGATGGCGGGGTTGCAGGACATTTCCCCCAGAGTCTCGAATTTGTGGGTGAGGAGGAGAGTCCTGGCGCCAAAGCGCGCCGATGCCGCAGCTGCTTCACAGCCGGCATGGCCGCCGCCGATCACGATAACGTCAAAGCGCTCCATGGCGGGCGGATTAGCCCTAAAGCGAGCTACGAACAACTCGAAAGCATAGGTAAGCTATTACTTACCGATACAGAAATCTCGGAAAATAAATTCCAGGACTTCCTCCACGTCAACCCGGCCCGTGATCCGGCCCACTGCCCGCATCGCCAGCCGCAAATCCTCAGCCAGAAGCTCCGGTTCGGCGGCGGACCCAGCGTGGTCGAGCGCCGCCAGCGCCTCGACCAAGGCGGCCCGGTGGCGCGGCCGGGTGAGGGCAGGGGCCCAGGAAGGATCAAAACCGGCGAATTTTTGCTGCACCTTTTGCTGCAGCAATTTCAGCATTGCAGGAACACCGGCGCCGGTCTTCAGCGAGATGGAGATCCCATCGTGCGCCTTGAGGTCGGTCTTGTTCCAGACCACCAGATCGGGTTTCAGGTCGCCGGGAATTGCTGCGGCCTCACCCGCAGCATTCGCATCCAAGAGAAGCAAAGTCAGGTGGGCGTCTTTCGCCCGGGCCAGAGCACGGCGCACACCTTCCGCTTCAATGGCGTCACGGCTGGCGCGCAGCCCCGCGGTATCGGCGGCGATCACCAGCACACCGCCCAAGTCAAGCCGCGCTTCGATCACGTCGCGGGTGGTGCCGGCAATATCGGAAACAATGGCGACGTCGCGCCTGGCCAGCGCATTCAACAGCGACGACTTGCCGGCATTGGGCGGCCCGATGATGGCCAGCCGCACGCCTTCGCGCAGGGCTTCGCCCCGCCCGGCATCGTCAAGATGTGCCCGTATTTCCTCGCTCAAATGAACAGCAGCCTGGCGCGACGCATCAAATTCGGCATCCCCCACGCCGTCGTCGGAAAAATCAATCGCCGCTTCGGCGCGCCCCAGCGTCATGATCAATTGCGCCCGCCAGCTCTCATACAGATCGGCCAGCGCGCCGTCATACTGGCGCAGCGCCTGTCGCCGCTGGGCCTCGGTTTCGGCGTCCACCAGATCAGCGATCGCTTCGGCGCGGGTGAGGTCCAGCTTGCCGTTCTCAACTGCCCGACGGCTGAATTCCCCAGGCTCGGCGGGGCGCAAACCCAACGCCATCAGACTGTCGAACACTGCTGCGCGTACCGCCCGGCCCCCATGGAGATGAAGCTCGGCCACATCCTCTCCCGTAAAGCTGGCGGGGGCCGGAAACCAGAGCAGCAAGGCCTGATCCAGCACCGCGCCGGCGTGGGCGACGTTGCGCAGCATCGCCGTGCGTGCAGGGGGCAGGGTACCGGCCAAGGCCGTCAGCGCCATCCCCGCTTGTGGTCCCGACAGCCGTACCACCGCAACCCCGGCGCGGCCGGCCCCGCTGGCCAGGGCGAAGATGGTGTCGGCCATGGGCGCTATTTCGGCTTGCCGCCCGCCGCCAAAGTGGCGCTGTCCCAGAAGAACTTCTGGAATTTCTGAAAAGCCTCCGGCCCGCCCAGCGGCATCCAGGCCTTCATCATGGCTTCGGGGTCACCGGCGTCGAAAGCCGCTCGCATCCGCCCCCGCATTTCTTCCAGCATCTGCTGCTGCAAGGGCGCCACATCCGGCAGCCCCATGAAGGCGCGGGCTTCTTCCGGGGTCATGTCCATCTCAATCCGCACCTTCATCGTCGCGCTCCCTTGAGGGGCCGTGGCGGGCTTTGCCCTCCCGGCCATTCGGGCTAAGAACACCGGCCCAAAAACAACCGGCGCAGCATCGCCTCGCCGCCTATCCGGAACAAGTCTTATGCCTGCCAGCGCGCTCGAAACCAGCCTCAGCCCCTATCTGCGGCTGCACAAGGACAATCCGGTCGCTTGGCGCGTCTGGGGACCGGAAGCGATGACTGAGGCCGAGGCCGCCGGCAAGCCCATCTTTCTTTCCATCGGCTATACCGGCTGTCACTGGTGCCATGTAATGAACGAGGAAAGCTTCTCGGACCCCGAGATCGCCGCCACCCTCAACGAACATTTCATTCCGGTGCTGCTGGACAAGGAAGAGCGGCCCGACATTGACCTGTTCTACCAATCGGCCATGCCGCTTATGGGGCTTGGCGGCGGCTGGCCGCTTAACATTCTGCTCACCCCCGACGGCGCCCCCTTCTTCGTCACCCAATATGTCCCGAAAGATGAGCGGATGGGCCAACCGTCTTTCCGTAGCGTCCTCACGGATGCCGCCGCCTTGTGGCAGGAACGCAACGGCGAGGCGCTCGCTCAGGCCGCGGCCGTACGCCAGGCGCTGGAAACGCAATATGGCAGCGACATTTCCGCCGGCCCGGAGACGGTGCAGCTCGACATGGCCGCCCTGCGCATTGCCCAGCGCTATGACATCTTCTTTGGCGGCCAGATTGGCACGCCAAAAATGCCGCTGGCCTGCCAGCTGGAATTGCTGTGGCGGGCTTACCTGCGCACCGGTCTACCGCAATATAGCCAGCTTCTCTTCGGCGCCTTGGACAACATGCTCTATGGCGCTCTGTGGGATCATGTCGGCGGTGGTTTCTTCCGTTATTGTCATGACGAACGCTGGACAATCCCGCATTTCGAAAAGTCGCTGGCCGACAATGCCCAGATGCTCGACATCCTCAGCGGCGTCTATCAGATCAACCGCAGCACCCTGGTGCGCAGCCGCGCCGAGGAATTGGTGGCCTGGCTGCTGCGGCAGATGAAGCTGCCCGGGGGCGGCTTTGCCAGCCATCTGGATTCGCGCAGCGAAGGGCAAGAGGCCCTTTACTATGTCTGGACCGAGGCGGAAATGGATGCGGCCCTGGTGGGCACCTTCGCTGCCCGCTTCAAGTCCATCTACGAAATCAGCCATGACGGCAATTTCTTCGGCCGTAATATTCCCCGCCGCCTGTCCATGGCCAGCCAACCGACCTCCGATGCCGATGAGGCCTTGCTGGCCAAGCAGCGCGCCATGTTGCTGGCGGCGCGCGACAAGCGCACCCCTCCTCTGCGCGACGACAAGCTCCTTGCCGACGCCAACGGCCTCACCATCGCCGCCCTGGCGCTGGCCGGCGCGGTGTTCGAGCGCGCCGACTGGCTGGCGGAAGCGGTCACGACTTTCAACGCCGTCGCCGCAACCTTGGGCGACGGCGCCCGGCTTTATCATGCGGCGCTGGACGGCCAGCACGGCGCACACGGCTTTGCCGACGATTATGCCAACATGGCGCGCGCAGCCTTGCAGCTTTACGAAGTCTCCGGCGATAGGCGTTTCCTGGAACAGGCCAAGATCTGGGTAAAGACGCTGGATACACACTTTTGGGACGAGGCCCGTGGCGGCTATTTCTATACCGACGACACATTGTCCTCGCCTCTGCTGCGGCCGCGCTTTCACACCGACAATCCCGCTTCGCCTGCCAACGCCACCATGCTGGGGGTGCTGTCGCGGTTGATCCTGCTGACTGGAGAGCAGCCCTATACCGAGCATGCGCCCCGGCTTTTGCGGAGTTTCGCCGGTGAGGCGGGCCGCAGTTTCCCGGGCATGGCGGCCTATTTCAACGGCGCCGAAACCTATTCTGTGGCGCTGCAGGTGGTGGTGTTCGGATCCCGCGCCAGCGCTCAGACCCAGGAACTAATCCGCACGGTCTGGGGCAAGGCGCTGCCGGGCCGCCTGCTGGTGGTAGTCGAGCCGGGCATGAGCCTGCCGGCAGGCCATCCTTGCGCCGATGCCGGCATGCAGAATAACCAGCCCACCGCCTATCTCTGCCAAGGCGCCACCCGCGCCGGCCCGATTACCAGCCCGGTAATGCTTTCCCAGCTTCTCACCCTGCCGCAGCAGAAAAGGCCGGACGCATGAGCTTCATCACCATCGCGGGCGGCATGAAGGGCTATCTGGCCGCGCCGGCATCACCCAATGGCGCCGGCATTGTGGTGATCCAGGAAATCTTTGGGGTCAATGCGGTGATGCGGAAGATTGCCGACGATCTGGCGGGACAGGGCTATGCCGCGCTGGTGCCCGATCTGTTCTGGCGGTTGGAACCTGGGGTGGACCTTACCGACAAGACTGAGGCGGAATGGAAAAAGGCGCTGGATTTGATGAACCGCTTCGACGTCACCAAGGGTGTTGAAGACATTCAGGCCGCGATCACGCTGCTGCGCGGGCGCGCAAAAAAGGTCGGCGCGGTCGGTTACTGCCTGGGCGGTTTGCTCGCCTATCTCGCCGCCGCTCGTACCGATGCGGATGCGTCCGTAAGTTATTATGGCGTGAACATTCCCGCCTTTCTGGGCGAAGCCGCCAGCATCAGAAAGCCGTTGATGCTGCACATCGCCGCCGAAGACGGCTTTGTCCCCAAAGCCGCGCAGGAGCAAATGATCGCGGGGCTGAACGACAACCCCAACGTCACGCTGCATCGCTATGACGGGGTGGATCATGCCTTCGCCCGACCGGGCGGCCAGCATTACAATCAGGCAGCCGCTGATCTCGCCAATAGCCGCACGGCGGATTTTCTTCGCCGCAACCTGGCCTAGAGGCAGTCCATGGCCCGTGGCATGATCGGTGCGGGCATGGCGCTGCGCCAGGATGCCTCGGTTCTGAAGCAAAGCATCAAACCGGGCACCACCTGGCGGGTATTGCGCTTCGCCGGCGAATATGGCGGCGGGCTTTCTCTTTTCGCGGCCGTGGTGATGCTGGATGCGGTGGTGGGCAATATCAATCCGCTGCTGTACAAGCGCATCCTCGATGTGGCGATGCCCGGCCATGATGTCGGCCTGGTCATACAGCTTGCGCTGACCGCGGCCCTGATCCTGTTGGCGGATGCGGCGCTGGGCCTGTTTCAATCCTATCTTTCGGCCCGCATCGGCCGCGACATTCTCTTGAAGCTGCGCACGCAGCTGTTCAATCACATCCAGCGCATGCCGCTGGCTTTTTTCATGCGGGCCCAGACCGGGGCTTTGGTCAGCAGGCTTAATGGCGACGTCTCCGGCGCCCAAAGCGCCTTCACCGATGTGCTGTCCTCGGTCTTCGGCAATCTGGTGGGGGTGGTGGTGGTGGTCGGCTTCATGCTGAGCTTATCGTGGCAGATCACGCTGGCGGCGCTGCTGCTGTTGCCCCTCTTCCTGCTGCCGGCGCGGCGGATGGGCCGCACCTTGCAGCAGATGACGCGCGAAAGTTACGACCTTAACGCCGCGGTCAATGGGGTGATGACTGAGCGCTTTGGCGTCGCCGGCGCCTTGCTGGCCAAACTGTTTGGGCGTCCTGCCGACGAAGCGGCCCTGTTTCAGGAAAAGGCCCTGGCCGTGGGGGTGTTATCAGTAAAGCGGGCCGTCTATGGCCGCGTCTTCTTCACCGCCCTGATGCTGATGGCCGGACTGGCGGTGGTGATGACCTTCGGCTGGGGCGGCATCAAGGTGATTAACGGGCAAATGGAGGTCGGCACGCTGGTGGCGCTGGTCTCCTATTTGCAGCGCCTGATCGGACCCATCACCGGGCTTTCCAACATCCAGATCACGGTGATGACGGCGCTGGTGTCCTTCGACCGGGTGTTTGAAGTAATGGACCTCGAACCGGCCATTGCCGAAAAGCCTGATGCAAAACCGCTTCCGCCCGGCCCCGCCGAAATCCGTTTTGACCATGTTTCTTTCCGCTATCCCAGTCCGGCGGAAGTTTCGCTGGCCTCGCTGGAAGCCGTCGCCAAGCCGCCGTCGCGGCTGCCGGAAAAGACCGTATTGGCCGACATTGACTTCTCCGCCCGGCCCGGCAGCCTCACCGCACTGGTGGGACCTTCGGGCGCGGGCAAGAGCACCATCACCCAGCTTTTGGCGCGGCTTTATGATGTGGGGAGCGGTGCCATCACCATCAACGGGGTTGATCTGCGCGATGCCACCATGGCCTCGATCGCCGCCCGCATCGGCATGGTGACGCAGGATTCGCACCTCTTCCACGACACCATCCGCGCCAACTTGCTTTATGCCCGGCCCGAAGCGGGCGAGGCGGAAATCTGGGCGGCGCTGGAGGCGGCGCAAATCGCGCCCTTGGTGCGTTCATTGGCAGATGGACTGGACACGCTGGTGGGCGAGCGCGGCTATCGCTTTTCCGGCGGCGAGAAACAGCGGCTCGCCATCGCCCGCTTGCTTCTGAAAGCGCCCGACATTGCCGTTCTGGATGAAGCCACCGCCCATCTGGATTCGGAAAGCGAAGCGGCCATCCAGCGAGCGTTTGAGACGGCGCGCACCGGGCGCACTGCCATTGTCATTGCCCACCGCCTTTCCACCATCCGCGGCGCTGACCAGATCCTGGTGCTGGATCAGGGCCGTATTGTCCAGCGGGGCAGCCATGAGGACTTATTGGCGGCCGGCGGGCTCTACGCCGATCTCCACCGCCGACAGTTTGAAATGAAGGAAGCAGTGACATGACCAAAGCCATCCGTTTTCATCAGACCGGCGGCAGCGACGTCCTCAAATACGAGGACATCACTTTGCACCCGCCCGCCGCGGGCGAAGTGCGGCTGAAGCACACCGCCATCGGGGTGAACTTCATAGATACCTATCACCGTAGTGGACTTTATCCGGTGCCGCTGCCTTCGGGCCTGGGGAAAGAAGTTGCCGGCGTGGTCGAGGCACTGGGCGAAGGCATCAGCGGCCTGAAGGTTGGCGATCGCGTCGCCACCGCCAGCGCACCGCTCGGGATGTATGCGCAAGAAAGCAATGTCGCGGCCAAGGAACTGGTGAAAATTCCCGCCGGCGTTTCCGATGAAGTCGCGGCCGCTGCCATGCTCAAGGGCCTCACTGCCTGGTATCTGCTGCGCGAGACCTACAAGGTGAGGAAGGGTGAAACGGTCGTGGTCCATTCGGCGGCCGGCGGCGTGGGGCTGATCCTTTGCCAGTGGGCGAAAGCGCTTGGCGCCAGCGTGATCGGCACGGTGGGCAGTGAGGCCAAAGTGGCGCCCGCGCGCCAAGCCGGCGCGGCGCATGTGCTGGTGCTTGGCGATGGTTGGGAAAAGAAGGTGCGCGAAATCGCTCCTGCCGGCGTGCCGGTGGTCTATGACTCGGTGGGCAAGGATACTTTCGAAGCCTCGCTCAATTGCCTTCAGCCCCGCGGCCTGATGGTCAGCTTCGGCAATTCCTCCGGCGCGGTGGCGCCCTTCTCGCCCGGTATCCTGGCGGCCAAGGGCTCGCTTTACCTCACCCGTCCGACCCTGTTTCACTACATCGCCACCCGCTCAGAACTGGAACGGGCGGCGGCCGAACTTTTCGCCGTGATGCAGTCGGGGGCGGTGAAGATCGCGGTCAACCAGCGATTCCCGCTGGCCGAGGCAAAAGCGGCGCATGATGCGCTGGAAGGGCGCAAGACAGTTGGCGCCACCGTCCTGATCCCGTAGAGCAACTTCAGCCGTTGGAGGCCATCAGCGCCGTGCCGCAAGCGTCCCGTCTCACCGCCATCTACCGCGTCACCGACACGGCCGCAAACATCGCGGCACGTGCCAAGGCCATTGCGGTGGAGCAGAGCGTGGAGATGCCGGTCGCCGCCATCACGGACGCCAAAATCCTGGACGACATTGTGGGCCGGGTAGAACACGTCGCCGACCTGGGCAACGGGACGTTCGAGGTTCGCATCGGCCTTGCCGTCGCCACCATCGGGCAGGATGCGGGGCAGTTGCTGAATATGCTGTTCGGCAATACCTCGCTGCATCCAGATGTCGTATTGCACGATGTGGAGTTCCCCATCGAATTGCTGACTGTTTTCGGAGGGCCGCGCCATGGCCTTGCGGGATTGCGGGCAATGGCCGGCGCCGGAGCGCGGGCGCTGACCTGTTCGGCCTTGAAACCGCAAGGTCTGCCGCCGGCAGGGTTGGCTTCCATCGCCGGCCAAATGGCGGAGGGGGGCCTGGATTTCATCAAGGATGATCACGGTATCGCCAATCAGACTTACAGTCCCTTTGCCGCGCGCGTACCGGTCATCGCTGAGGCCGTGGCCAAGGCCGGCACGCGCACCGTCTATCTGCCGTCGCTGTCGGGGCATCTGGAGCAGATGCGCGCACAAATAGGGGTGGTGCGCTCTGCCGGCCTGAAGGGCGTGCTGATCGCCCCCATGATCGCGGGCTTTGCCACCTTTCAACAACTGGTGGGGGACAATCCCGATCTTGCCTTCATGGCGCACCCGGCCATGGCGGGGAGTGGCCAGATCGCCCCGTCGCTGCTCTTCGGCAAGCTGCTGCGGCTTTTGGGGGCGGATGCCGTCGTCTTCACCAATTATGGCGGCCGCTTCGGCTACACCCCCACCATCTGCCGTGACTTGGCCGAGACCGCGCTGGCGCCATGGAATGGGATCAAGCCTTCGGTGCCCGTGCCCGCCGGCGGCATGACCATGGCACGCATACCGGAAATGCTGCAATTCTACGGACCCGAGGTGATGCTGCTGATCGGCGGCGACCTGCTTTCGGCCGGTGCCCGCATGACCGGCGAAGCGGCAAAGTTCCAGCAGGCGGTGATGAATTGATGGATAAGCCAGAGCGCAAACCCGAAGCGCCGTTCCGTTCCTTTGGCGACTATCGCTGGGACGAGGTGCCGCTTCTGGCCTACAAGGAAGAAGGCGCGGCGCCGTTCAAGGCGATTACCCGCCAGGTGCTGTTTCAAAATCCCGAACTCGCCTGCGAGATGCGCTATTTCGAGGTGGCGCCCGGCGGCTATTCCACCCTGGAACGCCACCAGCACAGCCATGGCGTGATGATTTTGCGGGGGGCGGCCGACGTGCTGGTGGGCAGCCAGATCAGGGCGGTCAAGACGTTCGACCTGGTTCATATTCCGCCCATGACCTGGCACCAATTCCGCACGACAGGTGAAGAACCCATGGGGTTTGTCTGCATGGTCAATGCCGCGCGCGACAAGCCGCAATTGCCCACCGCGGACGAACTCGAGGTATTGAAAAGCGATCCGGTCATCGCCGCTTTCCTGGGATGAAATCCCCGGGCTTGCCGGAAGGCGGCTGCCCCCCTAACTTTCCATAAAACGATAAGCAGGGAGCACTTCATGGACAGGCGCGAACTTATCCGTTCGATGATGGGATCAGCGGCGGCCCTGCTGGCCAGCAAAACGGCCTATGCCCAGAACGCCATCGCCAATGCCACCCGCGGCATGAAGGTGCCGCTGATCAAGGATATCACTTGCATCAACACGGCGCCGGAAGGCTCGCGCCTTTGCGTGGTGAAGATCACCACCGACCAGCCCGGGCTTTACGGCTATGGCTGCGCCACCTTCACCCAGCGCGCTGATCTGATCGGCCCGGCGGTGGAAAAATATCTCAAGCCCTTGCTGCTCAATCATCCGGTGGACCGCATCGAGGACACCTGGCAGATGGCCTATGACTCTTCCTATTGGAAGAACGGCCCGGTGGAGAACAACGCCATCAGTGGCGTTGATCAGGCGCTGTGGGACATCAAGGGACGCATGGCGAACATGCCGGTCTATCAGTTGCTGGGCGGCAAGTGCCGCGAGGCCGCCGACCTTTATGGCCATGCCGAAGGGGCGGAGATCGCCAACACCATTGACAGCGCCAAGCGCTATATCGCCCAGGGCTTCCGCCACGTCCGCATCCAAGTGGGCGTGCCCGGCATGGCCGGCTATGGCTCGCCCACCGGCGGCGGGCGCATTCCATCCCTCCATACCCAGCCGGTGTTCGAACGTGAAGCCGCCAAGCGCCGCGCCATGGCCCTGTTCGAAACCGCCCGCAAGGAGTTGGGCGACGAGATCGAACTGCTGCACGACATGCATGAGCGCTACACCCCGACCGAAGCGGTACAATTCTGCAAGGAGGCCGAGCATTTCCGTCTCTTCTTCCTGGAAGACCCGCTGTCGCCGGAAGACATTGAATGGTTCAGGAATATCCGCGCCCAGACCGCGGCGCCGCTGGCGATGGGCGAATTGTTCAACAGCCCCCAT
>JAFAVT010000346.1 GCA_019242275.1 Alphaproteobacteria bacterium
AGCCGGCGCAGAGCGCCCGACAAGGCTGCCACGGCATCGGTAGCCTTCTTTCGTCCTAGCCGGTAAGTGGCATAGACCGGATGGCGCCGCAACACCGCATCGGCAAACTGGGTGTCGGCCTTCAGCAGATTCTCAACTGTGCCCGGCAGATCATAACGCTCCCAATGAGGCAAAAAGAAACTGAAAATCCAGGAGAGGCCGGCGCCCATCAGCGTATCGCCAATGCGTTCCAGGAATTGGGGGTGCGGGTCGGCGAAATGCAGCAATAGCAGAGAGGATACCGAGGCGCCGACGGCGGTGATGCGATAGGCGACCCCGCCATAGGCGTGGGCAGTGCCTACGGCCAGCGCAATTGAGAGCAGTAGCACAGGCGCCGGCATGGTGTTGACCAAAAGCACCGCCAGTGCGCAACCCATCAAAGTGCCGGTGATACGGTCCCTGCGCCGTTGCCGCGTCACGCTGAAATTGGCGCGCATCACCAGGGCAATGGTGAGAAGCACCCAGTTACCATGAACGATGGCCGGGAAGGAGAGGGTCAGGGCATAGCCGGTCATCATTGCCAGCGACAGGCGGATGCCATAGCGCAGTGCAGGTGAGCGGTAGCGAAATTGGCGCAACAGGATGGCGACGCCGCGCGGTGTGTTCTGGCGAAAAAGCTCCAAATCAAGTTCGCTGGCCCGGCGCGACGGCGGTGTATCGGCGTCCAAAGCCTGGCCTAAGGCCGCGGCATAGTCATCGGCCAATGCCAATTTGGCGGCGGTGGCGGCAAAGGCATAGAGCGTTTCGTCGCCTGGGTCTTCTGCCCGCGCTTGCTTCACGGCTTCCACCAGCGCAATTGTCTCCCGTTCGTGACGGCGGGGGTTAAGATGTGGACGCCGCTCACGCAACGCCAGGCTCATGGCTTCAACCTCGTCGGCGATCAGGTGGATTGACTGGTTGAAGCGCCAAAGCAGCTCCCGCGCCTTGGCATGGCGCAGCAATTCGATGTCGGCATCGGTGGACAACATGGTCTCGAACAAGTCGAGAAGTGCGATCAGCACATCTATACGCTTTTTCTGGAGTGCACTGCCGCGGCGGGCATAGAGGGAATCGCGCGCTGCTTGCAGCCGGTCGGTCAGTGTGGCATGCGCCTCGATCAAGGCGCGGAATGCCGCCGGCCCTTCGCTGTCGGGATTGTAGAGCGCCGCTTTCGCCCGCAGGTAGGCCACGAAGGCGCGGCAAGCTTCGGCAAGCAATAACCGCCGCGCCCGATCATCGAACAGGGTCGCGGTCGCCAGGGCGTAGGTAGCATAGAAGATGGCACCGCAAGCGAAGAGCACGAAATGGTCTAGCGCCGTGCCGGCATCGTGGAAATCCTGCGCCATGGCGAAAACGAAGGCCAGCACACTGGTCATGGCGATGTTGATGGCGCGCTTACCATAAACCGAGATTAGTCCGGTCCACAGGCCCGTGAAGGCAGCGGCTGCAAGGAAGGTGTCGTGGCCAAACTGCGCTCCCGAGGAAAGGGCGGTGAAGAAAATTGCCGAAACCAGCGCGAAGCCGATCAGCCAGGGTTTCTGTCGCAGGGGATCGGGTTGGTCGGAAATCGAGATGCAAATCGCGCCGCTGGCGGCGGCGACGGCGGCCTCGAAGCCAAGCGCCCAGCCGGTCAACAGGCCGACCAGGCCGACGCCAATCGCCACCGCCAGCCCGTTTTCCAGGTGGACCCGGAACACCGCCAGCGACCATCGCTTTGTCAGTATCCCTGGCTTTGAAGGAATCCCCATGGAAAAAGCCGATAACGTGCCGTCCGGACCGGAGCAAGGCGGGTTTAACCCAACTCGCTTATTGACCTATCGGCGTGGCGGCTGCCTTGCTACAACCCGCCCGCAACCGGCCGCCGAGAAAAGTCCATGAAACAGATGCTGATCTACGACAATGTCGTGCCTGTGACGCGCGACCAGCATGGCAAGCTCGCGCTTAAGCCCACGGGCGATTACGACTTCGCCCGCCAGACCAATTCGGTGCCGCTGGTGGTGGGCGAGTTTGCCCTGACCGCGATGCACTATGCCATCGTTTTCGGCCAGACCCCCGATGGTCCCATCCCCGCCGCCGTCCTGGGGGTACGTGACAACGAGAATGCTTTCATAAGCGCCGATGGCAACTGGGGCGCGCCTTATATTCCCGCCTTCATCCGTCGTTATCCATTCGTCTTCGGTACCGATGCGAAAAACGAAACCTTCACCCTGATGATTGACGAAAAGTATCCAGGCCTTAACACCCATGGCAAGGGCGAGCGCTTGTTTGATGCTGATGGCGAGCAGACGGTTTTTTTGAAGAACATCATGGGCTTTCTTTCCGAATATCAGGGTCAGGTGCAGGCGACGCAGGCATTCAGCAAGAAATTGGCCGATCTTGGCCTGCTGGACGGAGCCGAGGCGCATCTGCCCACGCCCGCCGACCCGGAGCGGCGGCTGCGGGGCTTTACCATTGTTAGCCGTGAGAAATTGCGGGCCCTTCCGCCCGAAAAACTGGCCGAACTCAACGCCTCCGGGGAATTGGAATTGATTTATCTGCATCTCTTGTCACTGAACAATCTGCAGCGACTGCCGGAAAAGGCGGCTGCACCGGCGGCGGCTTGATCAGGCCCGTCGGCGTTCCCATCTGGAGAGACACCCTTGGGTAGGAACCAGCCATGACTGATGAACTCACCTCCATGCTGGTGCACGTTAAAGGTTTTGTGCAAGGCGTCGGCTTCCGCGACTTTCTCACCATGGCGGCACAGCATCACAAGCTGGATGGCTGGGTACGCAACCGTAATGACGGCTCGGTGGAAGCTTTGGTCTCGGGCCCAACGCGAGCGGTGGAAGGCTTTGTCGCCAGCGCGATGAAAGGCCCGCCCGGAGCGCGCGTCGCGCATGTGGACTTACACAATAGCGAGCCGCCGGAAGAGAAGGGTTTTAAGAGGCGGCCTTCGCTTTGATCCAGTTTGTCATGGCCCGCCTCCGCGCGGGCCATCCAGGGCAACAGGCTCTCGCTTCCGGCTCTAGATGACCCCAAATAAGGTAGAGCCACGACAGTCTTGCCTTTAATGCTACCGGCTACGCATCAACTCCTTAAATACCGACACCGCGAAGACCAACATCGCCAGAAAACTGATGATCGAGCCTATGGTGACGAAGGGATCGTATTTCGGATCATTGCCGTCCGACAAATAAAGCACTAACGCCGGTATCAGGATCGCCACGCCAGCCAGAGAGAGCGCATAATTGGTCCAGGCCAGCTTGGGCGAGAAAGTTTCGCGGGCGAGGCTGTAGAAGGTACCGTAAAGTCCCATCGTCACCCAGCCCAGCAGGTTTAGGTGAGCATGGGCGGGCGCGGCGACGAAATTATTGCTCGCCCCCATCCACATGCCGAAAATCATTCCGATCAGAACGCAGACGACGCCTGTGGCAAAAAATGCAGCGGAAACGCGCGGCATGAGACCTCCCCGATTCTATGGCAACTTCTCAAGGAAATAGGTTACCCGAACACTGTACGGAAAGCCTGTTGCAGCGCGGTATTGACATCAGCCATTGAAACCGTGAGGCCAAGATCGGCCAGACTGGTGACGCCATGGTCGCTTACGCCGCAGGGAATAATCCCATTGAAGTGGGAAAGGTCGGGATCAACGTTCAGCGCCACGCCGTGAAAGCTCACCCAGCGGCGCAGGCGCACGCCGATGGCGGCGATCTTGTCTTCGCGGCCCCCCCCGCGATCAACCCAGATGCCCACCCGCCCGGGGCGGCGTTCGCCCTTCACTTGGAACATGGCCAGGGTCTCGATCAGCCACTGTTCCAGATCGAAGACAAAAGCGCGC
>JAFAVT010000284.1 GCA_019242275.1 Alphaproteobacteria bacterium
CACCAACCCGATCTGCGCCGGCTGCCATGCCCGCATGGAGCCTTACGGCTTTGCCCTGGAGAACTACGCCGGCGATGGCTCCTGGCGCAGCCAGGAGAACGGCATCCCGATTGACGTTTCCGGCGAGATCAACGGCACCAAGTTCACCACCCCGGCCGAGTTCCGCCAGGTGCTGGAAAGCCGCAAGGATGATTTCCGCCATGCGGTGGTGCGCAAGGTCCTGTCCTATGCGCTGGGCCGAGGCATTCAGGGCACCGACCGCCCGGCAATCGAGCAGATCGTTGCCCAGGTCAAGGCCGAGGGTGACAGCTTCAACAGCGTCATCATCAATGTGGTCAAAAGCTTCCCCTTCCAGAACGCCCGTGGCGGCGCCACCACCACAGCCGCAACCAAACCCAAATCACAATCCGGCCTGCAACCCGTCAGCCTTCCCATCGGAGGAAACAGCAAATGATGATCGGACAGGACACGGATGAGACTTCATAAACTTGCGCCCTGCGCAGCTTTAGCAATGCTCATCGCGGCCTGCACGGCTGCTGCGCCCAACGCGCCGGCCACTACAGCGGCGGGTGCACCGAACGGCTCGCCGTTGGTACCGCTCGCCCTTAACCGCGACGGGAATTTTCATATTGCACCGCCTTATGCGCCCGATCCGGTTTTTACCGAAAAGCCGAATGTGCCCAAAGGCCATGTTGTCCGCTTTGAGATGAATTCGGATGACAGCAAAATCTATCCGACCACCAACGGCGCCGACGGCAAACCTGCGCCCTACAAGCGGCCTGTTGTGGTCTATATTCCGTTCGGCTATCGCGCCGGCACGCCGGCGCCCTTTATCGTGGTACAAGACGGCGTACATTGGTATGGCGGCGGCCTGCCCAACCGTCCCGACCTTCCTTACATTCCTACCATGCTGGATAATCTGATCGTCCAGCATCGGGTCCCCGCTATGGTGGCCATCATGATAGACCCGGGTCCCGGCCCCGAACGCAGTATCGAATATGATGCCGTCTCCGATCGTTATACCCAGTTCATTGAAAAAGAGGTGCTGCCCAGGATCGCCAAGGACTATGGCATCATTTTCACCACCGATCCGGAAGGTCGGGCCGCCTTCGGCGAAAGTTCGGGTTCGGCTGCCGCGATCGCCATGGCGTGGTTTCATCCTGAGCTCTACCGCCGCATCATCTCCTATTCAGGCACTTTTGTTGCTTTAAGACGCGATCCCAATGCCGCGCCTGATGGCGCCTGGGAATATCACGAGCATTTCATCCCCAACACGCCACGCAAGCCCATGCGCATTTGGATGGAAGTGGGTGAGCATGACAATGGCTATCAGACACCGGAAGAGAACAAGCGCAACTGGGTGATCGCCAACCGGCATATGGCCGAAGTACTGGCTGCCAAGGGCTACCCGTACCAATTCGTCTTTGCTGATGATGTCGCCCATGTCAGCCGGCCGGTGGAGATGCAGACCATGCCGGAAGCCTTTGAATGGGCCTGGAAAGGCTATCGAGGCCGCTAACGGCCGCCGACGAAGGGCTGCCGGCGCTCGCGGCTTGCTCTCGACACGAGGCTCAAGCTTACATCGTGATGTCTGCGAACCCCCATTCGTAAACGCGCGGTTAAATAGATGAGGCGCGCATGTCTTCGCGTCTTAAACCTACATTTACCGTACAGGCGGCAATGTTTGCCTAGCAGCAACCGGGAAGGCCCGGAGCTGCGCGAGGAGGACACTGCCAGTGCCGGATTTCTTCAAGCAGGTAGGTGCGGCCCGTTTCGGCGTCATGGCCGGGGTCGCCGCGGCGCTGACCGCTTTCTTCCTCTATGTCGCGGGCGTCGTCACCGATCCCCCCAAGACCATACTCTTTTCGGGTCTGGAATCGCGCGACGCCGCCGCCGTCACCGCCAAGCTGGACTCCCTCACCGTCAAATACGAGATCAAGGGCGACTCCATCCTCGTTCCCGCGGATCGGGTGAATGACCTGCGCATGAAGATGGCGCAAGACAATCTGCCCGCCGCCGGTGTCGGCTATGAACTCTTCGACAAGTCGGATGCTTTCGGCACCACCGCCTTTGTCCAGAACATCAACCAATTGCGCGCTCTGGAAGGGGAACTGGCCCGTTCAATCCAGACCATCGAGGGCATCCAGAGCGCCCGCGTCCATCTGGTCATTCCCGAGCGCCAGGTTTTTGCCCGGGAAGAGCAAAGCCCTTCGGCTTCGGTCGTTCTGAAAACCCGCATCAAGCTTGATCGCGGCCAGGTCGGCGCCATCCAGCATCTGGTTGCCGCCGCCGTCGCCTCACTTTCCGCTGCCCGGGTTGCCGTCATTGATGATGCCGGCAATCTGCTCGCTGGGGGCGACGGCCGCGCCGATGGCGCTGCGACCGCAGCCGACCAGGACCGGCAGACCGGTGATTATGAAGAACGAGTGCGCGGGCGCATTGAATCCCTGGTTGCTTCAGTAGTCGGCGCAGGCCATGTCCGCGCCCAGGTGAGTGCCGAAATGAAGTTCGATCACATCAACACCACCACCGAGCATTATGATCCCGACAGCAAGGTGCTGCGCTCCAATCAGACCGTCGAGCGCAATGCCAGCGACAGCAATGGTAGCGGCGGCGCGGCAGTCTCTGTCGCTAACAATTTGCCAGGCGGCGCCCAGACCGGCGCCGGCGAGGCCGGCAAGTCAAGTTCCGGCTCGACCGAAGAAACCAACAATTACGAGATAGACAAGACCGTCACCTCCAGCACAAACGACAGCGGCACTCTAAAACGCCTGTCGGTGGCGGTGGTGGTGGACAGCGACGGCGCCAAAGCCCGCAGCGCGGCCGAAATGAACCAAATCGAAGCGCTGGTGAAATCGGCGATGGGCTTTGACACCGCGCGCGGCGACCAGCTTCAGGTCAAGAATATGCCTTTCGCCAAGCTCGATGCCGGCGACAGCACACCGGCGCCCAAACCCCCGTTGGGCCTGGACAGTGCTTATTGGTTCAAGATTATCGAGGCCGCCATCCTGTGCCTTACCGCGCTTCTGATCGGGCTTCTGGTCGTGCGGCCCTTGATTCACCGCATGTTTGCGGCCCAGAGCGGCAGCGGTTTCACCACCCTTGCGAACGCCTCGCCCGTGTCGGGTGCCTTGCCGGCGCCTGCCGCGCCTGGTGCGGCACCGATGCTGGCCCTTCCCGGTAGTACCGCGCCGCAAGCAACCGGTGCCGCGCCCCTGGTGGCGGTTGCCAAGAGCGGCGGCATTGATCTGTCACAGATCGAAGGCGGCTTCGGCGAAAGCTCAGTCAAGAAGGTCGGTGAAGTGGTATCGGCGCATCCTGAGGAAGCGCTTTCCATTATCCGCACTTGGCTGCATCAACCGGTGTAAGGGACGAAGATGGCCAAAGCCACAAAAGTTGCCGTCAAGGACGATATTCGCGCCCTCTCCGGGGCCGAACGCGCTGCTGTCGTCATGCTGTCGCTGGGCGAGGAGCACTCCGAACAGATCTGGAAGCTGCTGGACGAAGAGGAGATCAAGGAAATCTCCCAGGTAATGTCCAATCTCGGCTCGGTCTCTTCCAGCGTGATCGAGAAGCTGCTGGTGGAATTTGTCGGCCAGATGGCCGGAACCGGCTCGATGATGGGTTCTTATGAATCTACTGAAAAACTTTTGGCGCGCATGCTGCCTGGCGAAAAAGTCGGCACCATCATGGAAGAAATCCGCGGACCCGCCGGCCGCACTATGTGGGACAAGTTGGGCAACGTCAACGAAACCGTGCTGGCTAACTATCTCAAGAACGAATACCCGCAAACCGTTTCAGTGGTGCTGTCCAAGATCAAACCGGAGCATGCCGCTCGCGTGCTGGGTGCCCTGCCGGAAGAATTTGCCCTGGAAGTGGTGCAACGCATGCTGCGGATGGAAAGCGTGCAGAAGGACATTCTGGACAAGGTCGAACAGACCCTGCGGGTGGAA
>JAFAVT010000300.1 GCA_019242275.1 Alphaproteobacteria bacterium
TCCCGATTGGGACGAGCTGCGCGTCGCAGCCTTGAAAAAGCAGAAACTTCGAATAAAGGATGAGCTGGCGCGGTTGCGCGCCGGCCTTAACTAGCGCGCACTTTTCGCGACAGCGCGAATAGGATCAGCCCGCCCGCCTCGCACAGCGCCGCGGCGAAAAAGGCTGCGCCCGGAAAATAGACCGGCGCCGTGGGCCCGGTGAACCAGGCGAACAGGGTCGGCATGGTCCACATTGCCACCACCGAGGTGAGGCTGGTGAGGCTGGAGCTTGCGCCTTGCAACTCGCCTTGCTCGGTGGCCGGTACCTGGTGAGACATGATGGCGTTCAGCGCCGGCCCGCCCACGCCTCCCAGGGTGAATGGGATCATCCAGGCATAAAAGATCCAACTGCTGCCGGCGAAGGCATAGCCGGCATAGGCGGCCACGGCACAGACAAAGCCCAGATAGACGGCACGCGCCTCCCCGATGCGCGGCACCAACAGACCCGGCAGCACGGCATAGGACACCGCCGACAGTGCCCCCACCGCCACCAGCGACCAGGCGATGTCGCCCGGTCCCCAGCCGAATTTCAGCATGGTGTAGTAACTCCAGGTGGAAGGCAGGCAGTCATGAGCAAACTGCGCCAGCACCAGAACCGCAATGAGCAGAATCAGTTGCGGAAAGCGTGACAGCGCCCTCAGCGAGCCCAGCGGATTGGCGCGGCCCCATTCAAAGGCGCGGCGGCGATCCGGTGGCAGCGACTCTTTCAACACGATGAGGCCGAACAGGACATTGGCGAAGGAAAGTCCGGCGGCGACAAAGAAAGGCGCGCGCAAGCCGAAATGCTCGCCGACAAAGCCACCCAGCGCCGGTCCCAGAATGAAGCCAAGCCCAAAAGCGGCGCCGACCAGGCCGAATTTGGCGGCGCGCTCTTCCGGCGGCGTGATATCGGCGATATAGGCATTGACGGTGGTGAAACTGGCGCCCGCCATGCCCGACAAGGTGCGGCCCACAAACAGCCAAGCGATGGTCGGCGAAAGACCGGTGATGGCATAGTCCATCCCCAACATGGCCAGTGACAGGATCAAGAGCGGCCGGCGGCCGAAGCGATCCGAAAGATTTCCGATCACCGGAGCACAGAGAAACTGCATCAGGGCATAGGCAAAGAACAGCCAGCCGCCCCAGCGAGCCGCGCCGCTGATCGGCTCGCCCGTCAGCATCGCAATCAGGCCGGGCGAAACCGGAATGATGACGCCCAGCCCAATGGTATCAATCAGCATAGTCATGAAGATGAAGGCCAGGGCATAGGGACTGCCGCTGCCATGCTGGTGTTTTGTCATCGCCCCTCGCCGGCGTCACGCTAGAGAAGGACGATGCCGGCGGCAAGGTTGGACGGAGAGCGCGGCAATGTTAGAAGCCGCCCATGAGCGTGATTGATCAGCCTGAACCGGAAAAGCCGCGCGGCCTGCGCGCCATTTATGCCTGGATGCTGAAGAATGCGCGCGGCCGCCATGCCTGGGCGGCGGTGGCGGCGTTCGCGTTCGCCGAAGCGTCATTCTTCCCCATCCCAGCCGATGTGATGGTGCTGCCGATGATGCTGGCCGACCGAAGGCGGGCCTTTAAGCTTGGGGTTTGGGTCGCCTTCTGGTCGGTGACCGGCGGCATGCTGGGGTATGCCATCGGCGCGCTGTTCTGGCAGACGGCCGGCCTGTGGCTGATCCACGCCCTGCATGTGCCGCTGGAAGACGTGGAATCGCTGCGTGCCCGCTACAGCGCCAACGCCTATCTCATCATGGTGCAGGGCGCGACGCCCATCCCCTACAAGCTGGTGACCATCGCCTCCGGCCTGGCCGGCGTCTCCTTCCCGCTGTTCATGGTCTATTCAGCGGTAACGCGCTCGCTTCGCTATATCGTAATCGAGGCGCTCTTGGTGCACATTTTCGGCGAGCAGGCCCAGGCGCTGCTCGAGAAATATCTCGAATGGGCGCTGGTTCTTTTTCTCGTCGTGCTGGTGCTTGGCTTCGTAGCTTTTCGTTATCTTTAAAGCTTCAATCCTGCTCGGCCTGCGACGATAGACCATAATCATCCGGTGCCGGGGCGCCTTCCGACGGCGCATCTTCGCGTGGCGGCAATTCGGTCAAGGGCGCGGCGGGCACCGTCTCGGCCACGCTTTTCAGCGTCGCGCCCTTCTTGGCGGCACGCTTCTGCGCCCGTTCCAGTTTGACCGCGGCGCGGCTGACCGCCATGTCCAGTTCCAGTTGCGAAGTCAGGCCCAGCGTCACCGGGTCTACCGCCTTGATGTTGGAGGCGTTCCAGTGTGAACGCTCCCGAATCTTCTGGATGGTAGTCTTGGTGGTGCCGATCAGCTTGATGATGTCGGCGTCCGGCATTTCCGGATGGTTCTTGATCAGCCAATAAACCGCATCGGGTTTGTCCTGGCGCTTGGAAACCGGCGTATAGCGCGGCGCGCGCTTCTGGCGCACCCCCGGCATCTTGTGCTTGGGCGGCGCCATCTTGAGGCGCTTCCTGGGGTCCTTCTCCGCCGCGGCGATTTCCTCGCGGCTGAGTTGGCCGGACGCCACCGGATCCTGGCCCTTGATTCCCTTGGCCACGTCCTCATCGGCGATGCCTTTCACTTCTAAAGGATGCAGCCCGCAGAAATCGGCGATCTGCTCAAAGCTGAGGGCGGTATTGTCCACCAGCCAGACGGCGGTGGCCTTGGGCATCAGGGGGGCGGGCGAGGCGGCCATGTGTTTTTCCTTTTCCGGGCGGGCCGCTTGGCCCGCCTTCGCTCGAGGGATCGGTTTTCGAGGAAGGCCGGTCTTTTAGCCAAAAACCCCGCGCGGTGGAAGGAAAATAGCCGGCCGGGGGAAAATTTGGCCCGGTTCAGCCCCAAAAGCCGCCCCGAAACGATAAAGTCCTGATCGCCGCTGAGGGTTGGCACGGCATGGAACTGGTCTGGGGGCCGGCATTGACGGTGGGGCAAGGCGCCCCGGCCGTGCCACCGTCCGACGATACCGCCCTGATGGCCCGCTACCGAACCCGCAGCCGGCGAAGGGGGTTAGGTAAGCCAGGGCGTCATGCTTCGATGCGCGATAACCTAGCCGGGCAAGCGCATGTAGGCGCGGCCGCATATGGGAGGTGCGAGGCCATCAATTGAAGCGGAAAATAGGGCAGCGGTTTCGATAACGTCTTTACCAACAAAAGGTGATTTTATCTTACCATCCGGCGCTGACATTCACGATGCCGCCCATGCCGATTGATCCCGAAGACCTCGCCCCCCGCAAGAAGCTGCCCGACATCGTGCTGGGCGAAGACATCTCCACCCTGTCGGCCCATGAACTGGAAAGCCGCATTGCCCGGCTGGAAGAAGAAGCCGCCCGCTGCCGCGAGGCGATCAAGGCGCGCCATGCTACCAAGTCGGCGGCGGAGAGTTTTTTCAAGAAATAGGAACAGCCGTCCGCGAAAATTGTGGCGCTGGTTAATATCCCCAGCAAGCCTTGTCTTCGCGCGCTTCCAACAGGATTCTGCGAGAATCGGATGGCATCTTTACCAAGCAAGACGCTTTTCCGGCGCCGCCAGCACTGCTAGCGTGCCAGCACAAAGACGCACGAGGGGAAGATGGACAGCGAGAGTCTGGGCGGGCTGACCCAACAGGGGTTTATCACCTCCGCCCTGTTCGACCGCACCTTTGATGAAGGCATGGCGCTGGTGGAGGAAACCGCGCGCTATCTCGACGGCCGTGGCCGCGAAGAAGCGCGCGCCCTGCCGCGCAAGGCCTCGATGCTTTATGCCGGCGAAAGCATGCGCGTCACCACAAGGCTGATGCAGGCCGCAAGCTGGCTTCTGGTGCAGCGGGCGGTACGCGACGGCGACATGGAATCGGGCATGGCGGCAGATGAACGCTATCGCCTGGGCTCCAAGGAAATTTGTTTGGGCGCCGCGGCCGAATCCACCGAGATGCTGCCCGTGGCACTGCGCGATCTTCTCGCCCGCAGCGACAATCTTTATCGCCGCATCGCCCGCCTGGATGACGTGCTGTTTGGCACCGGCTTGGCGGCCAATTCCGGCGCGCGCGATCAGATCAATCGCCTGGCCCAGGCGTTCGGCGAGTAACCAGCTCCTCGATTGTCATCCCCGGCGCGTGTCGCGTCAGCGGCGCGAGGGAAGGGGAGCCAGGCCGTCGAAATTCGGGAGTTGGGTCGGGAATGACACCGATCAGGATTTCACAAACCCAGCAAACTTCTTGTTGAAGCGGGTCAGCCTGCCGCCCCGGTCCATCAACTGCTGCTGGCCGCCGGTCCAGGCCGGGTGGGTGGTGGGATCAATGTCCAGTGTCACCTTCTGGCCCGCGGTGCCGTAGGTGGTGCGCGTCTTGTAGGTCGTGCCGTCATTCAGCGTGACCTCGACAAAGTGATAGTCCGGGTGGATGCCCTTTTTCATGACGCGTGCCTTTCGTAACGCCCGGCGCCTATTTCCGACAGGTGCGGGAAGGCGCGGCTTATAGGCGAGCAGACCCTTAAAAACAACCAAGTTTGCGCCCCCGCAGGCTGCCTATATAAAGCCCGCCCGGAAGGAACCGCCCTTGGCCCGCGACCAGACTGATTTTTCCAAGGAAACCGCCCGGATCGCCGCAGGACGGCCCAAGGCCAGATCGTTGGCGCCGCTGAAGGCGGTTATGCCGTTCCTCAGGCCCTATCGTGGTAGGATTGCGGTCGCGGTCCTCGCTCTGATTGTCTCCTCCACGGCCACCTTGAGCCTGCCCTTCTTTGCCCAAGGGCTGTTGGATCACGGTTTTTCTGCCCACGAAGCCGGGCAGGTGGGTCGCTATTTCCTGGCTTTCATCGCCGCCGCCGGCGTGATGGGTCTTGCCAGCGCTACCCGCTTTTATTTCGTCACTTGGCTGGGTGAGCGCGTGGTGGCCGACATCAGGAAAGGGGTATTCGACAATGTGCTAGGCCTGTCGCCCCAGTTCTTTGAAGTCACCCGCACCGGTGAAGTGTTGTCGCGGCTTTCGGCAGACACCACCCTGATCCAGACCGTGGTGGGCTCATCGGCCTCGGTGGCGCTGCGCAACCTGGTGACGCTGATTGCCGGCCTGATATTGATGTTCCTCACCAGCCTGAAGCTCAGCTTGCTGGTGGTGGGGGCGGTGCTTTGCATCATGGTGCCGGCGATCCTGTTCGGCCGCTGGGTTCGCAAACTGTCCCGCAGAAGCCAGGATGCGCTGGCCGATACCAGTGCCCGCGCGGGCGAAACCCTGAACGCCGTCTCCACCGTCCAGGCCTTCACCCAGGAAGCGTACGAGCGCGCCGCTTATGCCGTCACCATTGCCCGCTCGTTCACCCTCGCCATTTTGCGCACCCGCGTCCGCGCGATAATGACCGCAGTGGTGATCTTCACCTTCTTCTCTGCCCTGGCCGGCGTGCTGTATGTCGGTGCCCAGGATGTGATCGCCGGCGTCATCTCCGGCGGCCTTCTGCTGCGCTTCATCATGCTGGGTGGGCTCGTGGCGGGCGGCGTCGGCTCTTTGTCGGAAGTCTGGGGCGATCTGCAACGTGCTGCCGGTGCCACCGAAAGGCTTATGGAATTGCTGCATGAAGTACCGGCGATCCGTACTCCCGCCCGGCCCAAACATTTGCCCAGTTATCCCACCGGCGCCATCGCCTTTGACAATGTTGAATTTCGCTATCCCTCCCGTCCTGAAACCGCCGCCCTGAACGCGTTTTCCCTGGATGTGGCGGCGGGCGAGGCGGTGGCGCTGGTTGGCCCGTCCGGCGCCGGTAAATCCACCGTCTTTCAGTTGATGCTCCGTTTCTATGCGGCGCAAAAGGGCAGCATCCGCTTTGACGGCGTTGATATTGCCGACCTCGATCCGGTGGATCTGCGCCGCCATATCGCCGTGGTGGCGCAGGACCCGGTGATCTTCTCCGGCACTATTGCCGCCAACATTGCCTATGGCAGGATCGACGCCACGCCGGAAGAAATCACCAAGGCTGCCGATGCCGCCGCCGCGCTGGAATTCATCGAGAAGCTGCCTTTAGGGTTTGAAACTGTGGTGGGCGAGCGGGGCGTCACCCTCTCGGGCGGCCAGCGTCAGCGTCTGGCGATTGCCCGCGCTATTCTGCGCGATGCGCCGCTGCTGTTGCTGGACGAGGCTACCAGCGCGCTGGATGCCGAAAATGAGCTTCTGGTGCAGACGGCGCTGACCAATCTGATGGTGGGACGCACCACCCTGGTGATTGCCCACCGCCTTGCCACCATCCAGCGCCTTAAGCGCATTGTGGTGATGGAGGAAGGTCGCGCTGTCGCGGAGGGCAGCCATGCCGAACTGGTGGCAAGGGGCGGGCTTTATGCGCGGCTAGCGAAGCTGCAATTCAGCGAGGTGTCGTGATGGCGAAGAAACAATCTCTGTCGCCAACACAGCAGCCGCGCAAACCAGACAGACTGATGCGGGCAGTGGTGCTGGCTTGGGTGGTGGTGGCCGCCCTTGTCCTGATGACGTTGGCCAAGGTGATCAAGTCGGTAGGCCTCTTCAGCTTCGCCGGTTCGGCTTCGCCCGGCATCTGCCGCAGCATCGCCCTGAACGGCCCCGGCGATCTGGCCTTTGAAGCCAAGAACAAGACGCTGTTCATCGCCGCCGCGCGCGAGGGCTCCCCCGCCGCCGGCGATGGGATTTATGCGCTGAACCCCGGCAGCGACAAGCCGACGAAACTGAAAGGCACAGCGGCCGACTTTCATCCTACGTCGCTGGCCATCGGCTATAATCTTGACGGCGCCCCCAGCCTGGTAGTGGTGAATCATCACGCCAATGGCGCGGTCTCGGTCGAGGTCTATAACGTCCTCTATGACGCCAACGGCGCCAGTCTCAATTCCCAGGCATCGGTACAGGGCGGACTGGCGCGGCGGGCCGGCGGCGTTGCCATGCTGGGCAACAACCGCTTTTATCTCACGTCCAATCCCACAAGTAGCGATTTTATGGCGGCGCTGGACCGCTGGTTCCTGCTGGGCCGGGCCGATCTTCTCTTCTTCAATGGCGAGCTGTTCCGCGAGGCGGTAAACGGCCTTTCCGATCCCTCTGCCGTGGCGGTGTCGGCGGACGGCCAGCGCCTGTTCGTCGCCTCGCGTGGCGAGCGGCGGGTGATCGCGCTGTCGCGCGAACAATATGGCGGCGCCCTGACTGAGCAGGGTTCGATTTCCGTGCCGCTGCGGCCAGAGCATATCAGCGTCGCGGCTGATGGCACGCTATGGGTAGCGGGACCGACCCGCCTGCCGGCGCTGGGCAATGCTTCCACTGTGGTGCGGGTGGTGGTGGGCACTGACGGCAAGCCGCTCAGTGCCGACACGGTCTATGCCGATGACGGAGAGGGGGTCAAGGCGGCCACGGCAGCGGTCAAGGCCGACGGCCATCTTTTCATCGGCTCGTCGCACGATAACAAATTGTTGGACTGCGCGGCGAAGTAAGTCACCTTTAGATGTCATGGCGCGCGGATGAGGCCACCAGGTCACATCTGCACCAATTTGGCAGGCATCGGCCGCCTCAGGCCTATGCTCTCAAACAGAAAGGCCGGTCTTGCGACCGGCCTTTCCAGAACGCCCCTGTTGAAGCAATCTCTTATGCGACTTGGGAGGTTTCCTCGGCCGCGCCGTGCGGATCGCGCAACACATAGCCGCGGCCCCAGACGGTCTCGATATAATTGGCGCCGTCGGTGGCGGCGGCCAGCTTCTTGCGCAGCTTGCAGATGAAGACGTCAATAATCTTGAGCTCGGGCTCGTCCATGCCGCCATAGAGATGATTGAGGAACATTTCCTTGGTCAGGGTAGTGCCCTTCCTTAGCGAAAGCAGCTCCAGCATTTGGTATTCCTTGCCCGTCAGGTGGACGCGGGCGCCATCAACCTCAACCGTCTTGGCATCAAGATTGACGATCAGCTTGCCGGTGGTGATCACCGACTGACTGTGACCTTTGGAACGGCGCACTACTGCCTGGATGCGGGCGACCAGTTCGTCCTTGTGGAAAGGCTTGGTCATATAATCGTCGGCGCCGAAGCCCAGCGCTTTCACCTTGGCTTCGACAATGGCATTGCCGGACAGGATCATCACCGGCGTCTGTACCTTGGCGGTGCGCAGCGCCTTCAACACTTCAAAGCCGCTCATGTCAGGAAGCTGCAGGTCCAGGACCACGATGTCGTAGTCATAGAGCTTGCCCAGATCCACGCCTTCTTCACCAAGGTCGGTGGTATAGACGTTAAGGCCCTCGCTGCGCAGCATCAGTTCGATGCTCCGCGCCATGGCGCTGTCGTCTTCAATCAGCAATACGCGCATGTCAGGCCCCTCTCAATTAAGCGTCGGATCGGCCGCCGACACGGTTAACCGGTTGCCAGACGGTAAGCGCAAATGGTTAACAGCAGCTTTAACCACTGCCGGATGCTTCAGGCCCCGCTCATCCCCCTTAAGCGGATATTGCTGCAAGGGCGCCAGGGCACCGGCAAGCCCCTGATTCGATTTGTTAAGTTTACCGTCATTTAAATTTTGAACGGCAAGATGCCGGTATTGGGGGTGAGAAATCGCCTTCCCTGAAGGATTTAGATGCGCGCCCTGCTCCAGGAGATCGAAGCCGTTCCTACCCTGACCCGCTTCGGCCGGGTGGCGCGGATCGAGGGTCTGGCCGTGGAAGTCACCAGTGCTTTGGGGGCGGTCCGGCTGGGCGGCCAAGTTTATTTAAGCATCGGAAACAACAAGAGAATTTGCTGTGAAGTGGTCGGCTTCCGCGACGGGCGCGCCCTGGTGATGCCGCTGGGACCGCTGGAAGGCATCGCCTTGGGTGCCCGTGCCGATTTTGAAGACCGTCCCGCCGCCATCCGCCCATCTTCGGGCTGGCTGGGTCGGGTAATTGATGGTTTCGCAAACCCCATGGACGGCAAGGGGCCGCTGGCTTTGGGGCCGCGTCCTTATCCGCTGAAAGCGGCGCCGCCGCCGGCGACCTGCCGGGCCCGTATGGGCGGCAAGCTGGATCTGGGCGTGCGCGCCATGAACGCCTTTACCACCCTGTGCGCCGGGCAACGCATGGGTATCTTCGCCGGCTCGGGCGTGGGCAAGTCCACCCTGCTGGCCATGCTGGCGCGCAACACCAATGCCGATGCCATCGTAATCGCCCTGATCGGCGAACGTGGCCGTGAAGTGAAGGAATTCATTGAGGACGATCTGGGTGAGGCAGGTTTGGCGCGCTCCGTCGTCGTCGCGGCGACTTCTGATGAAGCGCCGCTGGTGCGCCGCCAGGCCGCCTATGTCGCCATGGCGGTGGCCGAAAAGCTGCGCGATGACGGCCTCAATGTGCTGCTACTAATGGATTCAGTGACGCGCTTTGCTATGGCCCAGCGAGAGATCGGCCTTTCCGCCGGCGAGCCCCCGGCCAGCAAGGGTTATACCCCCACCGTCTTTGCCGAGCTGCCGCGCCTGTTGGAACGGGCAGGTCCCGGCAGTGCAGATGGCCAGGGCTCCATCACCGGCCTTTTTGCCGTGCTGGTGGAAGGCGATGATCACAATGAACCGGTTTCGGACGCGGTGCGCGGCATCCTGGACGGCCATATCGTGCTGGACCGTGCCATTGCGGAACGGGGCCGCTTTCCCGCCATCAATGTGCTCAAAAGCGTCTCGCGCGCCATGCCAGCCTGCAATTCGCCGGAAGAACAGGCGCTTATCCTCAAAGCGCGCGGCCCGATGACGATTTACGAAGACATGGCCGAGCTGATTCGGTTGGGCGCCTACAAGGCTGGCACGAATCCTGAAGTGGACCATGCTGTAAAGCTTTATCCGCAAATCGAAGCCTTCCTTGCCCAAAGGAAGGACGAGGCCACGGACATGGCTACCGGATATCAATCGCTGTCGGCCATTCTTGACGGCGAAAGGAGAGCGTGATGAACCGCACCGACACGCTGTTGCGCTTGAAGCGCTTCCGCGTTGACGAGATGAAGCGCCGCATGGCTGCCATCGAGTCGATGAAGGCTGACCTGGAAAAAAAGCTCTCCGACCTGGACGACAATGTCGCGCGCGAGAAGCAGCGCGCCGGTGATTCCGATATCGGCCGCCTGGCCTTCCCGTCGTTCCTTAAGTCCATCGAAAGCCGCCGCGAGAATTTGCGCACGACGTTAAAGGACATTGAGAAAGAATATGCCGCGGCTCAGCTCGACCTAACCAATGCTTTCCAGGACCTCAAGTCGCTGGAGTTTGCCACCGAACAGCAAGCCAAGCGCCTGGCCGAAATCCAGTCGCGCCGGCAGCAAGCACGGATGGACGAGATGGCGATGGCGCGCCATCTTAGAAAGCATTCATTGCGGTCGGCTTGATCGCAATATACCGCGAATTCCATACCTAGTGAATCAGCATCAACGCTGCACCGCCGAGCAGCACAAGCGCACCGGCACCGCGGGCAATCAGCGCGCTCCATGGTGTCAGAGGCTTGATGCGGCCTTCCCACTCCATTCCGCGCAGCTCCAAAGATTGCTGACGCTCGAAGAACAGGCTCTTATGGTCATAACCACAGGCCGACATGACAATCGGGGCTTTCCCCGGCATACCAATCGCAGACATTTTCTAGACCCTGAATTCAGTGGTCCCTCCGGGCGATAAAACGCCCTGTCCGATTCAGCCGTTCCCATTTTTGACTGTGGCAAAATCGGGATGTGGCAAAAAAGCTGCGACACCCCCCTTTCTGCCGCCTCCCAACGGCCAACCGAGATTCTTGTTCCCAACAAAAACCGCTAGATTCGGGCCTTGAGTCGGGCCGAAAAGGGGTGAAGCCGGCATGTCATTCTCCGAGACTATTTCGCCCTTTTTCGGGCGCTGCGCCCTGGTCGGGTTCTATGCCACCGCCGCCATGAATATTGTCAGTGATTGGGGCCACGTCGCCGCCGGCCTGGACGCGCATCATGTCCCGGTCGCACCCGCCGTGCTGCTGGTGGCGCTCGTCCTGATCTTTCTCGGCTGCATCTCACTGTTCTTCGGCTATCACACCCGCCATGGCGCGGTGCTGCTGTTCGGACTCACCATTGTGGCGACCTTCACCTTGCATCCGGTCTGGACGATGGCGGATGGGGCCGGCCGAGAAGCGGAGTTCGCGATTTTTTCACGCGACCTGGCGATCTGTGGCGGGCTGTTGCTGATGGTGGGCATGGGCCCGGGGCCCTTCGCGATTGACAATCGCAAGAGCGGCGGCAAAGGCAAAAAGCACTAGACGCCACGCGCGTTAGAAGAGACGCGATCAGACGACAGCGCGCGATCGCGAGAGATCGCGCGCCGAAGAAGTCAGAAGGTTCAGCCTAGCTGCTGGTGCCGGACGTACCCTGGGTGGTCGAGGCCACGGCGGCGATGATGCCTGCCACGGCGGCCAGACCGATCACCAGCCAGACACCGCCCATTTCCAGAGCCGCCTGATGGGTGCCGGCGGGCTTGCCAGCAGGCAGGGGAGAATTGGCGGGCGCATCGGCCGCAAGGGCGCTGCCCATCAGAAGGGCCGTAGTCGCCAGGATTGCACCGGTCTTGCGCATGTCAAATCTCCTTCAGACCCGGCAAAGGCCAGGCGTGTCTCTAGTTCCTCATGCCATAGACGCGGTTAAGGAAGGATTTATGACGGTCAAGCCAGCAGCGCTGCGGCCAAGTCTTCGGGGACCAGATTTTCCAGCACACCGCCGCGCAGCACGTGCGACAGCCGTGCACCCGCCGTTACCGCCGCCGTCAAGGCGCCCAGCCGCCGGGTGCGGTCGAGGCCGGTGACGATGAGCCGGCGCAGGCGCAAGGCCCGTACCATCTCGGCGGCATCCTCCGCATCGCCAGCAGCGGAAACCACGCCCACGGCTGTGATGTCTTCGATGTCGCTCAGGGCGGCAAAGGCGCCGCGGGCTTTTGGATTGAGCGGGTGAAAGCCTTCTGCCTCTATCACCACCAGCTTGCCGGCAGGCAGGGTGCCCGCCCGCCATTGCGCCAGCCCGTCCTGTCCCGTCATCAATAAGGTGTCACAGCGGGCGGCAATGGCAGCGGCGGCCTGGCTCTTGCCCGCACCCTTTTCACCCAGCAGCAGGATAGGGCGTTGCGCGCTCAATGCCAGCGGCTCGGCCTTCATACGCGAAGCCAGCGCCCGGGCAAGGGCCGTCTGGGAGTCGGGGCCGCCGGCGGTGGCGCGCAGCAACTGGGCGGTGAGCAGCTCGGGCAGACGGTGGCGACGCAGCGCCGCCGCGATCATGCTAGAGGAGGCACTTGCGCCCGCCCCGGGAAAGGTCAGCAAGGTGGCGCTGTGCCGATGTTGCAACGCTGCCATCGTCACACCTGGCCCAGTGTCCTCAGCCGCACCGAAGCATGAATTTCGTTCTGGCTCATCACCACGGTGGCGGGACGAAAGCGCTCAACGATGGAGCGGACGAAAGGCCGGATCTGCGGACTGGTGAGAAGCACTGGCACTTCATTCTTGCCGCTGGCCTCGTCAAAGGCTTCGCGCACCGCCTGGATGAAAAGCTGCAGTTGCGATGGCGCCATGGCAAGCTGACGTTCTTCGCCGCTGCCGACAATGCTTTCGCTGAAAGCCTGCTCCCAATGGGGCGACAGTGCGATCAGCGGGAGATAGCCATTGGGCGCCAGATTGGCGTGGCAGAGTTGTCGCGCCAGGCGAGCGCGAACATGCTCGGTGATATAAAGCGCATTCTTGGTGTGACCCACCGCTTCGGCAATGCCTTCCAGGATCGCTGGCAGGTCGCGGATGGAAACCCGCTCCGCCAGAAGCGTCTGTAGCACCCGTTGAATCCCGGTGACGGAAATCTGCGACGGGATCAGTTCTTCCACCAGCTTCTTGTTTTCCGGCGGCAGGTCGTCCAGCAGCTTCTTGGTCTCGGCATAGGAGAGAAGTTCGGCCATATGCGACTTCAGCACTTCGGTCAGGTGCGTGGTCAGCACCGTGCCCGGATCCACCACGGTGAAGCCCCGGAAGGTAGCTTCTTCCTTCAGCGCGCCGGAAACCCAGGTGGCAGGCAGGCCGAAAGCCGGTTCGGTGGTGTGGGTACCGGGCAGATCAATTGGCAGGCCCTTCGGATCCATCACCAGGAAGGAGCCGGGGAAAAGCTCGCCCTTGCCGGAATCAAACTCCTTGATGCGGATGCGATACTCGTTGGCGCCCAATTGCATATTGTCCAGAATGCGGACCGCGGGCATGACAAAGCCCATTTCCTGCGCCAATTGCCGGCGCAGCGCCTTGATCTGGTCGGTGACCTTGTGCCCCTGCACGTCATTGATCAGGGGCAAAAGCCCGTAGCCCAATTCCACCCGCAGCAAATCCATCGCCAGCGCCGTGGAGATTGGTTCTTCCTTGGGCGCGGCATCCGTCTTGGCGACCTCGGCAGCCTCGCGCGCGATGCGGGCGTCTTTGCGCTTGTGGGCAAACCAGGCCAGCGCGCCAAAGCCGCCGGCAAGCGGCTCGAAGACAAAAAAGGGCATGCCATGCAACAGGCCGACCACGCCCAGCACCGCGGCGGCCATGCCCAGCGCCTGGGGATAGAAGGACAACTGGCCCATCAACGCCTTGTCGGTGGCGCCTTCAACGCCCGCCTTGGAAACCATCAGGCCGGCAGCGGTGGAAACGATCAAGGCCGGCATCTGTGAGACCAGGCCTTCGCCTACCGTCAGTAGCGTAAAGGTTTGGGTCGCGTCGCCAAAACTCATGCCTTTCTGAGCTACGGCGATGATGATGCCGCCGATGATATTGATGGCGACGATAAGAAGACCGGCGACGGCGTCACCGCGCACAAACTTGCTGGCGCCGTCCATGGCACCGAAGAAATTGCTTTCGGCCTCAATCTCCTTGCGGCGGGCCTTAGCTTCCTTTTCGTCAATCAGGCCGGCAGAAAGGTCAGCATCTATCGCCATCTGCTTGCCAGGCATGGCGTCCAAACTGAAACGAGCTGCCACTTCGGCGATACGGCCCGAACCTTTGGTGATGACCACAAAGTTCACCACGATCAGGATGGCGAAAACGATGATGCCGATGACAAAATTGCCCTGCATGATCAGGGTGCCGAAGGCCTGAATGATGTAGCCGGAGGCGGAGGTGCCTTCGTTGCCATGACTGAGGATCAGGCGGGTGGAAGCAAGGTTCAGCGCCAGCCTGAGCATGGTGGTGATCAGGAGGATGGCGGGGAAGGAGCTGAACTCCAGCGGCTTTCGGATGAACACCGCCGTCATCAGAATCAGAATCGAGAAGGACAGTGACAGCGCCAGGGCGAAGTCCAGCAGCCAAGTCGGCAGCGGCAGGATCAGCACTACCAAAATGGCCATGATGCCAATGGCCAGGCCCAATTCGCCGCGCTTAACAAAGCTGAGCAGCCCGCGCGGGGAGAAATCGAAGCTGGAGGTAATACCGGCGCTGCTCATTTGCCCAAATCGTTCTTTATGTTGTCTTCCCGGCCGCTCGCTTGTGCTCGCGGCGTTCGCGGCTCAAATCGGTCCACTGGACCGGTTTGACCGGCGAAGCCGGTCGCCGCTCACCCCGCCATCCTCTGCTCGCCATGCGCCGCGACCGGCACACCGGCATCGGAATATTCTCTCAGCTTGTTGCGCAGGGTGCGGATGGAGATGCCCAGAATGTTGGCAGCATGCGTGCGGTTGCCCAAGCAGTGGTCCAGCGTGTCCAGGATCAAATCGCGCTCGACATCGGCAACGGTACGTCCGATCAGGCCGCGCGTTGTGGCGGCGGCATTGCTGACGGCGCTTTGTACCGATGCGTTCTGCAGGGCAAAGGCCGGCGCGGTGCTGACCAGCGAGCCGTCCGGCAGTCGGATAGCTTCCGGCGCGATTTCCGCACCCGTCGCCAGCAGTACGGCGCGGTGGATGGTATTCTCCAGTTCACGGACATTGCCTTTCCAGGCATGGCCCGCCAGCAGGCGCTCGGTGGCGCCCGCCAGCGGCCGGAACGGCACGCCATTCACCTCGGCATATTTGCGAGCGAAATGTTGGGAAAGGGCGCGGATGTCCTTGGGCCGTTCACGCAAGGCCGGCAGGCGCAGATTGACCACATTGAGGCGATAAAGCAGGTCCTCGCGGAAAGTGCCGTGGCGCACCGCATCGGCCAGATCGCGGTTGGAGGTGGCAATGATGCGGATATCCACCTTGACCGGCTTGGTCCCGCCCACACGGTCAATTTCCCGTTCCTGGATGGCGCGCAGCAGCTTGGCCTGCAGGCGGAAATCCATCTCGCTGATTTCGTCCAGAAGCAGGGTACCGCCATTGGCTTCCTCGAACTTGCCGATGCGCCTGGCGATGGCGCCAGTAAAGGCGCCTTTTTCATGGCCGAACAATTCCGATTCCAGCAGGTTTTCCGGGATGGCGGCGCAGTTCACGGAAATGAACGGCTTTTCGGCGCGTGAGGACTTTCTGTGAACATAGCGGGCCAGCACTTCCTTGCCGGTGCCGCTTTCGCCGGTGATCAGGATCGAGGCCTCGCTGCCGGCCACCTGGTCGGCCAATGCGAGAACCGCGCTCATCGCTTCATCCTCATGGACCAACTGGTGGGATTCATCGGCCACCGCGGCCAGCACCGCCGCGATTAGTTCCGGATCGGCGGGCAAGGGCAGATATTCCTTGGCTCCCGCGCGGATGGCATCCACGGCCCGGCGGGTGTCAGTGCCGATGCCGCAAGCCACCACCGGGGTGCAGATGCGCTCAGCGGAAAGACCTCGCACCAATTCGCCGATCTCCAGCGTCACGTCGCAGAATACCAGATCGGCGCCGGCGCCTCCGCGCAAGGTGGCAAGAGCCTGTTCGATGGAGGTGGCATGGCTGACCTTGGCGCCGCGCTCCATCGCAATCTTGGTCGCTAGTCCGATCTGGCCCTGTAGGCCGCCAACAATGAGAAGACGCATGTCTTGTGCTCCTTAAGATTGGCCGGACTTAATGATTTCGGTCATAGTGATGCCGAGCCGGTCTTCCACCAGCACGACTTCGCCGCGCGCCACCAGGCGGTCATTGACATAGATATCAATGGCTTCGCCGACCTTGCGGTCGAGTTCTAGAACCGTGCCCTTGCCCAGCTTGAGAAGCTGGCTGACTTCCATGGCGCTCTTGCCCAGCACGGCCGAAACGGTGACGGGAACATCGAACACCGCTTCCAGATCGGCGGCCGAGCGGCGGGGCGCCGCTTCCTGCTGCGTCTCGCTATTCAAAAGGGCGCCGCCGGGGATTTCCGGAGCCCCGTCATGGGAGAGATCGGGCAGATCGACATTGTCGGTGCCGGACATGGCTTATCCTTTCACACGCGAAGAGAGGTCTGAAAAACGCTGTTCAATCAGTTCGGCCATGGCCGTTTCGATCGCCGCGAAGCTGCGCTCGGTGCCGCCGCCGCGCCATTCGATGCGGCAATCAGCGCCGGCAAAATGAGGATCGGCCGTGACGAGGACACGCCCCTCATAGCCTTCTTCATGCGCAAACTCGGCAAGGCGCGGTTCGATCAGGGCGGCGATGTCGGGCGCGGCCCGCAACATCAGCCGCGGTTCGCCGATGGCCTGGTGCATGGCCGCCCGCAGCGCGGCCTCGACATCGGCGGCAGGCAGGGCGGCGATAGCGGCTGGGGCAAGACGCCGGGCAGCGGCCAGCGCGATGGCGGCGGCCTCAGCCCGCACTGCCTCGATTTCAGCGTGCGCGGCGGCGACAGCGGTATGGAGACTGGTGGACAGCAAGGTAAGCGCTTCTGCCGTGCGCGCGGCGGCGCCGTTCTGGCCTTCGGCATGGGCCGCGGCCTGGAGCTTTTCGATTTCCTCCACCGTCAAGGTCTTCTTGCGGCGGCGATCGGATTCGGCGCTGCGGCGTTCGCCGCTGCCGACGAACTCGGTGTCAAAGGTGAATTTGGCGTTGGCGCGCATCAATAGACCAGTTCGTCTTCGTTGCCGCCGCCCGCGATCATGATCTCGCCTTTGTTGGCCAGGTCCTTGGCGACGTTGACCATGCGCATCTGCGCTTCATCCACGTCCTTGAGACGGACCGGGCCCATCGCTTCCATGTCCTCGCGCAAGATTTTGCCGGCGCGTTCGCTCATGTTGGAGAAGAAAGTGTCGCGCAGCCCGTCGGTGGCACCCTTGAGCGCCAGGGCCAGCTTGTCCTTCTCCACACTGCGCAGCAGGGTCTGGATTGAGCCGGGATCGAGCTTGCCCAGATCTTCGAAGGTGAACATCAGGGCCTTGATGCGTTCGGCGGAATCGCGGCTGCGCTCTTCCAAGGCCGTGATGAATCGGCTTTCGGTCTGGCGGTCGAAATTGTTGAAGATTTCCGCCATCTGCTCATGGGCGTCACGCTTGGCGGTGCGCGCCAGGTTGGACATGAATTCGACGCGCAGGGTCTGTTCGACCTTGTCCAGAATGTCCTTCTGCACGCTTTCCATGCGCAGCATGCGCTGCACCACTTCCAG
>JAFAVT010000351.1 GCA_019242275.1 Alphaproteobacteria bacterium
CCGCACCGCTCCTACCTCTACGCCATGGGCCTGACGGAAGAGCAGATCCACCAGCCGCTGGTGGGCGTCGCCACCGCCTGGAATGAAGCCGCGCCCTGCAACATCTCCCTGATGCGCCAGGCGCAAGCCGTGAAGAAGGGTGTCGCCGCCAGCCATGGCACGCCGCGCGAGTTCTGCACCATCACCGTCACCGACGGCATCGCCATGGGCCATGCCGGCATGAAGTCGTCGCTGGCCAGCCGTGACGTGATCGCGGATTCGGTCGAACTGACCATGCGCGGCCATTCCTATGACGCACTGGTGGCCATGGCCGGCTGCGACAAATCCTTGCCGGGCATGATGATGGCGATGATCCGCCTCAATGTGCCGTCCATCTTCATCTATGGCGGCTCTATCCTGCCGGGAAAATTCCGTGGCCGTGATGTCGTGGTACAGGACCTATTCGAAGCCGTCGGTCTGCATTCGGTGGGCAAGATGGACGATGAAACCCTTGATGAATTGGAGCGCGTCGCCTGTCCCTCGGCCGGTTCCTGCGGCGGCCAATATACCGCCAACACCATGGCGATGGTGGCCGAAGCGATCGGCCTGGCGCTGCCCTATAGCTGCGGCGCGCCGGCGCCTTACGAAATCCGTGATGCGCTGTGCGCCGCGGCCGGCGAGCAGGTGATGGCACTTCTCGCCGCGAACATCCGCCCCCGCGACATTGTCAGCCGCAAGGCGTTTGAAAATGCCGCCATGGCGGTGGCCGCCACCGGCGGCTCAACCAACGCAGCGCTGCACCTGCCGGCCATGGCGCATGAAGCGGGCATTGATTTCGACCTCTTCGATGTCGGAGAAATCTTCCGCAAGACTCCTTACATCGGCAACCTCAAGCCTGGGGGGCAATACGTCGCCAAGGACCTGTTCGAGGCCGGCGGCATTCCGCTGGTGCTGAAGGCGCTGCTGGACGGCGGCTATCTTCATGGCGACGCTATGACCGTCACCGGCAGGACCATGGGCGAAAACCTCAAGAACGTGAAATTCAACCACCATCAGGAGGTGATCCGCCCCACCTCAAACCCAATTTCGTCCACCGGCGGCGTGGTTTCGCTCAAGGGCAATCTCGCTCCCGATGGCGCCATTGTGAAGATCGCCGGTCTCAAGGAACTGCGCTTTGTCGGACCGGCGCGCGTCTTCGACAATGAGGAAGCCTGTTTCGACTGCGTAGACAAGCGCAAATACAAGGAAGGCGAGGTGCTGGTCATCCGCTATGAAGGGCCCAAGGGCGGCCCCGGCATGCGCGAGATGCTCTCCACCACGGCCGCGCTCTATGGCCAAGGGATGGGCGACAAGGTGGCGCTGATCACCGATGGCCGCTTCAGTGGGGCCACGCGTGGTTTCTGCATCGGCCATGTCGGGCCGGAAGCGGCGGTGGGTGGCCCCATTGCCCATATCAAGGATGGCGACATCATCACGCTTGATGCCACCACCGGCGAGATTTCGGTAAATGTCAGCGATGACGAACTGAAGAAGCGGGCACAAAATTGGAAACCGCGCGAAAGCGAATACGGCTCGGGCGCAATCTGGAAATATGCCCAGCTTGTCGGCCCGGCCCGCTATGGTGCCTTGACCACGCCTGGCGCCGAAAAGGAAACGCACTGCTACGCGGATATCTGAACGGTTCGGGCCGGTGCCGCGATTTTCCATCCTGATCCCGTCACGGCTGGAAGGGCCCGGGCCCGGCGCGCTTTTCCTCGAAAACGCCGTGGCCTCGATCCGGGCCCAGAGGCTGGCCGCGCCGCCGCAGATTCTGGTGGGCATCGATGCCGGCGTGACGGCGCCGACGGGCCTGGAAGAGCGGCTGGGCGTGACCTTCGTCAATAGCGGTGGCCATTCCCAGGCCGCGGCGCTCAACGCGGCGGCGGCCCGGATCGAAGGCGACCATGTCGCGCTGCTGGAAGACGATGACGAATGGAATCCGGACTTCCTCACCTTAGGCCTGAAAGCGCTGGCGGAGTTGAACTTCATTTCCTCGACGCAGCTTGAGGTGCTGCCGAGCGGCGACGTGGTCCGGGTCAACGATTTTCCCACGCCCTCCAGCTGGGTGATGCACCGCGCGGTCTGGGACAGGGTGGGCGGCTTCGATACCTCCTATCGCTGGCACATGGACAATGACTGGCTTGGCCGGCTGGGGCGGACCCAAGTCCGCCGCGCGCATCTGGCGGAAATGACCGCTCCCGCCGATCTCAACGCGGCTCGCAGTGTTCGGCCGTTGCTGGCCGATGTCCTGGCAGAGGGACGGCCTTCCGTGACGCTGCTGCGGCATGCTTCGCCTTGGCCGCTGGTGATCCGCATGGCGCATCCGGGCAGCGGCATCCAGCGCATCCTGCAGAACCCGGAATTGGCGGCGCAAAGCCGGCAAGAGCAGGAGGCACTGAAACGCGCCTATGGCTGCATGCCGCACTGACTTGCGTCAGCGCCGCGCCGTTGTTGCGGCAAAGCGCGGCCATAGCAGGTTGAAGGCAAGGCCACCCAGCACCAGGGCGAAGGCCGCCAGCTTCCACATTGGAAAATTTTCACCCATCACCAAAGCGGAAACGGTGAAGCCGAACACCGGCACCAGCAGCGACAGCGGCGCTACGGTCGCGGCGGGATAGCGCGCCAAGAGCCAGCCCCACACGGCATAGCCGAACATGCTGTTGGCGACGGCCTGATAGGCCAACGAGGCCCAGGCGACAGCGCCGGCGTGCGTCAACCCGCTGCGAATAGCGGGCCAGCCATCAACGAAAAGCGCCAGCGCCAGCAGGGGCGGCAGGGCAAAGACGCTGGACCACACGACATAAGCCAGCATGTTGACCTCGTCGCTGAGGCGCGAAACCTGGTTACCGCCGGCCCAGCCCAGCGCCGCCACTAGCACCAGGATGACTCCCACTGGCGTCGCATCAGCCCCGCCATGGACCATAATGACAGCCAGGCCCGATGCCGCCAGCAACAACGCCAACCACTGGAACGGCTTTACCTGCTCGCCGCTCAGCATCATGGCAAGGCCGATGGTAAAGAACGCCTGGCTTTGAACTACCAGCGAGGCCAAGCCCGGTGAGATGTCATGCTTCATGGCCATGAAAAGAAAGCCAAATTGGACGGCACCGATCAGAACGCCGTAGGCCGCCAGCAATCGCCATGGCACCGCGGGCCGACGGATGAACAGCGCCGCGGGAAAGAAAACCAGCAGGAAGCGCAGGAAGGCGAAGAACACGGGCGGCAGATCATGTAGCGCCAGCTTGGCCACTGTGAAATTGCTGCCCCACACCGCCACCACGGCCAATGCCAGCAGAAAATGGCGCAGGGGGAGCGGCTTCACGCTTTGCGCGCCGCCTGTGCCGCGCCCAGCACCCGCAGAGCGTTGCCGCCCCAGAACTGGGCTAATTGTGCTTCGGCGTAACCCAGCTTCACCAGCCGCTCCGTCACTTTGGGCAGGGACGCAACATCTTCCATGCCAGTGACACCGCCGCCGCCGTCCCAGTCGGGCCCGAGACCGACATGATCCGGCCCCACCAGGTCGAGCGCGTGGGTGACATGCTGCATGAAATCCTCAAAGCTGGCGCGGGGAATGGGATATTGCCGGTCTAGCTCCTTCATCGCCGCTCTTTGCTTGCGCTGCGCCGCCAAGATTTGCGGTCGTGTCGCCCCGGCGGGCAGCCGCGCGGCGGCGCGGATCGCCCCTTGCGCCCGCTGCCGTTCCGGATTGGGCGGCACCGTCACCAGATATTCATTGTAGCTGTTGATCTGGATAGTGCTGCCCGCGGCCGCCAGTTTCTTAATGCGGGCATCGTCCAGGTTGCGGGGATGGTCATGCACGGCACGGCAACCGGAATGGGAACAGATGATCGGCGCCTTTGATAACTCCAGCATCTGGTCAAAGACGTCGTCTGAGGAATGGCTCTGGTCCACCACGATGCCAAGCTCGTTGCACAGCGCCACGAAGTCTTTGCCCATAGGCGACAAGCCATTCCAGCGCTTGGCATCGGTGGCAGAATCGCCAAGCTGGTTGCTCTTGAAATGGATCGGCCCGGCCATGCGCACGCCCAGGCGATAAAAGACCCGCAACAGCGAAACGTCATTGCCCAGCGGCGAGGAATTTTCGATGCTCTGATAGACGATGCGTTTGCCCTTGGCGGCAATGCGAGCAGCATCCTTCGCGGTGAAGGCCAGTTCAAATTGTTTGGGATGCGCTGCCACCATTTCCCGGATCTCGGCGGCGCGCAGGAAAGCGGCATCGCGCATGGCCAGAAAACCTTCCGGCGTTTCCGGGCCTTGCGGCGTGTAGATGGCGAAGAAGCCGCCATCCAGCCCGCCCCGCACCATGCGGGGATAGTCGAGCTGGGTGGTGTCAATGTCGCCGCCATGGCGCTGCATGATGTCCCAGCCGGCGCGGGAAAAGTTCATCGGCGCATCCAGATGGGTGTCCAGGCAAATCAGCCGGCGATGCAGCGCCGCGGGCGAGGGGGCCGCCAAGGCCGGTCCGGCCACGGCAAGCGCGGTGCCGTTTACCAAGACCGCACGCCGGTTGATCCCTGCCATTGCCGTCAGACCCCATTTTTGTTGAATCTAGGCCAAACCGGGCCCGCATTAAACTTGTTCGCTGGCCGGTCCTTGGTAAATTGAGAGCCGATACCGGCGGGGCGGACAAATGCGCAAAATCCTGATCGCGGCGGTTGCGTTGCTGGGGCTTTTGCTCCCCGCCACGGCCGGGGCACCGCGCCCGAAAGCCGAGCTGGCTCTGTTCCAGTCTCACAACATCTTCAAGTCCGGTCTGCCGCGCGCCCACACCATCGCGCTGACCTTCGACGACGGTCCCAACACCCACACCGCCGAAGTCCTGGATGTGCTGAAGCAATATGGCGTCAAGGCCACCTTTTTCATCGTGGGCAAGGAAGCCCATCGCCACCCGCAGACCTTGGCCCGCATCGCCGCGGAAGGCCATTTGCTGGCCAATCACAGCGCCGATCATGAACTGCTCGGCGCCCGCTATGACGCCTCGCCGGAGCGGTTGCTCAACGAATTGCGCGACGTGGACGAGCAAATCCGCCCCCTGATGAAGCACGGCGACAAACTCTATTTCCGCGCGCCCTATGGTTCCTGGAAAAGCGCCCATGCCGACATCCTCAACGCCGACCGGCGGCTGAGAGATTATGTCGGCCCCATTTATTGGGACATCGGCGGCGATATCTCCATGCGCGACGGTTATGTTATGAGCGCCGCCGACTGGGATTGCTGGCACATTCACTGGAAGGCCCAGACCTGCGCCAAGGGCTATCTGCGCGAAATCCGGCGCAAGGATGGCGGCGTGGTCCTGATGCACTGCATCCACCTCAATTCCGCTGCCCTGGTGCGGGCGGTGGTGCCGGCGCTGCTGGAAGAGGGCTACACTTTTGTCCGCCTCGACCAGATGCCGGAATACCGCCAGTACGAGACTCCGGGGACGGAAATGGGCATCGCCAGCGCCGGTGACCTTTTGAAGCTGGCTGGCTTCACCGTAAAGTGACCTGACATAACGTCACGAAACCGCCGCATCGCACCGCAGCAAAGGCCCGCGCTGGCGCCCCTTTGCGTTGCGGGGCCGGGGCGAACGGGCTAGCGTCCTCGCCCGGAAACGCTTGCATAGCTCTTGAAAGGAATCTCATGTCCCGCCCCATTTCCCTTGCCCTGGCCGCCTGCCTGTTGGGTGCCTCCGCCATAACCCCCGCACTGGCCGCCGGCGGCATGCTGATGGGCCCCGCCAATGCCATGCGCGGGAATGTCACTGTCACCGCTGCTCCGAAGGGCGTGCTGGTGAAGATTGATGCCACCGGCCTTACCCCCGGCTGGCATGCGGTGCACTTCCATGAAAAGGGCGATTGCACTCCTGATGCCTTCACCAACGCCGGCGCCCATGTCCACACCATGACTCCTGCGGTGCACGGTCTGCTCAATCCCGCCGGCAACGACCTGGGCGACCTGCCCAACATCTATGCCGCCGCTGACGGCACCGCCCATGCCGAACTGTTCTCGCAACTGGTGATGATGCCGCAGTTGATGGACGCCGACGGCTCGGCCGTGGTGATCCATGCCGCACCGGACGACTACACCAGCCAGCCGATCGGTGGCGCCGGTGCCCGCGTTGCCTGCGCGGTGATCAAGTAACAACCAAAACGGCGCCTGCCGGATGGTCCGGCGGGCGCCAGCTTGGACGCATAAAAACAAAAACACTTATCGAAGGGGAGTTGCCTAGAATGTCCAAATTGAAAACCTTGGCCCCGCTGCTGACAGCGAGTGCCATGGCGGCGCTGGCCTGCGCCGGCCATGCCTTTGCGCAAGGGGAATCGGTCGCCAACACCACCCAGCCCTACAGCCCCACGGCGCCGGCCAATTGCTGCATCTATGCCCCGCCGGGCATTCCCGGCCAGAATGTGCGCGGCATGCACATCTATCTGTGGAGCGGTCTAAAAAGCCATGGCGAAGGTCAGCATGACTATCCGCAATTGCTGGCCGACTGGAGCAAGGTGCTGACCGACCAGGGCGCCGTGGTCGAAGGCGGCTTTCATCCGCCCACCAAGGATGAACTGGCCTGGGCCGAAGTGGTGATCATCTACAAGGGTGATGCCGGCTACATGACGCCGGAAGAGCACCAGAATTTGATGGACTATGTGAAGCGCGGCGGCGGCTTTGTGAACTTCCACGACACGCTGTGCGGCCCCGACCCCGCCGACATGGCCTACTTCCTGGGCGCCGGCAAGCGCCATGGCGAGACCAACTTCACCTTGGAAACGCCCATGCAATACACCGTCACCGACCCCACCAATCCCATTGTGGCGGGCACCGGCCTTGGCGATCTCAAATTCACCGACGAAGAATTCTACAAGATGACCATGGCGCCATCCGGCGTGCATCCGCTGGCAACGGTGGTGATCGCGGCCACGCCCAGCGGCATTTCCGGCGGCGGCGCCGGCCAGACCGTGCCGCAACTCTGGACCTATGAGCACACCGCGCCGGGCGGCCAGCCCAGCCGCGCCTTTGTCTGGATGCAAGGCCATGTCTATGAAAACTTCTCCAATCCCGTGCTGAAGAAAGTGATCCTGCGCGGCATCGCCTGGGCCGGTAAGCATCCGGTAGGCGAACTCGAGAACTACACCCCGCCGGCCAATCCCGGTCGCGGCGGCGGCCGCGGTGGCCGTGGCGGCGCTCCCGGTGCCGCGGGTGCTCCAGGCGCCGGCGGCGGTGCCCGTGGTGGCGCCCCCGCTGCGGCTCCGGCCGGCGGACGCGCGCAGTAGAATTTGTCTTGAGAATGGGCCGCCATCTTAGCGGATGGCGGCCTTTTTCTTTTCCCGACAGACCAAGTTTTGCGCCAATAACAATTTGTCATGGCCCGGCTCGTCCGGGCCATCCAGGGATCACAGGGCTCGCTGGGGCTCTGGATGGCCCCGTAAAGTGGGCCATGACACCGGATGGTAGTTTATTAGTCGGATGCACATCATGGAGTAGTAGGCTAGGGGACAACCATGAAAAGCCTTTTCGCCCGCTTGGTCGTTGCCTCAATGGTCTCCGGCATCGCCACCGGCTGGGCCTGCAATGCCTGGCTGGCACCGGCCGACGCGGCCCACGCCGCCGCGCTGTTCGCGCTTCTGATGGACGCTTTTCTGCGCCTGATCCGCATGATCATTGCACCTTTGGTCTTCAGCACTCTCCTGGTCGGCATCGCCCACATGGAGGACGCGACGGCGGTGGGGCGCATTGGCCTCAAGACCCTGGCCTGGTTTCTTGCCGCCTCGCTGGTGTCGCTGCTGCTGGGTCTTGTCATGGTGACTTGGCTGAAGCCCGGCGTTGGCATGGCGCTGTCCGGCGCCGGCGCGGCGCCGACGGGCGCTGGCTTTTCGCTGGAACGGCTGATCGGCGAAATCATTCCCACCTCCATCGCCGACGCCATGGCCCGCAACGCCGTGCTGCAGATCGTGGTTTTCACCGTCTTTGTCGGCATCGCCATTTCAAAACTGGAAGCGCGCGCACCCCTGGTGACCGGATTGGTGGAGGAACTGGCCGCCATCATGCTGAAAGTGACGGGCTTTGTGATGAACTTCGCGCCGCTGGCCATCTTCGGCGCGCTGGCGTCCACGGTAGCAGTGCAGGGGTTACCTGTACTTCTAGTTTATGCCCGCTTCATGGGCGGCTTTTATGCCACGATGCTGCTGTTCTGGCTGCTGCTGGCGCTGGTGCTTATGGCTTTGCTGCGCCGGCAGGCGAAACCAGTTTTGGCAGCGGTGCGTGATCCGGCGCTGCTGGCCTTTTCCGTCGCCAGTTCCGATGCTGCCTATCCCCGGCTGATGGCGGCGCTGCCCGGCGCGGGCATTCCCCGCCGCATTGTCAGCTTTGTGCTGCCGCTGGGCTATGCCTTCAATCTGGACGGCTCGATGATGTATTGCACCTTTGCCGGCCTGTTCCTGTTGCAGGCCCATGGCGTGACGCTGTCCTTTGCCCAGCAGACGGGCATGCTGGGCATGCTGCTGATAACTTCCAAGGGCATCGCCGGCGTGCCGCGTGCCTCGCTGGTGGTGATCATGGCGACCCTGGCCTCGCTGGGTTATCCGGAAAGCTGGATCGGTTTGGTGCTGGCGGTGGACCACCTGCTCGACATGGGCCGCTCCGCCACCAATGTTCTGGGCAACGCTGTCGCGGCGGCGGTGGTAGGGAAGTGGGAAGGCGCGCTTGACCGCGAGAAGCAGTTGGCGCCGTAGCCCAATTGTCATGGCCCGCGTATGCGGCCCCGTTGGTGGATGGGGTGAGATTCGAACTCACGGTACCCTTGCAGGTACGGCGGTTTTCAAGACCGCTGCCTTAAACCACTCGGCCACCCATCCATCAGGCTGGAAATACTGGAACGGAGTGGTCCCAGCAACCCGCTGCCTTTCGAGATAATTACAACTTATCCCCGCGCCTCCTCACGCCTTCGCCGTGTGTGCTACTGTCGGCAATGAAACCGCCGCACCGCCCTCCTTATCCACGCTCTATCCCCGTTGGAGGGGGGGAGGGGGGGGGCGATTTTGGACAAACGAATACCCGGCAAGTCCTTGCCACAAAAGGAAAGGCGTCATTTCGGGTCCGCCACTGCCGGCGTGTCGCCAAGGGGCTTATCCTAGCCCTGTCCCTTACACCGTCTCCGTCCGAAGCTGCACCATGGGTGAGGAGCTTTGTCGTCACTGTCTATGAGCCGGCCTTCCGCGATGATGGCTGCCCGGCAGCGCCGGACAATGACTATGGCCGCATGCTCAGCACGCCCTGGCGCAGCGCCGCCGACATCGCCGAACTGACCAAACCAGCGCCGCAAAGCATCGAGCCTTACCGCCTCCTGGCGCCGGCGTTGCATTCGCGCGGCTTTACGCCGGGTATTGATACCTATCTGAATCCTTTCGCGGCGCCCGATCCTGGCCTCCCCGAAGTGCGCGCCTCGGTGGCGGAAGGCTTCGACCTTGACGGCAATGCCGCCACCGGCGGTTTCGCATCGCCCGATGGTGTACGCGGCATAGACAATGCGCTCTATCGCGCACTGGGTTGTCTTGCCGCCTTTCGCGGCGCGGGTGAAGGCTCGCTCAGCGCCCGCGCCAATGCCCGCATGCTGGAGGGCTTGCAGACCATCCTGATTCGGCTGTCCGGCAAGACTTCCCCCACGCGCGACGATGACGTGACGGTAGAAATCGGTTCCTCCCCCGACAAACTGGTGCGCAACAAGGCCGGCGATGTGCTGCGGGACTATTCCTATCGCCTGACCGCATCCACAACATTGCATGGCCGCATCCGCAACGGCATTCTCACGACCACGCCGTTCTCGGACCTAAAGACGCCCGATTTCGCCTGGAGCGAAAGCAATCGCGGCGCGGTGATCTTCCAGCGCGGCCGCTTACGCCTAACCCTCGCCGCCGACGGCAGCGCCAGCGGCCTGATCGGCGGCTATCGCGACTGGCGGGAGCTGTATGCCCGCCTGGCTTTCAATGTCGCCGTCGAGGGACCCTTCCTGGAAATTCCGTATCATTTGAACCTCATCGGGATTTATTACGCCCTTCAGCGCAATGCCGACGCTGATCCCGATGCCCGTAACCGCAACCGCAACCGTGCCATCTCGATCGCTTATCGCCTCAGTGCCCTACCGGCCTTTGCCGTTGATCGGGCAGGGCCGCTGTCCCAGCCCCCGCCCAGCGCGCGCATTCTTGCGGAAAGAGCGGCCTTTCTCCGCGCAACCGCCAGCCGCCGGATTACGCCAAGCCCATGATCAGTCTTGCTTTCCTGACGGGCGCGGCTCGTTTAGCGTCGCCGGCCATGAGGGTTCGATTCGCGCCTCTTGCCGTGGTCATGGCCTGCACCGTTGCGGGCTGCCACACCGTGGCGCCGGCGGCGCCCCCAGTGCCGGCCTT
>JAFAVT010000082.1 GCA_019242275.1 Alphaproteobacteria bacterium
TACGGGTGCGCCTGACACTAGATGAAGCCGGCCGCCATGAGGCCAGCGCTGCGCCGCTGCCACCTAATCCTCCGTACTGGACTTACGAAATCGCCGCGCTCTGCATCCAGAGCACTGACCTTCTGCAGCATCACAAGACCAGTTGCCGCCAGCTATATGACCGGCAATCGGGGCTCGCTGACGAAACCCTTTTCTGCAACGAGCGCGGTGAATTGGCGGAAGGAACTCGCAGCAATATTTTTGTCGAACGCGATGGTTGCCTATGGACGCCGCCTTTGTCGTCGGGTGCGCTGGATGGATGCCTAAGAGGCGAACTCATTGCTGCCGGGCGCGCTCACGAGCGAATTTTGAGGCCGGACGATTTGCGTGGAGCAACTTTGTTTCTGGGCAACTCCTTGCGCGGCCTGCTCCGGGCGGTGCCAATCAAGGGGTAACGCTTTTGGCCAGCGCCGCGATCAAAACGACACTCTGCGGCACCAGCCAGCCTTCGGCTTCCACCAATTGGCCGGCTTCAGCCTCGTATTGCGCCACCATTTGCAGACTCTTTTGGCCCAGTTGGCCGCGCAGTTGGGCCACGACGCGCTCCGGATTGAAATCTGGAAGGGCTTTCAAGGCCGTTTCGCCGAATTGTGCCGCCCATTCCCTATCGTCCAGCTTGTTCAGGACATCGTCATAGGGGGTGGGGGAATACCGCTTGCGAAAAAAACGGCGCTTCAAAAGCGGCCCGCTGGCGGCCACCACTATGACAAAGGCACTCGCTCCGGCCAACAGGTTTCGACGCTTCATGTCAGCACCGTTTTCAGATGGTCGGCTAGCCGCAGGGCAAGGGCAATAAGATTCATGGTGGGATTAGAGGAGCCATAGGTCGGAAACACCGAACTGCCGGCGACAAACAGATTTTCGATCCCGTGCACCCTGCCGTCGGCATCAACCACGCCCTTTTTCGGGTCGGCGCTCATGCGGGTAGTGCCCAAATGGTGGTTACCCCACCAGGCCTGCTTGTCTTTGGTCATGCCGCCCATCCAGCCGCCACGGTCGCGATAGCTCAATCGCAGCATGCCCAACCTGGAAGCCAGCAATTGCCGTCCCAACTCACGCAGGACTTTGCGATAAAGCAGGAAGTCGGCGTCCGAAATGGTAACGTTAAGCGCGGTGCGAGGCATGCCAAGGCCATCGCGTTCCCCGCTTAATGTGACTCGGCGCTCAGGGTCGGGCAGGAGTTCTAGTCCTACCCCCAACAGGTAGGCATGGGCATCACTGGCATCAACGCCCAGCGCTTGTGCTGTCGTCACCACGGCCGCTGTGCCGACTTCATCCAGCTTCACTGGATTTTCCACCGTGGTCAGCGAACCCATCAGATGCTGGCCGCGGATGAACGATTCAGTGGGTGAGAACACTGCCCGCACCAAGCTGCCATCGCCGATGGTTGTAGTGGCGTTGATGTCGTTGGTATTCCAGTAAAGGCTTGAGACCGGCCCTCCGAACAGGACCAGGGTGGCGACATCGCGCGGGATGGGATGATCGGCGAAAAAGCGGCCCACCAGATCGTTCTGGTTGCCGACACCCGCGGGCATAACATCGTTGGAAGCCAGCAGCAGCCGCGCATTCTCTATTGCCCCGCAGGCCAGCACAATGACGCGCGGTTTGACGGTGAAGCGTTTGCCCGCGCCGCCCATTTCCGTGACCGTGGCAACGTCCAGTTGCTCAATGCGGTTGGCGTCGCGATTGATGCGCAGGCCCGTGATGCTGGCATGCAGGTAGGGCTGTACACGGGGCGCTGCCTTAAGATCGGCGAAGTAACGCGGTCCAAACCAGGTCGGATGGTTGTCGTCCCGGGTTTTGGAAAACTGGAAAAAGCTGGTGTAAACGCCGCCCCGTGCCAGCTTCATCACTTCGCCATCGGCACGATTAAGATGCCGCGCGGTATCGTCATACATCCAGGGGCCGGCCTCGACCAAGGCCTGTGCCCGGGCAAAATAGGGCTTCAAGGCCCCAATGCCGAACGGCCAGCCGGAATTGGGCACCCAACTGCGTTCCTCGAAATCAATGGTGTCCAGCGGGCGGCAAAATCCGCCCCAGTGATTGGCGGTGCTGCCGCCGAAGACCCGCAACCGGTTCTGATCGAGGGCGGTATAACGCACGCCAGTTTCGCGACCTTGATAGAGTTTCTGGGTCTGTGGCTCAAACTCCAGACCGCCGCTCTCCAGCAGGGCAACGGAGAATGGCGAATCCTTCAGCGCCAGCGCCAGACTGATGCCGGCCGGGCCGCCGCCGATGATAGCGAGGTCTGGAGTGAGCGTGGTGTTGTCTGGAAGCGTTCGGGCGTCGAGGAATGCGGTCAAAAGACTTTAGTCCAGTAAAGAAGAGCCGCACCTTAGACGCGGGCTCGCGCGCATGTCTTGTTGCAAATGCGTTCTGCCGTTGAAAACGGGCGGAACTTTGACGGCAAAGTTGACCCCGGTCAGATGTCTTCCAGGTGGCCGGCGCTGAAACCGCCATCCACGCCGATGGCCTGTCCGGTGATCCAGGCGGCTTGATCGGAAATCAGAAACAGGGCCATGGGCGTTACATCTTCCACGGTGCCGATGCGTCCCAGCGGATGGGTGGCGGCCAGGCGAGCCCGCCGCTCCGGCGGCATTTTGGCGAGCAGCGGCGTATCCACAAAACCGGGACAAAGGCAGTTCACGCGCACCTTATCGGTGGCGTAATCCAGCGCCATGCTGCGGGTCAGGGCGATGATGGCTCCCTTGCTGGCGCTGTAGGCGGCGCGGTTGCGAGCGCCGGTGACCCCGACGCAGGACGAGAAATGCAACACGGCCCCCCCGTGTGTTTTCATCTTCGGCAGCGCCAGCTTTGAAACCAGAAAGCTGCCTCGCAAGTTCACGGCCATCAGCCGGTCATAGTCAGCCATGTCGGTATCGGTGACGGTGAGGCGCAGCGCGATGCCGGCGGCGTTCACCAGGCCATCAATGCGGGATAGATGCGCCAGCGCATCCATAACCGCGTTTTCGTCACTTACATCGCAGATGCGCGCATGGGCGAACGGGGAGGGGTTGCGGTCCAAGGCGGTGACAAGGGCGCCCTCGGCCTCGGCCGCACGGGCAATAGCCAGCCCCAAGCCGGAGGCAGCGCCGGTGATGACGATATGTTTTCCCGAAAAGCGCATGGGTGTTCTTAACACAGCGGCAGGAGGCGGTCAGGAGTTTGTCCGCCACCGCCCCTTCGCGGCGTCCGAGGTCCTGCATGTCGGCCGGCAGACAACGAAGCACCAGTTTTTTCGGTCTGTGTTTTCGCCTGCCGCGCCCGCCCTCAAGTCGCTGTCGCGCCGGCACACGCGGTTGCTCGCCTGCGCCCCTTCGCGGCGCGCTACGCTGGCGCTAGCGCCGCTCGGGCGCTTGGCTCCACCAATTCCCGCCTTTAACGATGGTGCAAGTCTTTGCTCCGCCGGTGGGGCGGGAATTGGTGGAGCCAAGCGGGATCGAACCGCTGACCTCCTGCATGCCATGCAGGCGCTCTCCCAGCTGAGCTATGGCCCCGTACCAATTACGGGAGCGGTCTGGTAACCGGTCCCGGCAAGCAATTTCAAGCGCGGACTAGCCTTCGTCCTTGGCGATGCCGGGATCAATGATGCCGGAGACGTCGTCTTCCTCATCCTCAACTTCGCCCAGAAGATCGTCGTCTTCCTCATCCTCGTCGTCTTCGACCTCGATATCCTCGATGTCGGCGCCGTCATCGCCCTCGACCACGGACATGCCTTCGGCGTTCTCCGGCTCTTCTTCTTCGGCGGTCTCTTCTTCCTCTTCGTCCTCGCCGGTGGCAGCGACGTTCAGGGGCGCCTCGACGACAGCTTCCTCTTCCTCATCCTCTTCGGACTCGTTCTCGCCGTCCTCGTTATCATCATCGGCCTCTTCGTCCTCAGTCTCCTCGGCGCGGACGACGCCGGCCGGTTCGGGCTGGCGCCGGCGCTGCTTGAAGAGGGCTTCGGGCTCATAGGAGAAGCCGCATTTGGGGCATTCGATCGGACGCTTGTCCAGATCGTAGAAACGCGCCGTGCAGGAGGGGCAGGCCCGCTTGGTTCCGAGATCAGCCTTGACCAAGATGATGGTTCCCGCGAAGAAATGAGTTATCGAGGGGGCGCGTTTGCCACTTATCGCCCCTGCTGTAAAGGCCGATTTCACCTCATGCAGAACCCCCATCCCACCTCCCGCCGCGCCCGCCGGGCGGGCCCCCTGAAAGGCCGTGCCACCATTCCCGGCGACAAGTCCATTTCCCAGCGGGCAATCATTTTGGGAGGACTGGCGGAGGGGGAAACCCGCATTTCCGGCCTATTGGAATCGGGTGATGTCCAGTCCACCGCCGGTGCGGTGCGGGCGTTGGGCGCCAGCGTGACGCGGGAGGGCCCCGGCGCCTGGCGGGTTGCGGGAGCGCCATGGATGAGCCCCCACCAACCCCTCGACTTCGGCAATTCTGGCACCGGCTCGCGCCTGGTGATGGGCGCGGTGGCAGGGCAGGGGATATCGGCCACCTTCATCGGTGACGCTTCGCTGATATCGCGTCCGATGGCGCGGGTGCTCGATCCCTTGAAGGCGTTCGGCGCCACTTATGAAGGCCAGGGACCGAAAGCACTGATGCCGGTGACGGTGCATGGCGCCAAAGGCACGAAGGCGGCTGACGTTGTCGTTACCACCGCTTCGGCCCAGGTGAAGTCGGCGCTGTTGCTTGCAGCATTGGGAGCAGAAGGGGTCAGTCATATTCGGCAGGCGACCCTGACCCGCGACCATAGCGAGAAGATGCTGGCCGGCTTCGGCGCAAAGATCAGCGTGACACCGGAAGGTTCGGGCCAAGTCATCGCCATCGAAGGTCCGGTAAAGCTGAAAGCCTGCGCCGTTGAGGTGCCGCGCGATCCATCCTCCGCGGCCTTTCCGCTGGTGGCGGCGCTGATCGTGCCGGGCTCGGAGATTGAGTTGCCCAACATCATGCTCAATCCCCGCCGTACCGGGCTGATTGAGACCTTGCTGGAGATGGGCGCCCGGATCGAGATTGTTAACCGCCGCGTGACCGGAGGCGAAGAAATTGGTGACCTGGTGGTACGTCATTCGCAATTGCGAGGTATCGAAGTGCCGGCGTCGCGGGCTCCTTCAATGATTGACGAATACCCAATACTTTCGGTTGCCGCTGCTTTCGCCACCGGCACCACCGCGTTGCGCGGGCTGGAGGAGCTGCGGGTCAAGGAAAGCGACCGGCTGGAAGCAGTAGCGCGCGGTCTCAAGTTGAACGGGGTACCGCACACCATCGAAAGCGATGATCTGCTGGTGCAGGGCATGGGGCAGGACGGCGTGCCAGGGGGAGGCATGGTACCGACGCACATGGATCACCGCATCGCCATGAGCTTCCTGACCATGGGCATGGCCTCGCAGCTGCCTGTTACCGTGGACGATGTCACCATGATCGCCACATCGTTCCCCGAATATGAAGGACTGATGCGCGATTTGGGCGCGGTGCTGGAATGAGTATTGTCATCGCCGTTGACGGTACCGCCGCGTCCGGCAAGGGGACGCTGGCCAAGAAGCTGGCGGCGCATTTCGGCTTTGCACATCTGGACAGCGGGGCCCTTTATCGTCTCACGGCGCTGGCGGTTGTCACCGCAGGCGGCGATCCCCGCGATGAGGCCGACGCGGTTCGGGGCGCGCGGGCCATAGATCTTTCCATGGCGGGTGATCCTGCCATCCGCACCGATCGCATCGGCCAGGCGGCTTCCCAGGTTGCGGCCATTCCGGCGGTGCGGGCGGCATTGCTCGACTTTCAGCGCGACTTTCTTGCCCACCCTCCCGGCGGGAGTGCGGGCGCAGTAATGGACGGGCGCGACATCGGTACGGTCATCTGCCCCGGGGCCACGGCCAAGCTCTATGTGGACGCCCGTCCCGAACTGCGGGCCGAACGCCGGCGCAAGGAACTGGCCGGCATAGGCATAAACCGCGATTTCGCCGGTCTTCTGGCCGAACTCAACGCCCGCGATGCCGCCGACAAGGCCCGGCCGATCTCCCCTTTGCTTCGGGCTCCTGATGCCGTCTTGCTCGACACTACCGATTTGGATATAGACGCCGCGTTCGCGGCCGCCCTTGCCCTGGTTTCACCCAAGGTGGAAGGCGCGCTCAAGGACCGCCACAGGGGCTAAGGAGGCCCGGCGGCCTTCGGGGCACCCCGCTTACCCATCCCACAACCCGTCCGGGGCATCCGCTCCGGGAAGACCTGTCCGCCGAAGCAGACTGCTGCGAAGCGGATCGGCATGAACGTGACTATAGGAAATTCAACACATGGCTCGCGCCGCTACCGCTACCAAGACTGCCCCGTCGTCTATCGCCACCCCGTCGCGCGAAGATTTCGCCGCGATGCTGGAGCAGAGCTTCGAAACCCAGAGCCCGCAGGAAGGCTCCGTCATCAAGGGCACCATTGTCGCCATCGAGAATGACTTTGCCATGGTTGATGTCGGCCTGAAGACCGAAGGCCGTATCGCCCTTAAAGAGTTTTCGATGCCCGGCGTTCCCACCGAAGTGAAGGTGGGTGACGAAGTCGAGGTCTATCTCGAGCGCGTCGAGAACGCCTTGGGCGAAGCGGTACTCTCTCGCGACAAGGCCCGCCGCGAAGAAAGCTGGATCAAGCTGGAAAAGGCCTTCAACGACCAGACCCGCGTCACCGGCGTGATCTTTGGCCGGGTCAAGGGTGGCTTCACCGTTGATCTAGACGGCGCCGTGGCCTTCCTTCCGGGCTCGCAGGTGGATGTCCGCCCGATGCGCGACGTCGGCCCCCTGATGAACCAGGCGCAGTTGTTCCAGATTCTCAAAATGGACCGCCGCCGGGGCAATATCGTGGTTTCCCGTCGTGCCGTGCTGGAAGAGCGTCGCGCCGAGGAGCGCACCAGCCTGGTTGCCTCTTTGGCCGAGAAGCAGGTGGTTGAAGGCGTGGTCAAGAACATCACTGACTATGGCGCTTTTGTGGACCTTGGCGGTGTTGATGGCCTGCTGCATGTCACCGACATCGCCTGGCGCCGCGTTTCTCATCCCACCGAAGTCTTGTCCGTGGGCCAGACCGTCACGGTGCAGATCATCAAGATAAACCATGAGACCCAGCGCATTTCCCTGGGCATGAAGCAGTTGCAGACTGACCCGTGGGAAGGCGTTGCCGCCAAGTACCCGGTGGGCGCCAAGTTCACCGGCAAGGTCACCAACGTCACCGATTACGGCGCCTTTGTCGAATTGGAGCCCGGTGTCGAAGGCCTGGTCCATGTCAGCGAAATGAGCTGGGTGAAGAAGAACCTTGCTCCCTCCAAGCTGGTCACCCCAGGCGCCGATGTCGAGGTCCAGGTGCTGGAAGTGGATTCAAACAAGCGCCGCATCAGCCTCGGCCTGAAGCAGACCCAGGAAAATCCCTGGACCACCGTCGCCGCCGAGCATCCGGTGGGCAGCGTGGTCGAAGGCGAGATCAAGTCCATCACCGAGTTCGGGCTCTTTATCGGCATAGACGGCGAGATTGATGGGATGGTCCATCTTTCCGACCTGAGCTGGTCCGAGTCCGGCGAGGAGGCCATCAAGAGGTACGAAAAGGGCCAGACGGTGAAGGCCAAGGTTCTCGACATTGATGTCGAGAAGGAGCGCGTCTCTCTTGGCATCAAGCAGTTGGACAAGGACCCGATCGAGAAGGCGGGTCCGTCCGGCGGCGGCCTCAAGAAGGGCAATGTCGTTACCGGCACTGTCACCGAGGTCAATGACGGTGGCATCGAGGTCGAGTTGGAAGGAGGCGTGCGCGCCTTTATTCGCCGCGCCGATCTTGCCCGCGACCGCAATGACCAGCGTCCGGAGCGCTTTGGCAAAGGCGACAAGGTTGATGCCATGGTCACCAGCATTGACAAGGCAAGCCGCAAGGTCTCCCTTTCAATCAAGGCCCGCGAAGTGGCGGAGGAAAAAGAAGCGGTTGAGCAGTATGGCTCGTCCGATTCGGGCGCCTCATTGGGCGATATCCTTGGCGCGGCCCTCAAGAAAAAGACCAAAAAGAGCAAGGACGCCGAATAATTCTTTTTCGACAAGTACGGAAAAAGGCGCGGGGGGGTTCCCGCGCCTTTTTTCTTTTCCGGCTTTGCCGTACCCTGGGTGAAACTCTGAGGGGGGCCAATGCGACTTGTGCTTTGCATGCTTTGCGCAGGGATTATGCTCACCGGATTTGTCCTGGTCTCTAACGCCCAGAATCAGAATCCCAAGCCGGGCGAGGTCATGTATGTCACGCCGCAAGAGGCGGTAGAGTTGACATCGAATCTCACCGACCATGCCGGCACGCATTTCCTGGTTCGCAAGGACAGTTATGGCCAGGAACTGGTCTATCGTGATGCCTCGGGCGTGCCTGAAGTCCATCGCGACTGGGCCGATCATTTCGTGGTGCTGGAGGGGGCGGCGACCTTGGTGATCGGCGGCACCGTCATGGGAGAAAAGGACACCGGCCCGGGGGAAAAGCGCGGTACCTCTATTACAGGCGGCAAGTCATATGCGTTGGCGCCCGGCACCAACATCACCGTGCCGCCAAACACACCGCACTGGACGATCCTGAAGCCGGGGGATCATTTCCGCGCCGTGGTCTTCAAGTTGAAGGATTGATCGGGATCAAGCCCAGTCGGATCAATTGCCGGGCAACCCCGCAACCTTGACCTCAGGGACTCCTCCGGGCGTACACTTCCATTCACCGGGCAGGGGACTTTTGCGCCTTTTCAGAATCACCTAGCGTCGGGGTTTCGGGTGTCAGAGGAGTTGTGAATGGCAAAAAAGAGCAAACTGGCCCAGCGGGCGGACGACCTCAAAACGGCGGTAACCGATCTTGTGGCGGCGGTGGTGTCGCCGCCGGCGAAGAAGAAGCGGCGCAAGGCCAAAAAGGCCAAGGTCGTGAAGGCGGCAAAGAAGGTCAAGAAAACGGCGAAGAAGACCGTCCGGAAGGCCAAGAAAAAGGCTAGGAAGGCCGCCAAGTAAGAGTTTGGAGAGGAACCGACGCGCCCCTTCAGGGGCGCGTCTTTTTCTTTGCCGCGGCCACAGTTAGGATCGCCCGATAAGAACCAACTTAGGGGGACTTAATCATGCGCGCCATTCTGCTTGCCGTTGCCGCTGTCGCCGGCCTTTCGGTTGCCGCTTTTGCCGCCGATAAAACCGACGCATTCAAATACATGACCAAGGAGCAGGCATTCGATCTGGTGAAGACGCCCAAGGCTGACGGCAGCGCTACCTCGGTCTTTTATGCCAACCACGATGTTTTTAGCGAGCAGATCGTTCAACGTACCGTCTCCGGCAAGGTTGAGACCCACGAACTGTGGACCGACTACATGGTTATCGTGGAAGGCAATGCCACCATCACCATTGGCGGCACCGTCAAGAACAACGCCAAGAACCCCAATGGTCAAGCCGGCGAATGGTTGGGGGAATCCTCTACGGGCGGCAAAGTTTATGAGCTCAAACCGGGCGTCACCATGATCATCCCCAAAGGTCTGCCGCACTGGATGCAATTGCCCAAGAACGGCAAGTTGCACTATGTGGCGTTCAAATATAAGGGCTAGAGAAGGTAGGCGAGGGCGAACAGAACCACGCCAGCCAATCCCAAGCCCAATGCCGCAAACCAGAAGGTGCGGCGTCGCGTGATGATGGCGACGGTGGAAAGAGCGATGCCGATTTCCACCAGCGTGGCGGCGCCGGTCAGCCAGTGGTGTCGCTCTTCATGTCCGGCGCTTTCGGCCAAAGCGCGGTCACGTTCCTTTTCGCCCGCTTCGGCTTCGGTGCGCGCCTTGTCCTGCTGCGCACGCTGCTGTTTGATGTCGGCCGCGTGGTCATGACCTTCCTCGCCGGCAATCTCGAACAAATGCCGCTTCAGGCTATCAGCCTGGTATTCGTTCCAGGCGTCAGTCGCCCGGTCCTGCGCCAGAACGGCCGCTGACGACTCAGTAATGGCGCGGCCGCCTTCGACCGTTTCGAGGCTGCCGGCCGTGGCAGCCAGCACCGCCAAGACCGCGACGGTGATGGAGACCCGAGAAATAAAGGGATCATGTTCGTGGGCCGCATGGCCGGCGTGTTCGGCATGCTCATGGGCTTCCAGGGCGGGATCATGGGACATGGCGTATTCCCGAGTCGTTCTCACAAACACGGTATCGGCGGACGCAAGGACGAAAAAGCCCGCCATCAGCCTTCATGCTGGCTCCAGCAAAGCTATCGTGACGGCCTAAAACGGAACTTTTTACCGCTAACCACCCAGGAAAACGAAAAAATGCTGAGTTTTCATACGGTTCCGGTTGACGCCTTCGCCGCTGTCTGACAATTTAACGGAAGGCCGGGTCCGCCGGCATGGGGCTTCCATGATCAAATCCGAACTGGTTGCGCGTCTTACCGCTCGCTACCCGCATCTTTACCATCGGGATGTGGAGCGCATTGTCACCACGGTGCTGGATTCAATCACCAAGGCGCTGGCAGCCGGCCACCGGGTTGAGTTGCGCGGCTTTGGCGCTTTCTCCGTCAAAACCCGTCCCAGCCGCATGGGCCGCAATCCCCGCACCGGCGAGCCGGTGGCGGTAGGCCAGAAGCGGGCACCTTTCTTTCGCACCGGCAAGGAATTGCGCGAACGCCTCAACAATGGAAAATCGCCGGAGTAAATCCCGGCCGGTCGTGATACCCCTCGCGGCATGAATCCGATCTACGCCGCTCTCGACACGCCCGACATGGAATATGCGCTGAGTTTGGCCGGCCGGGTGGCGCCGCATGTCGGGGGCCTAAAGCTGGGAATGGAATTTCTGGCGGCCAATGGGCCGCAAGGCATTCGCGAATTCGACAGGTTCGGCTTGCCGATCTTCGCTGACACCAAATATCACGATATTCCTAACACCGTGGCGGGCGCGGTCCGCGCCATAGCGGCAATCGGCGTTCAAATCGTCAACGTCCATGCCGCCGGCGGCGAAGCCATGCTGAAGGCGGCGCACGATGCCGCCCGCGCCGTAAATCCAAACATGAAGGTGATTGCGGTAACGGTGCTGACCAGTCTTTCCGACCAAGACCTGGTCGCTGTCGGACAGACGACGCCTGCGCGCGATCAGGTGCTGCGGCTGGCAGCGCTGGCGAAGGAATGTGGGCTGGACGGCGTTGTTTGTTCGGCGCACGAGATCGCGCCGTTGCGCGTCGCGCTCGGGCCCGATTTCTTGCTGGTGGTGCCAGGTATTCGCCCTGAAGGCAGCGCTCTGGGTGATCAGCGCCGGGTGATGGGGCCAAAACAAGCCTTGGATGCGGGGGGTTCGGTGCTGGTGATCGGCCGGCCCATTACGGCTGCCGCCGATCCGGGCACGGCGGCCCGCGCCATCGCCGAAAGTCTCGGCTTTTGAGTGGCTTGGCCGACTTTGCTTGATTTTAGGGGGTCAGCGGCTCATACACCGCCTCCCATGACCATTACCGTCAAAATCTGTGGTCTGACCAGCGCTGACTTGGCGCTTGCGGCATGGCGCAATGGGGCCGCCTATGCCGGGCTGGTCTTTCACCCGGCTTCGCCGCGAAATCTCAGCCTCGAGCAAGGACGTGCGATTGCCGACGCAATCGGCTGGCGCTTGAAGCGCGTGGCCTTGGTGGCCGATGCCGAGGATGCGCAACTGGCCGCGATCAAGGCTGCGGTACAGCCGGATTTTCTGCAGCTGCATGGTCATGAGAGCGTGGCACGCACCGCCGAGATACGCGGTCGTTTCGCTCTCCCGGTCATCAAGGCACTGTCCGTCGCCGAGGCAGGGGACTTGCAGGCGGCTGGCGATTACGCCGCTGTGGCGGACATGCTGCTGTTCGATGCCAAACCGCCAAAAGGCGCCGAGCGAGGAGGCGGTCATGGCACCGCCTTTGACTGGCGGCTGATGAAGGGCCGCAGATTCGGCAAGCCTTGGTTCCTGGCCGGAGGCTTAACACCGGAAAATGTCGAGCGCGCGGTAGAATTGTCGGGCGCTGAAATGGTGGACGTCTCTTCCGGCGTGGAAAGCGCGCCCGGCGTCAAAAGTACCGACCGCATCAGCCAGTTTTTTTCCGCCTTGCGCCGTCCGGTGCAGGCATGAGCTTGGCCAATTCCCTGCGTTCCGGCCCTGATGCGGGCGGCCATTTCGGCGCCTATGGCGGCCGTTTTGTTGCCGAAACCCTGATGCCGTTGATCCTGGAACTGGAAGCCGCCTATGAGGCGTCCAAGCAGGATGCGGCCTTTCAGGCAGAATTGTCCGATTTGCTCAAATATTATGCCGGCCGGGAAAGTCCGCTCTATTTTGCCCAGCGCCTGACGGCACATCTGGGCGGCGCGAAAATCTATCTCAAGCGCGAAGACCTCAACCATACGGGCGCACACAAGATCAACAACACGCTGGGGCAGATCTTACTGGCCCGGCGCATGGGCAAAACCCGTATCATCGCTGAGACCGGCGCAGGCAGTCATGGCGTCGCCACCGCCACGGTGGCGGCCCGCTTTGGCCTGCCTTGCACCGTATATATGGGCGAGGTGGACATGGAGCGGCAGAAGCCCAATGTCTTTCGCATGCGGTTGCTGGGCGCAGAGGTGAAGCCCGTCGCCTCCGGTTCGCGCACTCTGAAAGATGCCACCAACGAGGCGCTGCGCGACTGGGTCGCCAATGTCGCCGATACCTTCTACATCATTGGTTCGGTGGTGGGCCCCCATCCCTATCCCGCCATGGTGCGCGATTTTCAGGCCGTGATCGGCAACGAAACCAGGGCGCAGATGCTGGAGCGGGAAGGCCGACTGCCGGATCTGGTGACAGCCTGCGTTGGCGGCGGCTCCAATGCTATCGGCATGTTTCATCCCTTCCTTGATGATGCCGGCGTGGAAATCCATGGCGTCGAAGCAGCGGGCGATGGTGTGGACACAGAACGCCATGCCGCCACGATTTCCAAGGGCACGCCGGGTGTCCTGCACGGTTCACGCAGCTATCTGCTGCAGGACAGTGACGGGCAGGTGATGGAAGCGCACTCCATTTCCGCCGGCCTGGATTATCCCGGAACCGGGCCCGAGCATAGCTGGCTGAAGGATATCGGTCGGGCCAAATACTTCGCCGTCACTGATCGCGAAGCGCTGGAGGCGTTTGTGCTGCTGTCCAAGCTGGAAGGGATCATCCCGGCCCTGGAATCCGCCCATGCCGTTGCGCATGTCTGCAAAATCGCAGGTCAGATGAAGCGCGACCAGATTATCGCTGTTTGCCTGTCGGGGCGCGGCGACAAGGACATTTTCTCGGTTGCCGAGCATCTCGGGGAGAAATTGTGAGTCGGTTGAGCGACACCTTCGCAAGGTTGCGGAAGGAAGGGCGCGCCGCCTTTATCCCCTTCATCAGCGGCGGCGATCCTGACATGCAAACCTCGCTTGCCATCCTGGAGGCGCTACCCGGCTGCGGCGCCGACATCATCGAGCTGGGCATGCCGTTTTCCGATCCCATGGCCGATGGCCCGGCGGTACAGGCCTCCAGCACGCGCGCGCTTAAAGGGGGCGCGACGCTGCCGCGTGTGATCGAATTGGTGAAGAAATTTCGCAAGAAAGATGGCAAGACACCGCTGGTGCTGATGGGTTATTTCAATCCCATTCACGCCTACGGCACCGCGCGCTTTGCCCGTGATGTGGCGGCAGCCGGTGTGGATGGTCTGATTGCCGTGGATCTGCCCGTCGAAGAGGACGAAGTGCTGCGCTTGCCGGCAGCGGCGCAAGGGGTGGACCTGATCCGTTTTATTACGCCAACCACGGGCGAGGCCCGGCTGAAGCGGATCGTGGAAGCCGCCAGCGGTTATCTTTATTATGTCTCGGTCGCGGGCGTCACCGGCACCAAAACCTTCGCCGAATCCGATGTCGCCGCCGCCATTGCCCGGGTGCGCGCTGCCACGTCCTTGCCGGTCGCGGTAGGCTTTGGCATCAAGACGCCGGAACAGGCCGCCGCTATCGCCCGGCTTGCCGATGGCGTGGTGGTGGGCTCGGCCCTTGTCAACAAGGTTGCCGAAGCGGAATCCTCGAAAAGCGCGGTTAAGGCGGTGACAGAGCTGGCCACGGCGCTGGCGCAGGCCACAAGAGCGCAATCCGCAAAAGTGGAGACCGGTTTTGTGTGAAATTGCGCGACCAAAAATAACAAAAAGTGCTAGGGTGCAGGCATGAACTGGATCACCAATCTGGTGCGGCCCAAGGTCAAGGGCGCCGGCGGCGGCAAGGACGCCGGCCGCGGCGATATGCCGGAGAATCTGTGGAAGAAGTGTCCCTCCTGCGGCGAGATGATCTTCCATCGCGATCTTGTCGCCAACATGCAAGTCTGTCCCAAATGTGGCCATCACATGCGCATCGGGCCGGCGGAGCGCTTTGCCTACACTTTCGATCCGCATAGTTTCAGTGAGCTGCCGCCGGTCACGGTGGCGGCCGACCCTTTGCGCTTCAAGGCTGAAAAAAAATACGCCGACGAGATGAAAACGGCCAAGGCCAAGACTGGTCGGCCCGAAGCCTTCAGTGCGGCACGCGGTACGATTGACGGCCTGCCGGTCTTGGTGGCGGTGCAGGCCTTTGAT
>JAFAVT010000090.1 GCA_019242275.1 Alphaproteobacteria bacterium
TGGTATTTCGTGCTCGCGAGCCTTGTTCTGTCGCTGCTTGTGGGCATTTTGCAAGCCGCAACCTGGCTGCCGCTTGCCGCGCTCTTCCACCTGGCAATATTGCTGCCCTCGGTCGGCATGGGCGCGCGCCGGTTGCAGGACACGGGACGGGATGGCCGCATGGTTTGGCTGTTGTTTCTGCTGATGGCGGCGACACAGATCGCCGCCATCCTGACCACCATGGCTGTGGTCTTGACCGGCTTTCTTGGCCTGATCTTCGCACCCGGGCTGGGACTGGCCGGCGCGGCGACCTTGGTGGTCTGCATTGTCCTGCTCTATTTCTGGGTGCAGCCCGGGGATGCGCACGAAAACGCCTATGGCCCGCCGCCGCCGCGATTTGATCCGGCGGTAAAGCCTGCCAGCTGAAAGCTGTTCTATTCTTGTGCCTTGAGCAGGATCGCGCTCAGGACGTTGGAATAATCATCCGTCCAGGTGGGCGTGCCGGGGCGGGGATGAACAATGTGCCAGTCCGAACCCAGTTTGAGCCCCTGCAAATCGTCCGCACTTTGCGCCACTAGCACCACTTCGGCCCGGAAGTGCAATGTTTCCTTGGAATCTGTCTGCTGGTGGCCCAGCGTAACGGCCGTCACCATCCCATTGGCGGCGGCGGAGGCGGCAACCGCGTCTGCCAATTGCATGTTCTTGTTGCTGAGATTGATGACGATGGCACCGTGCGGCGCCAGCCGCGACTTGTAGAGCCCAAAAGCTTCACGCGTCAGCATGTGCAGCGGCACGGAGTCGGAGGAAAATACATCCAGGAGAATGAGCCCCAAATTGGGCCTGGCCTGGCGCAGGGTCAGACGGCCGTCACCAATGACGACCGGTGCGACCGGCGCACATACCGAAAGAGAGCGGAAAAGGTCGCGGTTGCGCGCGATTTGGGCGCTCATGGGATCGAGTTCATAAATTGTCAAAGCTTCGCCGGGCGCGGCGGCGCAGGACAAGGCGCCAATTCCCAAGCCGATCAACGCCACATGATCAACACGGCCGCCCAAGCGCCGGCGAACTGCCTGGATACCGTCATCGTAAGGCCCGCCCGCGTAATAATAGGCCAGCCGTTCGGGGCGCCCGGAGGTGATCGGGCGGCCCGCATCATCGCGCAGCCGCTCACCGCCGTGCGCCGTCGTACCCTGGTAGAGAACACGAAAGCGGCCCGAAGGAAGGTCAGCAATTTTGTAGGCGCCATAGAAGGAACGCGCGCGCAGGACAATGCTTTGGGTTGGGTCGTAGAAATGCGTCACTGCCAGCAAAAGGCCGGCAAGACCGAGCAATCGCGTTGGCACTGGTCCCTGGAATGCCAGGAAGGCGGCCAGCACTGTCACCGCAACCACGAAGGCAGCGATGGCTTTGAGCCAGATCGCGACTGCCAGGATGCCGGCGAGAAGGATCACAAAAGCCCCACCCCGCAGCCACGCGACGCGCGGTGTTTTCCAGATGCCAGGCCGTACCAGCAGCGCCGCGAAGGTCAGCAGGGGATATTCGAAAATGGTATTGAACATCTGGGGCGCCAACAGGGCAGCGAAGATGCCGCCCAGGACGCCGCCGAATGAAAGCCAGGCATAGAATTGTGTCAGCGATTCCTGAGCAGGGCGGCGGCGATAGAGCTCAGTCTGACAGACCATGGCAGCGGTGAAAAAGGCAGCGAGATGGCCCGCCAGCGAGATTATCCAGTTAAGCCTGCTGCCCCAAAGGAAGAGCACCACCAGTGCCGCTGTGGTGAAGGGCTGTGTGGCCAATATCGTCCTGGCGGGTAGCAGCGGCCGATCGGAAAATGCCAGCACGAAGCTGAGCAGGTAAAGCGCAAGCGGAAAGATCCAGATGTATGGTCCCGACGCCACGTCAGTGGCGATATGGGCCGTCACCGCGATCAACAATCCAGACGGCACAAAGCCGAGTGCGGCCCAACTGAGGCGGTCACGCCAATGAAGAGCAGCGTGCGTCAGAGGAAGCGGCTGCAAGCGCTGCAGGGCGGGCGTTCGCAAAGTCAGGGCGCCGCCGGCAATAACGGCCATCACCAGGCCGGCATAGCCAATGCTCCACAGCCGCGACTGGGCTGCCAGACCCAGCACCGGCTCGATCAGGAATGGATAGGCGACCAGGACAAGAACCGAACCGAGATTGGAAGCGCGATACAGCAGATAGGCATTTTCACTATTGTTGCGGGCGAACCAGGCTTGCAGCAACGGGGCATTCGCGGCCAGGGCAAAGAAGGGTAAGCCGATCGAAGCCAGGAAAAGCGCGATCAGCCAGAGCGAAAGGCCGTGCTGCGGCGGAGCATGGAATCCGGCAGCCATGCCGATCGGCAGCCAAAGAGCCGCTGCCGCCATGATAACGGCATGCACCAGCACCGCATGGCGGGTTTGGAGATAGCGGGTCAGCAGATGCGCGTAGAGATAGCCCGCCAGCATCAGGCCCTGGAACACGACCATGGCAACCGACCACACGGCAGAAGAGCCACCCAGTACCGGAAGTACCATTTTGGAAAAAAGCGGCTCGATCCAGAACAGCAGCGAAGCCGACAGAAAGATCGCGGCCGGAAAAACCAGCAGGACAAGCCGGCGGAGCGCCAAAGCGGCGCAGTGCGGCATGACGGGGGAAACCGCGATCGTCATGGCCTGCTCCGGCAACGCCGTGCGAAGTTAATCGGCCAGCGTTAACGTCGCGTTATTTGGGTGTCTCTCCGGGACCGCGAAAGGCAAAAACCGCCCGGATTTCTCCAGGCGGTTTTCGATGAATAGCGGCGATTAACGCTTGCTGAACTGGAAGCTGCGGCGTGCCTTCGGGCGGCCATACTTCTTGCGCTCGACAGCGCGGGGATCACGGGTGAGGAAGCCACCGGGTTTCAGCGCCGCGCGCAGCGCCGGTTCATAAGCCACCAAGGCGCGGGAGATGCCATGGCGCACCGCACCGGCCTGACCGGAAAGACCGCCGCCGGTGACGGTGACAATGACGTCAAACTGGCCATCGCGATTGGCGGCGATCAGCGGCTGGCGCAGGATCATGCGCAGCACCGGACGGGCGAAGTAAACTTTCTCGTCGCGGTCATTGACGATGATCTTGCCTGAGCCGGGCTTGATCCAGACGCGGGCGACCGATTCCTTGCGGCGGCCGGTGGCATAGGCGCGGCCCTTGGCATCGCGCTTGTTGTCAGCCTTGGTGGCCTCCGTCTCGGCGGTCTTGGCCTTGATCAGGGTGGATTTGAGTTCGGTGAACTTGTTCTCTTCAGCCATTTTAAGCTGCCTTATCCGATTTGGAAGTGGAGGTTTTGGACTGGGTGTTCTTCGGATTCATCTTGGCGACGTCGAGCGTTACCGGCTGCTGCGCCTCGTGCGGATGGGCGGCGCCCGGATAAACCCGCAGATTGGCGAGTTGGCGACGTCCCAGGGGCCCACGCGGGATCATCCGCTCCACCGCCTTTTCGACGATGCGCTCGGGGAAGCGGCCGCGCATGATGGCGCCGGCGGTGCGTTCCTTGATACCGCCGATATAGCCGGTGTGATGATAATAGGTCTTGTCCTTGAGCTTGTTGCCCGTCAGCACGACCTTGGCGGCATTGATGACGATGACATTGTCGCCGCAATCCATATGGGGCGTGTAGGTCGCCTTGTGTTTGCCGCGCAGACGCAGGGCGATGATCGAAGCCAGGCGACCGACGACCAGCCCGTCGGCATCAATCAGCACCCACTTCTTTTCGATCTCGGAAGCTTTGGCCGAGTAGGTTTTCATAATCACTTCTCCATGGCCGGGAAGGCCGCTCATGCGCCGACATCGAACTTGCAGCCGGCAACCCTTGAAAAGACGGGCGGATATACGGACCAGAGCCTTGCCGGTCAACGAGAATCTTGCAAATTCAGCGCTTTTCTTGATACGGTAATATAATACCGCGAAGGCCGGAAAATCTTGGGGGAACCGTAAGGCGAACCGTCAGTTCCTCAAGGCATGGATCAGGTTCTTATCGCGATCTTCGGGGTTCAGAATCATCTTTCCACGGCTCAGGAAAGCGCCCGGGCGGTGCTGATTTTCTTCTATGGCCTGCTTCTCCTGCGGCTGGCCGGACCGCGCATGTTTGGCCACTGGTCGGCTCTGGATATCGCCATGACCATCATGGTGGGCTCGGCCCTGGCTCGCGCCATGACCGGCAGTTCTCCCTTGATAGGCACCATGGCAGCGGCCGCGGTCATGGCGGTTCTGCATGTCGTGATCGCCCATTGCGTGGCCCGCAACCGCCGGCTGGCGCATTTTGTCGAAGGGCGCGCTGTCACCCTGGTGGACCATGGCCGGATTGACGAGGAGGCTCGCAAACGCCAGAAAATCTCGGAATCCGATTTCAATGAGGCGCTGCGCCAGGAAGGTATTGATGGAATGGCGCATATCGCCAATGTGAAATCCATGACGCTGGAGCCGAGCGGCAAAATCAGCGTCGTCAAGCATGAGCCGTGCAAACCGGACCTAACCTGAAAGAGCATGAAAAATCGGGCGGCTCGCACTAGATTACCACCCGCATGTTCCAGCAGCTGCTTCGCACCCTTTCCGTGCCTGCCACCAAGCCCCCCACCGACCTTAGGCTGGCGGTGGCGGTGCTGCTGATCGAGGCCGCCTATCGCGACGACATCTTCCAACCCGAGGAACGGGACGTGATCTTTCGCCTGCTGCAGGGTAGATTCGCCCTGACGGCCGAAGAAACATCCGCCCTGCTGCATGCCGCAGAACAGACCTGCCAGGAGAGCGTGCAACTTCATCCATGGACCAGTGCGGTGACGGAACAAATGACCGAAGCCGACCGCATTCATCTGGTCGAGATGATGTGGGAAGTCGCCTATGCTGATGGCGTGCTTGATCCGGAAGAGGACGCACTCATTCGTCGCATGGTCCATTTGATCCATATCACCGACCGCGACCGGATGCTGGCGCGCAAGCGCGTGCTGGAACGAATAGGCAGAATCTGATGCCGCACTATTCCGATACCGTTATCCGCTCCATTCTGCGCTCGGTGAAGACCATTGCCATGGTCGGCGCCTCGGCGAATGCAATAAGGCCCTCCTATTTCGCCATGATGTATCTGCTGGGCAAGGGCTACAAAGTTATTCCGGTGAATCCGGGTGCGGCGGGTCAGGAAATATTGGGGCAGAAGGTGTATGCCAGCCTGAAAGACGTGCCTGCGCCCGTGGATATGGTGGATATCTTCCGTGAAGCCAAATTTGCCCCTGCCATCGCCCGCGAGGCCGTGACGGAAAAAGATCGGCTGGGCATCAAGGTGCTATGGATGCAACTGGGCGTCATCAGCGAGGAGGCTGAAAATATCGGTAAGGAGGCCGGCTTCACGGTTATCATGGACCGGTGCCCCAAGATCGAGCATGGACGTTTTTCCGGCGAGCTGGGCTGGATGGGCGTCAATCGCAAATTTATTGATAACCGAAAGCCGATGTTGTTCGGCAAGGGCGGAAGTCTGAAAAACAGTTAGAAAATATTCTTCGCTCAAGCATTTTCCTGGGGACCTGTATGTCGCTTGATAACGCCGCATTGACTGTCTATGGCGATTCCATCTCCGGCAACTGCTTGAAGATAAAGTTTGTCGCCGATCGGCTGGGTCTGCCCTATGAATGGATCGAGACCAGCGTGATGAAGCGGCAAACGCGCACGTCGGAGTTTTTGGCGATGAATCCCGCCGGCCAGGTGCCGTTGGCGGTCTTTGCTGATCATGGCCCGCTGGCCCAGTCCAACGCCATTATCCTGCACCTGGCCTGGGGCAGTGACCTCATCCCCGATGATGCGTTCGAGCGCGCCCTGATGTTCCAGTGGCTTTTCTGGGAGCAATACAGCCACGAGCCGGCCGTGGCGGTGCTGCGCTTCCACAAGCACTATCTGAGCAAGCCCGATATTGATCCAACGCTGGTGACAAAAAGCGAGGCAGTGCTGACCCTGATGGACAATCATCTCAAGGACCGCGCCTATTTCGTCGGCACACGGCTCAGCCTCGCTGATGTCGCATTGGTGGCCTATACGCGTTTTGCCCATGAGGCAGAACTGGATCTCAAGCGCTGGCCGCAGGTGCATGCCTGGGTACGGCGCGTCGAGGATGACCTTAAGATCGAACACGCCGGAGGGTGAGATGGCCGATTATGGTTTCAGCACATTGAGCGTTCATGCCGGGGCCCAGCCTGATCCCGCCACGGGGGCACGGGCCACGCCGATCTACCAGACCACCGCTTTTGTTTTCGAGGACGCCGACCACGCCGCTGCCCTCTTCAACTTGCAGGTCTTCGGCAACATCTATTCGCGGATCATGAACCCCACCCAGGCCGTGCTGGAGGAAAAGGTGGCCGCACTGGAGGGTGGCCGTATCGGTCTGGCTTGCGCCTCCGGCCACGCCGCTCAATTGCTTGTTTTCCACACCCTGATGGGACCGGGGCTGGAGATTGTGGCGGCGCGCCAGCTCTACGGCGGCTCGGTCAATCAGATGAAGCAGGGTTTTGCCAAGTTTGACTGGTACACGCGCTGGGCCGACGCCACCGATCCGGACAGTTTCAAGCCCTTGATCAACGACAAGACCCGCGCCGTCTTTGTCGAAAGCATCGCCAATCCCGGCGGCATCATCACCGACATCGAGCCAATCGCCAGGATCGCCCATGACGCCGGCGTGCCGTTGATCGTGGATAACACGTTGGCAACACCCTATCTTATCCGGCCTATCGAATGGGGTGCCGACATCGTGCTGCATTCCGCCACCAAATTCCTGGGAGGGCACGGCAATTCGATGGCCGGCGTGATCGTGGACAGCGGCAAGTTCGACTGGGGCAGCGGCAAGTTTCCCTCGCTGTCGGAGCCAAACGCGTCCTATCACGGCATGAAGATGTGGGAGACCTTTGGCGACATGGCCTTCGCCATCACCACCCGCGTGCTGGGCTTGCGCGACCTTGGGCCGTCGCTGTCGCCGATGAACGCCTTTCTGGTGCTGACAGGCATGGAAACCCTGCCGCTGCGCATCCGGAAGCATAGCGACAATGCTCTGGCGGTGGCGAAATGGCTGAAAACCAATCCGAAGGTAGACTGGGTGAATTATGCGGGCCTGTCGGATAATCCTTTCTACAAGCTGCACCAAAAATACTGCCCAAAGGGCGCCGGTAGCGTTTTCACCTTCGGCCTCAAGGGTGGCTATGAGGCAGGCATGAAGATGGTCAACAGCGTCAAGCTGTTCAGCCATCTCGCCAATATCGGCGACACCCGCAGCCTGATTATCCATCCGGCTTCGACCACCCATCGCCAATTGTCGGACGAGGACCGCGCCAAGGCCGGCGCCGGCAATGATGTGATCCGGCTGTCCATCGGGATCGAGGATGTGCCGGACATCATCGCCGATCTCGATCAGGCGATGGTCTGAGCCTTCAATTCGTGCGCATGCCAGACCGCGGCACAAAACAGCAATGCCGCCGTCAATTGATGCAGCGCCGCCAGCCATTCCGGGGCGCGAAACTGTAGCGTGACAATACCCAGGAAGATTTGGACGGCGACCAGGATGGTCGCGGCCTTGCCGCTGTCCTTGGGCAAACCTTTCCCGAGCCTGAGAGCGCGGCGGTAAACCACGATCACCAGCGCCGCCACGGCATAGGCGATCATGCGGTGATCAAACTGCGCCAGTGCGGGGTTTTCGTAAAAATTGCGCCACCACGGCGCATAGAAAAATCCATCCTCGGGAAACAATTGCCCATTCATGTCGGGCCAGCTGTTGTAGATCAGCCCTCCATGCAACCCCGCCACCAGTGCGCCCAGCAGCATTTGAAGATAAATCAGCGCGATAAAGCTAAGCGCATAGCCTGGCACGTTCTTCCTCCCCTCTCCCCGCAGATAATCCAGCGCCGTCCAGACCATTGCGCCTAGAAGAATGATCGCAGTGCCGAGATGAATCATCAGCCGATAGGGCGCGACGCTGACCCGCACCTCCAGCCCTGATTGCACCATCCACCAGCCGATCAGACCTTGCAGTCCTCCCAGCAAGAACAGCACCACGAAACGCGGCCAGGCCGCACGCGCGATGGCGCCGGTGGCGGCAAACCAGAGAAACGGCAACAGGAAGATCAGGCCCACCAGCCGACCCAGGAAACGGTGCGCCCATTCCCACCAGAAAATGCCTTTGAAGCCTTCCAGGGACATGCCCTGATTTTCCGCGGAATATTGGGGAATGTGCTGATAACGGGCGAAAGCTTCGGCCCATTGTGTGTCATTGAGCGGCGGCAGCACACCCACAATCACGTCCCATTGGGTGATAGAAAGACCCGAACCGGTCAGCCGCGTCAGGCCGCCGATCACCACCATAGCCAGGATCACGGCTGCGACTGCCAACAGCCACAAACCAACCGCGCGCGGGCTTTTCCAGAAATTTTGCACTGTGTTCATGGGGGGCATCTGATAGCCTTCCGACCGCCGCCCGTCCACTTCCGAGCCATGACCCGCCGCACCAAGACCCTGATTGCCGCCATCCTGATCATCTTCCTTTGGCTGCCGGCCTATGCCGTGTTCATTGCCGGCCTGCAATGGCGGGTGTTGCCCGGTGCGAGCTGGATGGTCAGCCTGCTATTTTATGCTCTGGCCGGAACGCTCTGGATCGTTCCCATTGGCCTGGCGCTGCCGTGGATGTACCGCGACTCGTCAAAGAAATGATTTTCAAAGACACCGATCATCATCGCTTTGTGCAGGAAGAAGACGGCAAGCTGGTTTTCGCCAGCTACCGGATAATGGACGATGCTTACGCCCTGGTGCATGTCGAGGCCGACCCCGACCTTCGCGGCACGGGCGCGGCGGGCCGCTTCATGGCGGCGCTAACCGATTATGCGCGCGCGCATGGGCTGAAGCTGCAACCCTATTGTTCCTATGCGCGCATCTGGTTTCAACGCCATCCCGAAAATGCGGATGTGTTGCCATGAGGCGCCATCTTTTTGCTCTTCTGGCAACAACCCTATGCCTGGGCGCTGCACCGCTTTCGCCGGCGGACATTGTGGCAGGGGCTCCCGCCGCGGACTGGCGGACGCTCGATCCTGCCAACCTGCTCGTGATGCGGCTCCCTGCGGGCACGGTTATCATCGAACTGGCTCCGGATTTCGCGCCCCACACCGTCGCCAATCTCAAACGGCTGGCGCATGCCCATTATTTTGATGGCGGCTGGATCGTGCGCGCGCAGGACAATTATGTCGTGCAATGGTCACAGGATGGGCCCAAGGCCAAGGCGGAAGCCTCGCACCCGGGCTATGCCGAATTCGAGCAGCCGCGTCGGGCCTCATTCCGGCCCCTTCCGGACGCGGACGCTTATGCACGCCAGGCCGGTTTCGACGGTGATTTTCCTGCCGCCAGCGGTGGCGCGCGCGAATGGCTGGTGCATTGCTACGGCATGGTGGGCGCCGGCCGTGACGTCGCGCCGGCATCCGGCAGCGGCGTCGAGCTCTATGCCGTCAATGGTCAGGCGCCCCGACACCTGGACCGCAACATCACGCTGCTGGGCCGCGTCGTCAGCGGTATGGAATTGCTGTCATCCCTGCCGCGCGGCAGCGGCGCGCTGGGCTTCTATGAAAAACCGGCGCAGCGCACCCGCATTCTATCAGTGGCCCTGGCTTCCGAAACGCCCCATGCCCCTCGCCTGCAATTGCTGCGGCCGGACAGCGCCAGTTTCCAGGCTTATGTCGAGGCGCGGCGCAACCGGCGTGACGCCTGGTTCGCGCGGCCTGCCGGCCACATTGATGTCTGCAATATCCCGCTGCCGGTACGCACAGCGAAATAGGCCGCGCCCGCTGCGTTAAGCCGCCACGACCTTCTGGCGCTGCTCGCCCAGGCCATCAATCCCCAAGCGCATCTCGTCGCCAAGCTTGAGGAAAATCGGCGCCGGCTTCTGGCCCAGTCCGACGCCGGGCGGCGTTCCAGTGGTGACGAGGTCACCGGGGTGAAGGGTGAAGAAGCGGCTGAGATAGGCCACCAGGAACGCGGGCTTGAACACCATGGTGTTGCTGTTGCCGTCCTGGAAGCGCCGGCCGTTGACCTCCAGCCACATCGGCAAATTGCCAGTGTCGCCGATCTCATCACGTGTCACCAGCCAGGGACCGACCGGCCCGAAGGTATCGCAACCTTTGCCTTTGTCCCACTGACCGCCAGGGCGCTTGGTCTGAAATTCTCGCTCAGAGACATCGTTCACCAGGCAGAAGCCGGCGATGTGATCCAGCGCCTCCGCTTCTGTCACGTAAGACGCCTTCTTGCCGATGACAAAGCCCAGCTCAACTTCCCAGTCGAGCATCGTGGAATCGCGAGGCTTGATGACATCATCATAGGGGCCGCAAAGGCATGACGTTGCCTTCATGAAGAAGACCGGTTCGCTGGGCAGCGGATTGCCGGTCTCGGCGGCATGATCAGCGAAGTTGAGGCCAATGCCAATGAATTTGCCGACGCCGGCGACGCAAGCGCCAAGGCGCGGATTTCCGTCCACCTTGGGCAGGCTTTTCACATCCAGGGCGGCCAGCTTTTGCAGGCCTTCCGGCGTGAGGGCAGCGCCCGTGATATCCGGCACCACGTCAGAGAGATCGCGGATAGCGCCATCGGAATCGAGCAAGCCGGGCTTTTCAGCGCCAACAGGTCCGTAACGCAGCAGCTTCATCCTGAACTCCCAAGCCATGATTACAATGCGCAGTTTTTGCCCGACGCGCGGCGCCGCTTGTCATTCATTTTCAAACTGCGAATAACCGAAAAAATCTCGGCTTTTCGCCTGCCGCGCCCGCCCTCACTTCCGCGTGGCCACGACGCTGTCGCTAGCCACCGGCGGGCGGGCTTGGCATTCAATTCCAATGACGAAATCATTGGAATTGAATGGTCGGGACGAGAGGATTTGAACCTCCGACCCCCTGCCCCCCAGGCAGATGCGCTACCAGGCTGCGCTACGTCCCGACACCGGGCCTTCGGCCCGAGGGCGCGGAAATATAGGGGCCGTCGCCCTTCGTCAACTTTGGCAGGAAAATCAGGCGCGCCGGGCCTTCAAGCGCTGCTTCAGCCCCAGCAATTCAGCCAGCAAGCTTTCCAGCCTTGCCCGCTCGGCGGCAGCCAGTCCAACGGCAGGCGCCGGTTCAGCGGCGAACAAATCCACCGCCTGCACCGGACGCGGCATGGGCGGCAGCGGCACCGAGGGGCTAAAGCGGGCCCCACGGCCAATTCCCGCGACATGGCGCACACCGCGATCCTTCAGCAGCTTCTGCACGCCGCGAATGGTGAGCCCATCACTGTAAAGCAGGGCGCGGATGCCGCGCAGCAGGTCAATGTCTTCGGGACGATAATAGCGGCGGCCGCCGGCCCGTTTGACCGGTTTCAACTGGACAAAACGGCTTTCCCAGAAACGCAGCACATGCTGGGGCAAATCGAGATCGCTGGCGGCCTCGCTGATGGAGCGGAAGGCTTCCGGCGACTTTTCGACAAAGGCAAACGCGGGCGACGACAAAACTTAATCCTCTGCTTCCACCGGCGGGGTTTGACCGTTGATCACCGCCTTGAGCACATGGCTGGGACGAAACACCAGAACGCGGCGCGGGGCGATCGGCACTTCATCGCCTGTCTTGGGATTGCGGCCCATTCGCTGGCTCTTCTGCCGAACCGCGAACGTGCCGAAGGACGAGAGCTTCACCGTTTCGCCCTTGGCCAACGCACCACAGACTTCCTCAAGCATGTCCTCGACCATCTGCGCCGAGTCGGTGCGTGACAGACCCACCGCGGAAAAAACCGATTCCGTAAGGTCGGCACGTGTCAAAGTTCCGGTCATTGGCCCCAGCGACTCCAATTTATCCACAGGGAGCCTAGGCCCGGCCGGAAAGCCCGTCAATATCAGAGGGTTGGGAGAGGCATTTAATATATGGCAGGCAACGGCCCTACCAGCGCAGGAGGCAGGCCCCCCAGGTGAAACCAGCGCCCATGGCTTCAAGCAGCACCAGGTTACCCCGCTTGATCCGACCGTCCTTCACCGCTGTTACCAAGGCCAACGGCACCGAAGCCGCCGATGTATTGCCGTGGCTGGCCACGGTCGAAACCACCCTGGCCGGATCAATACCCAGCCTGCGGGCGGTGCCATCCAGAATGCGCTGGTTGGCCTGGTGGGGCACAAACCAGTCCACCGCGGATATGGGAATTCCCGCCGCTGCCGCCGAGGCCTCGATGGCGGCCGCGATGTTGGTGACAGCGTGCTTGAAGACTTCCTTGCCCTGCATCCGCAGCAAGCCCGCGCTACGGCTCAGGGAAACGCCGCCATCGGTATAGAGCAGGTCGTGAAGACGGCCGTCGGAATAAATCCTGGTATTGAGGATGCCTTGGTCGGAATTGTCGCCTTTGCCGTCATGGGCCTGAAGCACGACCGCGCCGGCGCCGTCGCCAAACAGCACGCAGGTGGCACGGTCGCTCCAATCCAGCAGGCGACTCATGGTTTCCGCACCGATCAAGAGAATGGTGCGGGCCTGGCCGGTACGGATCAGGCTGTCGGCCAGAGACAGCCCATAAATGAAACCGGAACAGACCGCCTGCACGTCAAAAGCCGCGCCATGGCTCATTCCCAGCCGCGACTGCACCATGGTGGCGACCGAGGGAAAAGAGCGATCCGGGGTGGTGGTGGCGACAATGACGAAATCAATTTCGCCTGCGTCAATGCCGGCATCGGTGAGAGCAGCCCGGGCGGCACCCAAGGCCAAATCAGAGGTATTCTGTCCTTCCTTGGCGATGTAGCGCTGACGAATACCGGTGCGTTCCTGAATCCAGGCATCCGACGTATCAACCCTTTTTGCCAAGTCGTCATTGGTGACGACATTGTCCGGCAGAAAAGCGCCGCAACCGATGATGCGAGCCCGGATCACGTCAGCGCCGCCTGTTCCATATCCGGGGTAATGGCGCTGCGGTCGGTGGTGATGCGAGCATTGATGTCGGCCCTTGCCATATCAATGGCCATGTCCAGCGCGCCGGCAAAACCTATCGCGTCCGTGCCGCCATGGGCCTTCACCACAATGCCGCCGAGCCCCAGGAAAATACCCCCGGCGGCGGCGCGCGGATCAATATTTCGTTTCAGCGTGTTGAGGGCACCGCGCGCAAAGAAACCACCGATCGTACCCAATAAGGACCGCCTCAACGCCTGTTTCAGATATTGCGCGATAAGCTTCGCCGCACCCTCAGCGGTTTTAAGAGCAATATTGCCGGTAAAACCGTCGGTCACCACCACATCAACCACGCCCTGGGTGATGTCGTTGCCTTCGACAAAGCCATGAAAGGCAATCGGCAGCTTGGCGGCACGCAGAATCTGGGCGGCGCCCTTCACCGCATCATTCCCCTTCATTTCTTCCGAGCCGACATTGAGCAGCCCCACAATAGGCCGTTCCAGCCCCAGCATGGCATGGGCAAAGGCCTCGCCCATGACCGCGAAATCCACCAACTGCTCGGCTGTGGCGGTGACGTTGGCGCCGACATCCAGGACCACGGTGCGGCCCTTCATGGTGGGCCAGATCGAGGCAATGGCAGGACGTGAAATGCCCTCGATGGTGCGAAGCTGCAAAAGGCTCATCGCCATCAGAGCGCCGGTGTTGCCGGCAGAGACGGCGACATCAGCCTCCCCCTTCTTGACCGAGGCAACAGCGCGCCACATCGAGGTGTTCTGGCCGCGCCGGGCAATCTGGCTGGGTTTGTCGTCCATGGTCACGCGCTCAGGCGCATGTCGCACCGTCACCCGTTTCTTCAGTTTGGGAAATTTCCCCAGCAGCGGGGTTAGCGCCGCTTCATCGCCATGCAGCAGAAAATGGGTGCCCGGCTGGCGCTCCAGGGTCCGAACCAGGGCGGATATGACAACGCCAGGGCCGGCATCGCCGCCCATGGCATCAATGGAAACCGTCAATTCACGCGTCACCGCGGGCCCTGTTCCGAAAGATTCGTTCTTCGGGCGGGAGTTTGGGGTCAGTCTGCGGTTTTCACAACTTCGCGGTCGGAATAATGACCACAAGAGGCGCAGACATGGTGGGGCAGCTTCTTCTCACCACAATTGGGACAGTCGCCATGAGCTGCCGCCGTCAAAGCGTGATGGGAACGGCGCATATTCCGGCGTGACGGAGAGGTTTTTCGCTTGGGGACCGCCATGGCGGAAACTCCTTGAGGCCCTTAAAGGGCAAATCGAGGGCGCGGAGGTAGCAGGAATGCCCCCACGTTATCAAGTAGAAATACCCTGCCGTAAGGCCTTCTATTTGCTGGGTTTCAGGCTTTTCAGGGCAGCAAAGGGGCTTTCGGCGCGGGCTTTGGCATCCTCGCCGGGGTCAAACTCGACGCCGGGACGGCGGGGATAGGGATCGAGGGCCAGCAAGAACTCCTCTATCGCGGGTCCGGCCAGGTCGAAATGCAGGCTGGTTATATTCTCCACCTCATCGGCCTCATCCGGAGAAATGTCGGAGGCGGCCGGCGCCGCCGACCGTTCGTGACCTTGGAAATGAAGTTCGCGCCTGAAGCTGCGTCTGATCTGCGATGCGACGGGTTCCAAAGTAACCACGCAGGACTGGACCACTTCAGCCTCGAGTTCATAGGAAAGTAAAAACTTGGTTGGTCCAGTCTTCTGTAATGTCACCGTGGCAACGAAGCGAGAAAGAGACAGCACCCCGGCCAAAGCCGCGATAGCGGAACGTTCTGCTTCACCGGCTTCCAGCCGCACTTGGTCGCCGGCATTGCCCAGCCGCGCCAGGTTAAAATCGCGGGAAATGAGCGCGCTCATAACAAGCCTCGCACCGGCAATGGCCCGAAATCCAGCACGCCATCGGGCGCGTACCGCAAATATTCCCGGGCCGCGATCGCATACTCGGCAAGGGTCATGGCGCGGTCGTCGGGCCGGGCCCCGCGGTAAAGATTACGGGCCAACGCCGCAGCCAGCGCCGGCGTGTCCTTGGCAGCGGAATAGGCGGCGAGCCGGCCATACCAGGCATCGGCAAATTGCTTCATCTTGCGGCCAAGGCCCATATCGCCCTGTCCCTGCTCTCGCATGGCTTCGTCAAAGCCAATGAAGATGGCATCAATCAAGGCCTGCGCCGCCTCGCCCTCGAGATGCTCCAATGCCAGCCAGCCATGCAAGGCCACCAGGTCAAAACGGCCATCAATGGTATCAGCAACCTCGAATTCGCGGAAAAACACCAGAGCGCGAGCGCGGGAAATAAGTTCCCCATAAAGTCGCAGCCCCAGAGCCTTGCGCGCGGCCGATTTCCTGAAAAGATTCAACATTACGGCAACCGCTCTTGCGCCCGGCGCCTCCCCTGCGCTAGCACGGAGGCGGGCGGGCAAAGACAGGCGTTAGACGAGTAGCATGAAGCTGACAAGCACGAAGGTGACTGGGGCTTTGGCACGGAGCACCGCGGCCTTGGCTTTCGGCGCCACACTGTTGCTGGTGGCCTGCACCCCCGTCATCAACCAGCGTGGCTATGTCGCCGATCCTGCCAATGAGGCCACAGTCAAGGCGGGCACGGATACCCGCACCACGGTACAGGAACGGTTGGGTTACGCCTCCATCACCACCACCTTCGGCGGTGATAATGCCTGGTACTATATTTCCCAGACAGAAAAGCAGGTGGTGTTCTTCACCCCGACAGTGCTGAACCGCCGCATCCTCGCCGTCTATTTCGACAAGGACGGCAAAGTCACTGGCCTGCGCCATTACGGCTTGCAGGATGGTCATGTCATTGCCTTTGAAACGCGCGAGACACCCAGCCGCGGCAAGGAACTGACCTTCCTGCAACAGCTGCTGAATGCCCAGACCACCCAGGATACGACGCCAATCTCAGACGTGAATCCGGGCGGTGGTGGCCTGCCCTGATCTGATCGGAAATACAAAGCAAAAAAGCCCGGTGTCGCCACCGGGCTTTTTGCTTTCTGCGGATCAGATCACCCCAAATTCGCCAGCGTCGCCAACAGCAGCAGCGCCACGATGTTGGTAATCTTGATCATCGGGTTCACGGCCGGACCTGACGTGTCTTTGTATGGATCGCCCACTGTATCACCCGTCACCGCCGCCTTGTGGGCGTCGGAGCCCTTGCCGCCATGATGGCCATCCTCAATGAACTTCTTGGCATTGTCCCAGGCGCCACCGCCTGAGGTCATGGAAATGGCGACATAGAGACCGGTAACGATCACCCCCATCAGGGAAGCGCCAAGCGCGTTGAACCCGGCCGTCTTGCCCGCCACCAGCCAGGCGATGATGAACAGCACCACCGGAGCGAACAGCGGCAGCAGCGAGGGCACCACCATTTCACGGATCGCCGCCTTGGTCAGCAGGTCAACAGCGCGGGCATAGTTGGGCTTTTCCGTGCCCTGCATGATGCCCGGCATTTCGCGGAACTGGGTGCGCACTTCCTCGACAACGGCGCCGGCGGCGCGGCCGACCGCAGTCATGGAGATGCCGCCGAAGAGGAAAGGCAGCACCCCGCCGTAAAGCAGTCCCACCACAACCCAAGGATCAGCCAGGCTGAAACTGGGCAGATCAATGCCCGCGAAAAAGCCGGTGCCTTGGGCGGTGAAGTATTTCAGGTCTTGGGTGTAGGCGGCGAACAGCACCAGTGCGCCAAGGCCCGCCGAGCCGATGGCATAACCCTTGGTGACAGCCTTGGTGGTGTTACCCACCGCATCCAGCGCGTCGGTGGTCTTGCGGACATCGCCTTCCAGGCCGCTCATTTCCGCAATGCCGCCGGCATTATCCGTGACAGGTCCAAAGGCATCCAGCGCCACCACCATGCCTGCGAGTGACAGCATGGTAGAGACGGCGATGGCGATGCCGAACAGGCCGGCCATGGAATAGGTGAGAATGATGCCGGCACAGATCACGATGGCCGGCATGGCGGTGGCTTCCATGGAAACCGCCAGCCCCTGGATCACATTGGTGCCATGGCCCGTAACGGAAGCCTGGGCGATGCGTTTTACCGGCGAAAAACCGGTGCCAGTGTAATATTCGGTGATCCAGATCAGGGCGCCGGTGACGGCGAGTCCCACCACGCCGCATTCAAACAGTGTCATGCCGGTGAAACTGACGGTGTCGGCGCCGTCCCCGATCGAAAGCGTATTGCTCATTCCTACCAGCCAGTCGGTCAGCGGCCATAGACCGATCAGCGATAGAATGACGGTAACAATGACGCCTTTGTAGAGCGCACCCATGATGTGGTTGTTCGCCCCAAGCCGCACAAAGAAGGTACCGATGATGGAGGTGATAATGCTCATGCCGGCAATGGCCAAGGGATAGAGCATCAGTACCGGCTTGAGATCGCCCGAGAAATAGATCGAGGCAAGCACCATGGTCGCCACGGTGGTGACGGCGAAAGTCTCGAACAGGTCGGCCGCCATGCCGGCGCAGTCGCCGACATTGTCGCCGACATTGTCGGCGATCGTGGCCGGATTGCGCGGGTCATCTTCAGGAATCCCCGCTTCCACCTTGCCGACCATATCACCGCCGACATCAGCACCCTTGGTGAAGATGCCGCCGCCCAGACGGGCAAAGATGGAGATTAGCGACGCGCCGAAACCGAGGCCCACGAGAGAGTCAACGATGACGCGGCTCTGTTCCGGACTGGCAAGATCAAGGCCAAGGCCCAAAGTCAGGAAGGCAAAATAACCCGCCACGGCCAGGAGGCCGAGGCCCACCACCAGCATGCCGGTAACGGCGCCGGAGCGGAATGCCACTGAAAGACCGGCTGCCAGACCGCTGCGCGCGGCCTCGGCAGTGCGGACATTGGCGCGCACGGAGACATACATGCCGACATAGCCGGCGGCGCCCGATAGCGCCGCGCCCAGCAGGAAGCCGAGGCCCACCTGCCAGCCCAGGAAAACAGAGGCAAGAACGAAGATCACCGCGCCGACCACGGCAATGGTGGTGTACTGCCGATTGAGATAGGCGCGCGCGCCTTCCTGGATGGCGGCGGCGATTTCCTGCATCCGGGCATTGCCGGCTGAAAGCGACAGCACTGAACGGATGGTATAGAGGCCATAAAGCAGCGCCAGCACGCCGCAGGCGATAACGAGGATAAGTTGGGTTTGCATGGCGTCCCCTAATTGCATGAGCGGTGGAAATTGGGTCGCCGGTGCGTCATGGGAGCGGCACCGCCGATCCCCATGGCCGGGCGCCGTCACTCATCGAGGGGCG
>JAFAVT010000334.1 GCA_019242275.1 Alphaproteobacteria bacterium
CCCGAATCCTTGAGCGCGATAACCCACGCTCTGGCGGTGGGCGGCAATCCGTCGTCCATGCACGCGCGCGGTCGCGCTGCGCGTGCCCTGGTTGATGACGCCAAGGACGAGATCGCCCGTTTTGCCGGCGCCGGGGATCACGATATCATCTTCACCAGCGGTGCCACCGAGGCCGCCAATCTGGCACTTAATGGCGCCATTGAAGGCGCCATTGACCAGCACGAAGCGGACAACAAGGTTCTTCGCATCACCCGCCTGTTTATCTCCACCATTGAGCATGCGGCGGTTGCCGCGGTGGCGCAGCGACTGGCCGAGCGCACACCGGGGCTGCGGCTCGAATCTCTGCCGGTGAGTGCAGACGGCGTGCTCGATAGCGAAGCCTTGCGGGTGGCGCTGCGCGAAGGCAAGGGCCGTGCCTTGGTGGCGGTGATGGCTGCCAACAATGAAACCGGCGTGATCCAACCCATGGCGGAGATTTCGCAACTGGCACGCGAAGCCGGCGCGCTGCTGCTGGTGGATGCCGTGGCGGCAGCCGGCAAGATCGCGCTGGATGCGTCGCTGTGCGATTATATGGTGCTATCGGCGCACAAGCTTGGCGGACCGCAGGGCGTTGGCGCTCTGATCGTGGCGAAAGTTGCGCCCTTTGCGCCGCAGATGGTTGGCGGCGGCCAGCAGGGCGGCTTGCGCGCCGGCACAGAAAATCTCTCCGGCATTGCCGGTTTTGCCGCCGCTGCCCGTGCTCTGCGCGATGGTGAAGGCGAGCTCGCCCGCATCCGGCATTTGCGGGATCGTTTTGAGACGCAATTGTTGCAAGCCGTTCCGCAGGCTGTGGTTTTCGGCGCCGCGGTGCCGCGCTTGGCTGGCACATCAAACTTTGCTTTGCCGGGCCTTTCCTCCGAGACTGCGCTGATCGCGCTGGACCTGGATGGCGTGATGCTCAGCGCCGGCTCCAGTTGCTCCTCCGGCAAGGTTTCCGTTAGCCATGTGCTGGCTGCGACGGGCGTACCGCACGACCTGGCCTCCTGCGCCTTGCGCCTCAGCCTGGGCTGGAATTCCGAAACGGCTGACATCGAGGCGGCCATCGTCGCTCTCACAAAGTTGTGGCAGCGCAAGATTGCAAGCCAAATGGTTGGAGTTGTTGCCGCATGAGCAGCGCCGCCACCCGCAATACTGTTGCCGAGATCGGCGACAAGTACAAATACGGCTTTGTCACCGACATCGAGATGGAGAAGGCGCCCAAGGGCCTGTCGGAAGAGACCGTGCGCTATATCTCGGCCAAGAAGAACGAACCGGAATGGATGCTGGAATGGCGCCTGGCCGCCTTCCGCCGCTGGCTGACGATGAAAGAGCCGAAATGGGCGCGGGTGCATTATCCCAAGATTGACTACCAGGACGCCTATTATTACGCCGCGCCCAAAAACACGCCCAAGAAGCAGAGTCTGGACGAAGTGGATCCCAAGCTGCTGGAGACCTACAACAAGCTGGGCATCCCGCTGAACGAGCAGATGGCGCTGGCCGGTGTGGCGGTGGATGCGGTGTTTGACAGCGTTTCGGTCGCCACCACTTTCAAGGAAAAGCTCAATGAGGCAGGGGTGATCTTCTGCCCCATCAGCGAAGCCATCCGCGATTATCCCGAACTGGTGAAGAAGTATCTGGGCACCGTGGTGCCGGTGACAGACAATTTCTTCGCCACCCTCAATTCGGCGGTCTTCTCCGACGGCACGTTCGTCTATGTGCCCAAGGGCGTGCGCTGCCCGATGGAACTGAGCACTTACTTCCGTATCAATGCATCGGAGACGGGGCAGTTCGAGCGCACGCTGATTGTGGCCGACGAGGGAAGCTATGTTTCCTATCTCGAAGGCTGCACCGCGCCCAAGCGGGACGAGAACCAGCTACACGCGGCCGTGGTGGAACTGGTGGCGCTGGATCATGCCGAGATCAAATATTCCACGGTACAGAACTGGTATCCCGGCGACGAAGAGGGCAAGGGGGGTATCTACAATTTCGTCACCAAGCGCGGAGATTGCCGCGGCGATCATTCCAAGATTTCATGGACGCAGGTGGAAACCGGCTCGGCCATCACCTGGAAATATCCCAGCTGCATTTTGCGGGGCGATCACAGCATCGGCGAGTTCTATTCCATCGCCATCGCCAACCATTACCAGCAGGCTGATACCGGCACCAAGATGATCCATCTGGGCGCCAACACCAAGAGCCGCATCATTTCCAAGGGCATTTCAGCCGGCAAGGCGCAGAACACCTATCGCGGCCTGGTCTCAGTCTATAGCAAGGCAAAAAATGCGCGCAACTATACCCAGTGCGACTCGCTGCTGATCGGCAGCGCCTGCGGCGCCCACACCGTGCCCTATATCGAAAGCCGCAATCCCACCGCGCGGCTCGAGCATGAAGCGACGACCTCCAAGATCGCGGAAGACCAGCTCTTCTATTGCCTGGCGCGTGGCATCCCGCAGGACGAGGCGGTGTCGCTGATCGTCAACGGCTTCTGCAAGGAAGTGCT
>JAFAVT010000160.1 GCA_019242275.1 Alphaproteobacteria bacterium
TTCTCGATGTCGTAGGTGTCGCCGCCTTGCGTATTGCCATCGAATCCGTCCTCGCGTCCTACCCGGACGGAAACTTGGCGCACGAAATCCTGATCCAACCGATGCTGCGCGACGTAACGCGAAGCGGCGTGGCATTTTCGGCCGACCCTTCAACCGGCAGTCCCTATGCCGTGATAACAATCGCCGGCGGCAGTGACACGACCGCGGTGACCGGCGGCCGCTCAAACGAACCGCAAACCATCATCTGCAGCAGGGATTGCCGCTCGCCGCCGGACAAACATGTTGCCCGCCTGCTCGAGCTTATGACCGAGGTCGAAGCGCTCACCGCGGTTGAGCTGGTGGATCTTGAATTCGCTTTCGACATCGAGGACGAACTTTATCTTTTCCAGGCCAGGCCCCTGGTAATGAAGATAACGCCGCCCCTGGGCGCGCAGGAACACCGTAAGACTCTTGACCGCATTGCGGCGCAAATCAAAAGCAAAAGCCGCCCCCATCCGTTTCTGCGGGGCCGTCGCGCCATTTTCGGCGTGATGCCGGATTGGAATCCGGCTGAAATGATCGGCCTCCGGCCGCGGCCCTTGGCGCTTTCCCTTTACCGCGAGCTGATCACCGACTCCATCTGGTCGTATCAACGCCACAATTACGGCTATCGCAATCTGCGCGGTTTTCCCCTTCTTCACGATTTCCACGGCATTCCTTACATTGATGTGCGCGTCAGCTTTAACTCTTTCATTCCAAGCGATGTTCCTGACGAACTCGCTGAAAAACTGGCGAATTACTACATTGATGCCTTGGCCAAACAACCAGCTCTGCACGACAAGGTAGAATTCGCCATCATCTACTCCTGCTATTCGCTGGACATTCAGGAACAGTCCAACCGGTTGCGCGCAGCCGGTTTTTCCGAAATCGAGATCGGCACATTGGCCGATAGCCTTCGCCGGCTGACCAACGGCATTATCAACAACCGCAAAGGCCTCTGGCAGCAGGATATCGCAAAGCTTGAGACGTTGGAGGATCGCTATGCGCGCATCTGCAACGACATTGATGATCCGGTCCTGCGGCTCTATTGGCTGATCGAGGATGGCAAGCGCTATGGCACCCTGCCCTTTGCAGGTCTGGCGCGGGCAGGTTTCATAGCAATCCAGATGTTGCGCTCGCTTGTGGCGGTTGGTGCACTCAGCGAGGAGGACTTCCAGCACTTTCTGGCAAGTCTTAATACTGTATCGGGTGAACTCTCCCGCGACCTGGGGGCAATGAGCCGCGAGGTTTTCCTGCGGCGTTATGGCCATCTACGGCCCGGCACCTATGACATTCGCTCGCCGCGATACGATGTTGAGCCCGACCTGTATTTCAACTGGACGCAATCCCAGCCCGCCGGTCATACCGAGCCCGCTCGTCCCTTCGCCCTGACGCTCCCGCAAATGAATGCGATAAACCTGTTGCTCAAGGAGCATGGGCTGGAAGACGACGTCGTCGGTCTTTTCAATTTCCTGAAGTCCGCGATCGAAGGGCGTGAAAAGGCAAAATTCCTCTTCACCCGCAACGTCTCCGATGCGCTCGAATGTCTGGCGTCGCTGGGGGCGCGTCATGGTCTTTCGCGCGACGATCTCTCCTATACGACCATTGATGCCGCCTTGCAGTTGGCCAGCACCTGCGAAGATTCGGGACATGTCCTCAGGCAATCCATGCGTGAAGGCCGGGAACGCTACCGCATGACCAAGGCAATTTGCCTTCCTGCCCTTATCACCCAACCCGCCGACGCCCATTACGTCGTCACCCATCGAGCGGAGCCAAATTTTGTTACCCAGCTCTGTGTGTCCGCGCCGGTCGTGCAGGAAGATGCTCCCGATGCAATGCGCGGCGCCATCGTCGTCATTCCGAGCGCCGACCCGGGCTATGACTGGATTTTTTCCCGCGGCATAGGCGGATTCATCACCGCTTTCGGTGGCGTCAACTCGCACATGGCCATCCGTGCCGGCGAATTGCGCATTCCGGCCGTCATTGGCGCCGGCGAATCACTGTTTCGCCAGTGGGCGGCTGCGAAATCGCTTAATATAGATTGCGCAAACAAGCGGGTCGAAATACTGGCATGAACAGCGATGGACTTGCCATCCTTGTCAGCCAGCGCGTAACAACAGATACGGTTACCGGCGAACGGCGCGATGCTCTGGATCAAAATTGGTGGGATTTTCTGCATCAGGCTGGTCTGCTTCCGGTTGCGGTTCCCAACCGGCCCGAGTTTGCTGAACAATTGATCAAGCTGACGAAGCCGCGCGGTATCCTATTGACCGGGGGCAACGATCCGGTGCCCCTCGGGGGCGATGCGCCGGAACGTGATGAAACGGAAACTTTCCTCATATCTTTTGCCCTAGCACATGGCCTGCCACTGATGGGCGTCTGCCGGGGCATGCAGATGGTGCAGTTGTATTTCGGCGTGGCGATCCACCCTATCGAGGGCCATGTTGAACCCTGCCAGACAATCGAGTTTCACGGCCGCCCGGCGGCGGTGAACAGTTTTCACCGCTTTGGCACGCGCGACTCGTTGGCGCCGCTGAACATCTGTGGCCGCAGCGAGGACGGCGTCGTCAAGGCGGTGAGGGTCAGCAATAAGCCGATCCTTGGCATCATGTGGCACCCCGAACGGCTGAATCCGCGCCGGACAGAAGATGTTAGCTTGTTCCGCGACTTTTTTGGGTCGCACCGATGAAGGCTGTCATTCTCGCTGCCGGGCGCGGCAGCCGCATGGGCGCCCTGACGGACGACAGGCCCAAGGGGCTGGTAAAGCTTGCGGGCGTTACGCTGATTGAACGGGCGAGTCGAAGCTTGCGAGACGGCGGCTGTCTCAGCGTCGGCATTGCAACGGGCTATCGCGCAGAACTCGTTTCCGGTCTGTGCGACCAGGCGTTCCATAATCCCGCCTGGGCGCACACCAACATGGTGATGACTTTGGCCGCTGCTCGCGAATGGCTCGCTGTGGAACCCGTCATCATCAGCTATTCTGACATCTTTTACAGCGCGCAGACGGTTAGGGCCTTGGCGGCCTCGCCCGCGCCCATCGCCATAGCCTACGACCCGCAATGGCTCGCACTCTGGAGCAAGC
>JAFAVT010000097.1 GCA_019242275.1 Alphaproteobacteria bacterium
TGGTCATGATATTGGCGATGAAGTGTTGAAGGAATTCGCCGGCCGCATTGCCGCCAATGTCCGCGGCATTGACCTGGCTTGCCGCTATGGCGGCGAGGAGTTCGTGGTGGTAATGCCGGACACCGACGTGAACGCGGCCTATACCATTGCCGAACGTTTGCGCCAGTCTATCGAGGCCAACCCTGTGAAGATAAGCCGTGCTCCCGGGCAACTCAACGTCACCATCTCTATCGGCATCGCCAAGATGGAAGGCAAGGACGATACCGCTGACGCTTTGCTGCATCGCGCCGACCAGGCGCTTTATCGTGCCAAGCGTTCGGGCCGAAACCGGGTCGTTGCAGACGCAGCTTAATCCGCGTCTTCTACGGTATCGCCACCCGGTGCCGGCGCTATCGGCTCACCCGCCTGCATCGCCAGCACCCGGTCAATCACTGCTACCAGCATTTCCGGCTCGCGCGCCCCTGATACCGCCAGTTTGCCGCCAAAGATCATTGCCGGCACACCGGTGATACCCATTTCATGGGCGATCTGGTCTTCACGCTCTACCAGGGCACGGTCGGCATTGCTTTCCAGCAATTCCGCCACTTCAAGTCCATCCATCCCGCAGAGGTCAGCGATGTCTGATAAGACGCGGATATCGCCGATATCCTCGCCATTCTCGAAATAAGCGATAAATAACCGCTCCACTACCTCATCCTGTACCCCCGCTGCCTCCGCCCAACGGATCAGGCGATGGGAGTTGAGTGTGTCGGGCCGGCGCGTAATTGCCGAGAAATCGAATTCGATACCATCCTTGGCACCCTCGGCGATGATCAACTTATGCGTTTCGAGAATCTTCTGCGGATCGTCGCCGAACTTCCGCCGCATATAGGCCTGCCGGTCCATGCCTTCACGCGGCAAGGTAGGATCAAGGCGATAGGGGCGCCACTTCACGTCAAAGCGGATATCGGGCCGCGTCGCCAGCGCCCGGGCGATACGCCGTTTGCCGATAAAGCACCAGGGGCACACCGTGTCGGAGATCACGTCTATCTGCATCGCGCTCAATTTTTCAATGAAGGACTTGGGTGGTGACTTCGTTGGCCTCGGCCAGCGCCTTCACGGAAACAATGGCATGGTCCGCACGAACGGTGACTGTAGCGGTGATGGGCAGCAGACCGGAGATAACGGTTGCGGTTGCTCCTGGGGGCTGGGCAAGGAATTCCACCACCAAGGTATGGGTGTCGCCATGGGCCACCTTGAGGTGCGGGTGGTGCCAACCGCCGCTCTGTACCGCACCTTTGACCTGAACCACAACATTGGCGCCGCTCTGCGTGGCAACGATGCTGTCCACCCGCCAGACACGCTTTTCCGGCGCCGCAAACGCGGGCAGGGCGGTGAGAAACAGAAGAAAGAGCACCGAACGGAACATCGAAAATAACGAGGACAAGGGACGGATCCTAGCCGGAAATAGGGCGGTCAGATGGCGAGTTCTACAACAACAGGTACGTGATCGGAGGGCTTTTCGCTGGCACCGCGTACCGCCCGCTCGATGTGGCAATTCTGCAGCCGATCAGCGGCTGCGGGTGATAGTAGCACATGGTCAATACGGATACCGTTGTTGCGCTCCCAGGAGCCGAAATAGTCCCAGAAGGTGTAGTGCCCACCTTCCGTATGCAGAGCGCGGAAGGCGTCAGTATAACCCAAATTCTCGATCCGCCTCAGCGCGGCTTTGGCTTCCGGCTGGAACAGGGCATCTTTGACCCAGGCTTTGGGCCGGTCGGCATCCTTGTCTTCCGGAATGATATTATAGTCACCCATCAGCACCACAGGCTCTTCGGCACGCAGCAGCGTTTTCGCCCGCTTACGCAAGCGCTCCAGCCAGGCCAGCTTGTAGTCGAATTTGGGGCCCGGCTGCGGATTGCCGTTGGGAGCATAGATCGAGGCCACCCGGACCACGCCGTTCTTGCCCGTGATCAGAGCTTCCAGGTAGCGGGCGTGGTCGTCGGCATCATCACCGTGGAGACGCGGTGTGACATCTTCCATCGGCCGTTTCGACAGGATTGCGACACCATTATAGCTCTTTTGTCCGTGTACGGCGCAGGCATAACCCAGGGCTTCAAATGCGTCCCTGGGAAAATTCTCGTCAATTGTCTTTATTTCTTGCAAGCACAACACATCAGGCGCGGCGTGTTTCAGCCAGGTCAGCGCCGGTTCCAGGCGCGCCTTGACGGAGTTGACGTTCCAGGTGGCGATCTTCATCGCCCGCTTGTAGGGCGCATGGCCGCCAAGCTCAATCCCGGCGCAGCATCTGCTTGACGAAACCGCCCCATCCCAGCGGCTGGCCGGCGCTGAGCAGGCTGGCGCGGAACACACGGCCGAGCAGCACCAATTCCAGCGCCACGAAAGCCGCCAGCAAAAGTCCCGTGGCGGCCATTTCCCAAGCCGGCACGCCACCGCCCAGCCGCGCCAGCATGGCGAATGGCGTATAGATCGGAATCCACGACATTACGCCAGGCAGCCACGAGCCGGGATTGGTGATCGAGGCTTGCACCATTAGCATTACCGGAAGCAGAATCGCCATGGTGACCGGCATCAGATAGACCTGCGCATCCTGCAGCGAATTGGAAAGTGAGCCGATGGTGAGATAGATCATCGCCAGGATCAGGTAGCCGCAGAAAAAATAGAAGGCCAGCACCGGGAGCATCCAGGGCTGGTTCAACGCCGCCAGCGAAGGCCTCAGATAGTCCGCGACCACCCCCTCCATGGAAAAGGCCGCCAGCAGGGCACAACCGATCCAGGCCATCAGGATGGTAAGCCCCACCGCCCCCAAGCCGATCAATTTGCCCAGCATCAGCTCGCGCGGTTCGACGCATGCCAGCACCGCTTCCAGCAGGCGATTAGAGCGCTCATCGATCACCCCTTGCAGCATCATCCCGCCGGTGATCAGGCTCGACATTAACAACAGATAAACCAGCACCAGGGGCACGATAGAGCGCACCACCAGTTGCGAACGGCCGCCGCCGGCGGGGGGTGCCGTCACCAATAGCGGCGCCTCGATTCCTTCGATGCGGGCAGCAGCGACAGGCGTTACGCCATTGGCGGATAAAAGCGCCAAACGAAGCTGACGGGTTCGTTCCTCCTGGATGGTGTCAATAAGCGCATTGCCGTTGCGGCCATTGGTCCACAGCCGTGCCGGACCGCCGCTGGCAACATATACCGCCACCGCTAGCGGCCGCTTTCCCTCTGGCGTTTGGATGTCACTAGCAAGATAGGGCGCAATAGCTGCGCCGAATGCGGCGGGGCCCTGATCCACCGGCACATCCTTTGGCACGGGGACACGGACGTAGGGCAGCGGCGGCGGCTTGAAGCTGGTGGCGTCGGGGGGCGGGTGCATCCCCTTCAAGGCGGTTTCGGCGCCACCTTGGGCGATGAAGTCTTCTACCGCCGTGTCGTCCGCCTGGTAGCCGTAGCGGCTGCCACCCGGTTGCGGCAGATTCCAACGTGCGGCGTAGGCGGAGAGATCACGCAATACCTGACGTTGGTAATCCAGCTTCAGGCGCCGCTCTACCGCGGTTGCGGTGCTGCCGCCGGCATCGGCCATGACGTAGGCTACGGTGGACGGAGGGCGCAGGAAGGATGTCGCTGCCATGACGAGACCCAGCATTACCGGCACGAATAACAACGTCACCTTGAAGGCGCGGGTAGCAATGACCTGGCGAAAGTCACGCCGCGCCACCAGCAGGATCCGGTTCATGGCTTTTCTTCCGTAAGAGGACCACCCATCAGATGGACGAACACGTCATGCAGGCTGGGCCGGGCAAGCTCGAAGCCACGCAGGACAAAACCGTTCGCCGTGCAATGCTGCAACAGTCCCGCAGCCTCCTGCCCAGGGGATAGAGTCACGTCCCATTGTCGCCAGCCATCGCCGCCATCCCTTATAACTCTGGTACTTTTTATTCCGGGCAGCGCTGACGGGTCAGTTTGTGCGGTAAGCAGCAACCGCGGCGGCAATCTTGCTCGCGCTTCTTCCTGTGTGCCTTCGAAGATCTTGTGGCCCCTCGCCAGCAGCAACAGTCGGTCGGCAAGCCGCTCAGCGTGCTGCATGACATGGGTGGAAAAGATCACGGTGGCGCCGTCCCGCGCCGCTTCCCGCACAATCTCTTCCAGAATGCCCTGGTTGACGGGATCAAGACCCGAGAAAGGCTCGTCCAGGATCAGCAGCCGCGGCGCGTTCACTAGCGCCGTGGCAAGCTGCACTTTCTGCGACATGCCTTTGGAAAGCTTTTCCAACGGAATGCAGGTCCATTGTCCGAGTCCCAGACGTTCTATCAACGCGACGGCGCGCTTGGTGGCGTCGGCGGCAGCAAGGCCCTTGAGACGACCGAAATAGACCACCGTGTCCAGCACCGTCATCAGCCGGTAAAGACCGCGTTCTTCCGGCAAAAAGCCGATCTGGCGCGCGTTGGCGCGGGAAGGCGCGCGTCCCAGCACTTCAATGCGGCCGGCATCGGGGCGCAATATGTCCAGCATCATCCGCACGGAGGTGGTCTTGCCGGCGCCGTTGCCGCCCAGAAACCCAAAGATAGTGCCGTCCGGT
>JAFAVT010000101.1 GCA_019242275.1 Alphaproteobacteria bacterium
CCCGACGGCGAGGAAGGCTATCCCGGTACGCTGCATGCGACCGTGAGCTATTCCCTCAGTGAGGCCAACGAATTCACCATTACTTATGCCGCTACGACTGACAAACCGACCATCGTCAATCTCACCAACCACAATTTCTGGAATATCGCGGGGCTCAATTCCGGCCGCAGCGTCGAAGGCCAGATGCTGACCATCCACGCAGCGCGTTTCACCCCGGTTGTCAAGGTGCTGATCCCCACCGGTCAACTGGCGCCGGTGGCGGGAACGCCGTTCGATTTCCAGAAAGCCACATTGATTGGCCCGCGTGTGCGTGACGGCAAGAATCCGCAAGTGGTAATCGGGCGCGGCGTGGACCACAATTACGTTATTGACGGCACGGCCGGTACGATGCGCCCCGCCGTGCGGGTGGAAGACCCGGTGTCGGGCCGGGTGCTGGAGCTGTCGGTCGAAGCACCGGGGGTGCAGGTTTATACCGGTAATTTCCTGGACGGCACCGTTGAGGGCAAAGGCCATGTCTATCGCATGACCGACGCAATCGCGCTGGAGCCGCAAGTCTTTCCGGATACCCCCAACCATCCCGCTTTTGGTTCGGCGCGGCTTGATCCGGGCAAGACCTACAAGAACACATTCGTGTACAAATTCTCGGTGGCAAAATAGGGCTTTACCCGCATAGGCTGGCAGGCCGCCCAAGGGCCAATATGCGATGAAGCGAACCCGCTTCCTGCTCATCCTCGACACGATTCTGTTCCTGTCGCTGGTGGTGCTGATGGAGCCGCGCACCAGCCTTACCGTGCACGAATGGCTGGGCATCGCCTTTATTCCCCTGATCGTGGTGCATCTGCTGTTTGCCTGGCAATGGATCATCACCACGCTGGCGCGGCTTGGCGCCAAAGGTGCGTGGCGGCTCAGGATCAACGCCGTGCTGAACCTGGCGCTGTTTGTCACCTTCGTGGTCTCGGCTTTTTCCGGGGTGATGACCTCGTTTATTGCCCTGCCGGGACTGGGCATCATGTCCGCCACCTTTGGCCGCTGGACCCTGCTGCACAATCAGTGGACGGTTTATTTCCAGGTCGCGGCCGGTCTGCACATCGCCATGAACTGGAGCTGGATCGTCGGCGCCGTTAGGCGGCATGTGCTGGCCCGCCCCAGCGCGCGAGGCGATGCGGCCATCGCCGCGGTCGCTGGGAAAGCTGCGTGACATGGTGGGAAAGCTGCCGCGCACGGTCTGGCGCATCACGCTGGTGCTGCTGGCCTGCGCCCCTGTCATCGCCACAAGCTGGATGCTGACGCCGCCCTTCAACCAAGCGGCGAATGAACGGGACTTGGAGCAGCACCTGACCAAGCGCCCGCCGACGCCGGGCAGTGAAGCCACGCTTCGGCAAGCCATTGGCGACATGCAGCACAGCAAGCTCGATTATGCGCGCCTCAACAAGGGACTGGTCAACTTCCCGCACAACCGCCTGCTCCGGTTTCAGCAAGTGCTGATCCCGCTCGGGCCCTTGCAATCCCTGCATTATGTGGGCGGCACGCCGCGCCCGGATTTCTATCGCGTCACTTTCCGGAACGGCTCGCAGCTCTGGGGCATCTACATGGGCAAAAACGGCCGGATCGAAGGCCTGAATGTCGAGAAAACACCGGAGCCGGGAGACTATATTGACGGCTATGCTTCATTCCCTGCCGGCGTAAGACTGCAACGCGCGGCCGTCCAACTTGCGGTGTTGCTGGGAGCAGCGCTGTTCGGGCGGTCGGCGCTGCGCCTGAGGCTCTAAGCGTCCACTTACCTCATTCAAACGGTTCGATCACGCTGCGCCGTCCCAGCATGAAGGCGTCGGCGACATGGGCAAAGGGGGTGAAATCAGCGTCGGATTGGCGCCCCTTCACCAGCGCGGCGAAGCGGCGATAGAGATGAAAATATTCCGGCTCCTCGCCGACATTCACCGCCTTGCCATTCACTGCCATTTTTGAAGCACCCATGGAAAGTTTCAGCGCGCCACCATCGGTATCTATATCAATGTCCCAGGTCTGCGGCCCCTTCTGGTCGAAATCGAATTCCGCGGTGACAGGAAATCCGTTGCCGGCATAGGCGAGGCTGGCAGCGATAGGCGCCGCCTTGTTTTCCGGAAAGCGCAATTCGGCCCGTTCCAAAGTCAAAGGACCGGGCAATATCTTGGTGATCACGGAAATGGCGTTGATGCCGGGATCAAAGATGCCGATTCCCGGCTCCCAGATCCATTCCTGGCCCGGATGCCAGACCCGCACATCCTCTTTCCAGGTGACGACGACCCGCCTTATCGCTTTTCCCGCCAGCCATCGCGCTGCAGGCTCGACCGCAGCGGCTTCGCGTGAATGCCAGGTTTGATAGAGCACCACCCCTGCGGCTTTGGCACTGGCCGCAAAATCCGCCGCCTCGCTCAGTGTGGCGGCAGGCGGCTTCTCGTTGAGGATGTCCAGCCCGTGTTGGATCGCCTGCATCACCTGGGCGTGCCGCCCGCGCGGCGGCGTGCAAAGCGCCACCGCCCGAACTTGCGGCATCGCTACCATCATTTCCGGGATGCTGCGGAAATTGGCGACCTCGGCCAAGGGCGAACGTGCCGTCGTGACCGCAGCAGCCAAGGTGAAATCTCCCAAGGCGGCGATGGAAGGAATATGCTGATCGCGGGCGATCTTGCCGCCGCCGACAATGGCTATCGGAATGGTCATGCTTTTCCCCTTGGCAGGGGCACTCTAATACTCAAGAATATGTCTGAGGAATAGAGCCGCACAGCGGCCATCGGGGGAAATATGACCGGACAAGCAAAACAGGGCCACGCCTTCATTCTTTCGATGCTGGCCAGCCTCTTCTTCATCTGGGGCTTTCTCTCAGTGATGCAGGACACGCTGGTCCCACACCTCAAATCCGTCTTCGACCTCAATTACACCCAGTCGCTGCTGGTGTCCTGCACATGGTTTGTCACCTATTTCATCATGTCTCTGCCCTGTGCCTTCCTCTTGCAGCGCATCGGTTACAAGAAATGCCTGGTTACCGGTCTGATCGTCATGGCGGTCGGCTGCCTGTTGCTGTTGCCGGCGGCCGAGATCGCTTTTTATCCGCTGTTCCTCTTTGCCCTCTTCGTCACCGCCTCGGGCATCACCCTGCTGCAAGTGGCGGCCAACCCTTATGTTGCGGTGATTGGTTCACCACAGACGGCGTCTGCCCGCCTGAACTTGGTGCAGGCGATGAACACGGTGGGCGACACAGTGGCGCCGATGTTCGGCGCACTCCTGATCCTGGGCCGCAGCAAGGGCGGCACCGCAACGGCCGGCACCGTTCTTACCCAGGCGGAGAAGCTGGCTGATGCCCGTTCGGTGGAATTGCCCTATCTCGGCATCGCCGCGGTGCTGATCCTACTGGCAGTATTGTTCACCTTCCTCAAGCTGCCTGACCTGGGCAACGCCACCAAGCGGCTCGCCAAGGAAGAGCGCAAGAAGCTCTCCTTGTGGAAACAGCGCAACCTGGTGTTCGGCGTTCCGGCCATCTTCATGTATCTGATCTGTGAGATCGGCGTCGGCAGCCTGTTCATCAACTTCGTCAAGCAGCCGGAGATCGGCAACATGCCGGCGGCGGATGCCGCCCATTATCTCACCTATCTGTGGGGTGGCATGGCGGTTGGCCGCTTTGTCGGCGCCTGGCTGATGACCTTCATTGAGGCCGAAACCGTATTGGCCGGTGCAGCGGTGGGCGCCTTCGGCCTGCTGCTTGCCGTGGTCTTCAGCACCGGCACTGTGGCGATGTGGGCGCTGATCGCGGTCGGTCTGTTCCATTCCATCATGTTCCCCACGATTTTCACCTTGGGGATCAAGGGATTGGGCGCGCTGACAGAAGAAGGCTCGGGTCTATTGATCATGGCCATCGCCGGCGGCGCTTTGGCCGATGCGCAGGGCTGGATCGCCGACCGCCACGGTTTGCAGATTTCCTTCCTGCTACCGGCAGTGTGCGAACTTTATTGCCTGTTCTATGCGCTCTGGGGATGCAGGGTCACCAACCCCGAGCCGCCGGAGACGCTGGAAAGCTCCTGATCAGAGGGCGCTGGAGACCTGGAGCCCGATCACATCCACCGTGGAACGCGTGATGCCCGTCAAATTGCCGCGCAGTGTGTTGCCAGTCTGGGTTTGGGTCAGCGCGATGGTGGAATCATCGTTGAACAGGTGGCCATAGGAAAGGTTCAACGCCGCGGTCGGCGACAGGCGATATTCGATGCCCCCTGCCAGCCAGGTACGGCTGGCATCAGGAATGCGCGGTGTGCGGGTAGCATCCGGCAGCGGACTTTCGTCATAGCCGACCCCGGCACGCAGCTTCCAGGAAGTATCGAGACGATATTCGCCACCGGCAGAAGCAAAGATGCTGCCGTGCCAATTGGCCAGAGTGACATCTGGTGGCTGGGCCGGATTCGCCGCCGTCACGGTCAGGTTCTTGAAGCGGTTCCAATTGGTCCAGTCCAATTCCCCCATCAGGGTGAAATCATCGCTTACCTTCCAGCGTGCGCCGAATAAAAGCATGTCGGGAAGATTTAATTTGGCGCTGGCGGTGGTGTTGGTGAACAGACCGGTGGCGCCGCGCAGGATCGCGCCAACCCCGCTGGAATCCAGGGTGAAGGTAAAGGGACCGGACAGAGTATGGAAAATAGCCGACTTGTAGGCCAAGCCAAGGGTCAGGTCCGGTGTGGCTTGCCAGGTGGCGCCGAGCGAAAAGCCGATGTTCCAGGACATGCCGCTGAGGCGGCCCGAGCCGTCCCGTGCGCCCGGTATCGAGCCCGGAATGGCGTTGAGAGCGCCCAAGGTGCCGATATCAATGGCACTGATAAGTTCGCCGCGGGCATACTCCACGTCGAGGCCAGCGCCCAAAGAAAGCTCGGGTGTCGGCTGCCAGGCGATAGTCGGCGCGATATCAACAGTGATGGCAGAAGTTTTCATGGCGTAATAACGCCCTGCCCAGCCGACGGGATAAATGGTTTTGAGACCGTAGGGCACAGAAATGCCCAAACCGATCGCAAAGTCGTCAGAAAGGCGATGGCGCAGCACGATGTCGGGAATCGGTGCGTCGGCGATGAAGCTATTGGGTGCCGCGTTGCCCCCGGTTGGCGTTCCCGCCGCCGTGGTGGCAACCGTAAAGCTGGCATTGGAATGAGGGACGATTTCTACCAGGCTAACGGCGACATCCGTATCCGTCACCCCGGCCAGGGTCGCCGGATTATAGGACAGCGCGTTGGGATTTGAGAGGTCGGCAGCCACGCCGGCATAGGCCGTGCCCATGGCGGCAGCGCTATGTTCCTTAAGGCCATAGCCGGCGGCCATGGCCGGGACGATGGCGACGCTGTTCAGGAAGAGGACAAGACCGGCGCTGCGCTTCATGGGGCCTCCCGCTCAGCCGCCGAAAGCGACCTTTTGCCGACTATGTGGAGGAAAAGAATAACGAGGCGTTAACCGCACCGATGAGGCAGTTGTTTACGGGGGTCAGGGCACAATCGCTTCAAATGCTTACGGCCCCAGTCCCCGCTACGCGCGAGGCAGGAATTGCTTTCCTGCTTGACCGACTGCGCCTGCGATTTTCTGACCTTGGCGTCGAGCGCCAGTTCCAGCGGGAGAGCATTTCCGAATCGCTGGGCATCATCCGCCTCTATCTCGCCGCCGCGACCGCGCTGTATGCAGCCTTTGGGCTGCTCGATGTCACCACCGAGGACCCGGCCTTGCCGGTGCTCCTTTTCATACGCGCCCTTGTCTGCCCGATACTTTTGGGCAGTTGCGCCGCAACCTTCCACCGCAACTTTCCAAAATATGCGCAAGGAATTCTTGCCTTCGCCATGATTTCGCCAGGGCTGGGCGTGGTGGTGATGACGGTCGTGATGCGGGCCCCGTTCAACAGCCTTTACTATGCCGGCCTGATCATGGTTGTGATGTATGGCTCGTGTCTGGTCAGGCTGCGCTATTTTTTCGCTGCCCTGATCACCATCACCTTGGTGCTAACCTATCAAGCCTCGGCGCTGATCATCAATCCGGTGCCGATCAAGTTCTATATTTCCAACAATTTCTTTCTGATCATGGCCTCTTCGGTAGGGCTGTTTTCCGGCTATCTGCAAGAGCTGTATGTGCGCAAGACCTGGGTGGCGCAAAAGACGATTGAGGCCAAGAATGAGCAGACCGGCATCTTGCTGGTCGAATCTCAGCAGGCGAACAAGTCCAAGAACGATTTCCTGGCGAATATGAGCCATGAGCTGCGCACGCCGCTCAATGCCATCATTGGATTTTCCGACATCATATCGAGAGAAATGTTGGGTCCGATCGGCAACCCCAAATATCTCGAATACTGTCAGGACATCAACAACAGCGGCTCGCACCTGCTTGCGATCATCAATGAGATTCTGGATCTCGCCAAGGCGGAATCGGGCAAACTGCAATTGCGCGAAAGCGAAATCGAATTGCTGCCTTGCCTGGACGAAGCCTTTCGTACCTGTCGTCCTGCCGCCGACAAGAACGGCGTCTCCCTGACTCTCGCACCGCGCCAGGACGACGCTGTGGTGCTGGCGGACCGCCGCTTCATTCTGCAGATTGTGCTCAACCTGATCTCAAATGCCGTCAAATTCACGCCGCGCGGCGGCCATGTCGAGGTTTCGGTGCGCGCTGATAGCGAAGGCATCGCCATTGCAGTGCGCGATACCGGTATCGGCATTCCGGAAGACAATCTGGAGCGGGTGATGCGGCCGTTCGAACAGGTTGAAACCTCTTATGCCCGAAGTCATGGCGGCACCGGGCTGGGGCTGCCCTATTCCGCCAAGCTGGCGGAGCTGCATCAGGGCAGCATCACGCTGGAAAGCGTGCTGCATCATGGTACCATAGCGACGCTCTGGCTGCCGGCCGAGCGCCTGATTGTGGTCAGACCTGCGCTCAAGGCGGTGGGATGAGACGCGCCGCGCGCTTGGGCAAACGGCCGGACCGCTAGCCAGGCTTCTTCACGAACAAGAGCCTCACCCGACCGGTGCGTTCGCATTCGGTCCAGCGTTCGCCCTCCAGCGCTTCGGCCCAGCGCAGCATCTGCGTCTCGTCGCGATATTCCAGCGTCCAGTCGGTGACAAACTCCATTGGCCAAAGATTGCTCAAGCTGGTTTCATTCATATTGCCGATAATGAGCAACCCTCCTGTCGCCAGTTGGTCATAGAGCCGGTGGGTCAGTCCGGTGGCGCGGCGATCGGTGAGATAGTCAAGCAGACCCACCGAATAGATCAGATCCTGCGGCGGCAGCTTATTGAGGCCACTGGTGCCGCGCAGAATATCGGTGAAGGACATGTTGAGACATTGCAAGCTGTAGCGGCCAGCCAGACGCAGCAGTTGCGGGTAGGTCTTCTCGCTGGCATAGCGCAGCGCATCCTCCTCCTGGTCAATCAAGGTAAAGTCGGCCAGACCATCAGTGTTGCAGACTCCCTTGAGAAAAAGTTCGACCTCGCGCGCGGGACCGCAGCCCAGACTCATGATCCGGGCGGGGCGTTCTCTATTTTCCGTGAAAACGGTTTCGGCGATGCGTTCCTGCACCACTTCCATGCGGGTCTTGATGCACTCGGCCACGTCCAGGCCAAGGCGGTGCATCAGCATTTCATAGACGGTATTGCCGCGCCGTTCCCAGTCGTAAACCTGATTCATGATTTGGAAATCACCGGGATAACCCATCGGCTTGGCATAAGAACGATCCCAGATCGCACCCAGCCGCATCTCCGGCGTCAAGACCAGCTCGGTCATCGCCTTGGTCGCTTCGCGTATCTCGCGCTCAGCCATTGCAGCGCGGGCGAAATCGTTGCCGGTGCGCCAGAGAACGCGCCATTCCGGTAAAAGCTGGGATTCGCAGGCGCGGTAGGCACCTTCCATGTCAAACTCGTGGTGCAACTGGCCGGCGGCCGCCTGTTTGTTGCCGATCAGGATGGCATTGTGGGAGCGGAGCAACGACAAGACATCGGCGCAGAAAGCGCGGTATTCGGCCGCAACTTTCTCGGTCGCCTGGGAATAGGACCAGGTTCGGGTGGCGATCTGGGCCTGGGCATTGCGGTTCAGCAGACGGTCGAAATCTACGAAGCCGTCCACCAGCCTCAATGCCACTTTCGACCCGAACACCGTCTGTTCGCTGCGGCAAACCTTGGCGGCGCTTTCGAAGATGGTGAGACCGCCCTGCTCGATTTGCAGCGGGAGAACTTCACCGACATCGGGCGGCGCCAACCCGGCATCTTTGGAGACCGCGGCAATGCCGGACAGGCTGATATTTTGCAGCAGATAGGAACGGGCGCGCAGGCGCACGCGCGGCGGGCGCCCCGGGAAAAGTCTGGCGGCATCATAGCGGGGCGGCCGGTACCAGACGCGGCGGCCTTCCGAACCCTTCAATTCGTCATAAGCAAGCATGGCAATCCTCGACAGATCTGCCCGCCCTGACGACACCCCGACCCTGAAAGGCCGACCACAAACCCAATTCTGCCCCGGTCGTCCGTACGGATCGCCGCGGGCAAGTTCTTAATGAAAGGTTAAGAACCACAGAAAATGGTTAATTTCAACGAATCGATTCGCGCGCGCACGTGTTCCACGGCAAAAAATGCCGTTTCCTCACCTGATCAGATACCCGCGTTAACGATTATGGCGGACAGCGACCCAATAAATTTCACGGGGCCGCATCCAACCGCGCCTGCTCAAGCATCAATATGAGGAACAACGGGCGAAGGAGCCGGCACCATGCGAGACCCAGTTATCATTTTCTGGCTGATGATCGGCGTCATCGCTGTGGCCAGCCTTTATTTTCGCCATGCCACGGCAGTCAAGCGCACCGAGGTGCTGCAGGCGATGATTGAAAAGGGCGCACCGATCCCGCCCGACCTCTTCCAAGAGCCGCGCCGCCGCCCCGTGGGGAGCCGCAGCTTCGTCGCCGCGGGAATACTGCTGTTGGGCACGGCCGCCGCCATGCTGGTATTCTTTCTGGCTTTCATCAGCAGCCGGTTTGGCGTGCCGGACAGGGCCGGCATAGCCTATCTGCCATTTACCAGCGCCTTTCCCTTTTTCGTCGGCATCGCCTGCCTTCTGGTCGGACGCTATTTCAAGTCGCATGAATGATGGCAGGCTCGCGGATGCCGCCGCGTTCACCGCCCTGGTGCGGGAGCACCAGTCGGCGCTGCGCGGTTTTCTGCGCCGCCTAACCAAGGGCGACCATGCCCTGGCCGACGACCTGGCGCAGGAAACCTTTCTGGCGGCGTATCGCAAACTGTCGCAGTTTCGGGGTGAGAGCAGCTTCGCATCCTGGCTTTATGCGATCGCCTGGTCGCGGTTTTTGATGGCAGCACGGCGTCGGAAAGAGGAACCGCTGGAAGAGGCGGATGGAGAGGCCTTCCATCCCGAAGCTGCAAGCATCACCAAGCTGGATCTGGAAAAGGCGCTCTGCCTGCTGCGGGCGCCCGAACGCGCCGCTCTCACGCTCTGCTTTGCACTGGGGATGGGGCACCAGGAGGCCGCCGCCGTTCTCACCATGCCCCTGGGAACTTTGAAATCCCACGTTGCGCGGGGGCGAGAAAAGCTCAAAACTCTGTTGCAGGATCACACGCCATGACGCTCGACACACTGCTCAGCCAGCCGCTCGCTCCGGTGTCTGATGACGGTTTCTCCGCCCGGATTGTTCTGCAATTGCGCCGCGCCGAAGAATGCCGCCGCTGGCTGTTATGGGCCGCGGCAATATTGGCGCTGATGCCCCTGCTCGTACTGTTCCTGCCAACGGCGCAACTGGCAGTGTCACAGATGTCACGTTGGGCGTCTGCGCCCTTTGTTGCCTATCCCGCCGGCGCCCT
>JAFAVT010000120.1 GCA_019242275.1 Alphaproteobacteria bacterium
GGTTGGCTTCCATGGCGCTGGGGACATTGCCCGACAGCACGATATTGTCAGCCATCGCCGTTACCCTGATGGAGGATTTCGGCAGGGTGGCCCTCATCAACGCGTCCAGATCGGCGGTATCGCGCTCAACGCGGATGTCGAGGTTGAGAAGATGACGGCCCTGATCATCGAGGAAGAAGGCGTTGGTCTGGCCGACCTTGGCGCCAAGAATGAAGATGCGGCGCGGGCTTTTGACCACGGCGTCCACGATATCGGGGCTGGGGACCAGCACATCCTTGACATCGCTGTCCAATTCCACCACCGCCGCCTTGTTGAGGCCCAGCACGATGCTCTGGCTGGCGCCGTTTCTGGCGGCGCGGATGATGTGGACGCTGCTGTCTTGGGCGGCGACGATGGCGGGCGCGGCGACCGCGGCCACGCTGGGCGCGAGCAGGATGGCGGCAGAGGCTAGGGCAAGGAATTTGCGCGTCATTGGGCGAACTTCCTGATATTCTGTTGTGCGTCGCTGCTGGTGCCGTCCACCTGGACGCGGGCAGCGACGCCATAGCGGATAACGACGGGGCCTTTTTTGCTTTCGCCCTCGCCATAATTGTCGGAGAGGCTGGTCAGGCTCTTGACCGCAGGGGCGCCGGCGCGCTCCTTTGCCGTCAGGGCGGCGTCATCGCTCGCATCCAGCGGACGCAGCGACAGCGACAATTGACCCATGGCGGCGGCCTTGGTCACCAGTTCAGCCTGAGCCGGCGTCAGTTCGAGAGTCGCGCTTTTGGCCAGGACCGTTTTCTGGTCCTTCTCTTCCTTGTAGGTTTGGTCCACCGCCAGCACCCGCACCGCCGAAAGAATGGTGAGGGTGCGAACCCGCGGCGGGTTCTCGGTGGATTTCTGCGTCAGCATCAGATCAACGCGGTCATTGGGCAGGATGAAACCGCCGGCCCCGGACTCGGTACTGATGGTGATGGAGACGGCGCGCATGCCCGGCTGCAGAATCGCCGCCATGAAGCCGGCGGCGTCGGCATGGACAATGGCGGTCGAGGTTACCGGCTGGTTGGCGAGAATGGGCGCACGCACCACGGTGTTCTTCGCCGCTTCGTCAATGCTGGCGACAGCATCGTGGGTGATGAAGCTGGAATCCACGGCCTTGGCCGGCCATTGCTGCCAGCGCAGCTTGCCGGCCTCAAGCTTTTGACCGGGCTGCAAGGTATCGTTGGCCACCAGCACTTCGCTCATTTTGATTGGCGCAGGGACTGAAGCCACAACCTTGGGCGTGCCGCCGCCCATCATCCCGCGAACGACAAGCGCCGCGCCCACGGCTGCCACCAAGGCGAGGCCAAGCACGACAATGCGTTGCTTGTTCATGGAATGCGGCTCCTTTGGCGGTAATTCACCACGCAACCCTTCAAAATTTGCTTAATCAGACGCTTCCCAATTGTCCGAAATCGCGAAGGCTTGCGTTAACGCCGTGTTCAGGCTTTGAGCACCATGCGAACGATCTGGGCATGCGGCAACACCGCAAAGGCACCGGCGGCAAGGGCAACGCCATAGGGAATGCCGGAGCGCACATCATGCAGCCGAGCCAGCCAGCCTTGCCCGGCCAGTATCGCCGGCAGCGGCACCTGGCGCAGCAGCAGCAGCGACAGCGTCAGCAGACCGCCAAACAGCGAAGCGGCGGCGACGAAAGGCAGGAGATCAGAAAAGCCCAGCCACAACGCCATCGCGGCAAACAGTTTGGCGTCGCCGCCGCCGATCCAGCCCAGGGCGAACAGGCCAAAGCCCAACACAAGGCCGGCGGCGCCGGCCAGCACATGCATGCCCAGCGCAGCAGGGAGCAGCGGCGCGGCCGCGGCAAAGGCGAGAAAGAGCAACGCTATCGCCGCAGACAGGAAGTTGGGAATCGTGTAGCTGGCGAGATCGCACAAGGCCGACGCCAGCAACAGCGCGGGCAACAGGACCAAAACAAGCAACTGCGCGATCATGCGAAGGTCCAGATATGCGAACGGCCGCCTGCTAGCTGAGGCGGCCGTCCGATTCAGGCGACACCGGCCGCTTAGAGCAGCTTGGTCGCGATGGTGGTGAATTGGGTATTCAGGTTCGTGCCGATGCTGGTCAGCGCGGTGATCACAACGACGGCGATGAGGGCGGCGATCAGGCCATACTCGATGGCGGTGGCGCCGGACTCGTCGCGGACGAAGCGCGAGAAAAGGTTGGTCATATCAGTCTCCACTTTATTGACACCCTAGGATGTCTCCCGGACGAGGCAACGCCTCGCGACCCGATTGACGCGCCCAAGTTAAGCCCGACGCCCTTAACATCCACCTAATCGCATTGGCCCCGCGATTTTGCTTTTGTGCCGGGGCGATACGGAATCGGGGGTTTGCGGCCAACGCGAACATTAAATTTTGCCACCGGTTAACCACACCTGCGAAAGTCGCGCAGATTTCGCTTGCCGACCTTTGTCAGCGCGTGTGGTGGCTGGCTTTTCACGCCCCATCCTGCCGCCGGCGCGCTTAAGCCTTCCTTCACGACGTGCGCCTTAGGCTTTCAGGGCAATTCTTCCGGCCGGAGCGGTCATGCGTCGCCTCATTCCCCTGCTGCTGCTATCCGGCCTGGCCCTGCCAGCAGGTTTTGCGCAAAGCGCCTTGGCCGACAATCTCTCCGTGGCGCTGGACGAAGTGCAGACGGTGCATTTCCCCCTCGCTCCTGCCGCCGTCAATGTCGGCAACCCCGCCATTGTTGACATCACCATGATTGATGACCGCAACGCTTTCATCCTGGGCAAGGCTTATGGCGCCACCAACATCATCGCGGTGGGCAAAGGCGGAGAGGTGATTTCGAACACCCATGTCAGTGTGCTGAACGGCCAGCAGGCCACCGTGACCCTGCAGCGCGGCACCGCCCGCACCACCTACAACTGCACGGTCAGCCGCTGCGAAGCAGCGCCGCAACCGGGCGACGGCAAAGATTCCTTTGATACGGCGAATGCGCAGATCACGGCGCATCAGGACAGCGCCAAGAAAGCGGCCACGCCGCAGCAGCAGTAGCATAATCCCGCCGACTGCGGGGTATGGCGGCAAGGCTGCAACGCCTGAAAGTTTTTCTACCGCCCCGCCATCTGGCGCAAATGCGCGGGATAGCGTTCACCGACCAGCTTGATGTTTGCCAATTCCATCTCGATCTGCACCAGATCGCTTGCGGAAAGAGCGACGTCCGCACCACCGATATTCTCTTCCAGACGATTGAGCTTGGTCGTGCCGGGGATGGGCACGATCCACGGCTTTTGCGCCAGCAACCAGGCAATGGCGATTTGCGCCGGAGCGGCATGGAGCCGCTTTGCTATTTCACCCAGACGATCCACCAGCGCGCGGTTGGCCTTGATGTTTTCCGCCTCAAAGCGGGGCACGATGGAACGGAAGTCACCTTTCTCGAAGGTGGTGCTCTCATCAATCTTTCCGGTAAGAAACCCTTTACCCAGCGGGCTAAAGGGGACAAAACCAATACCAAGTTCCTCGAGCGCGGGCAGTATCTCTTTCTCAGGGTCGCGCCAAAAGAGCGAATATTCGCTTTGCAAGGCTGCGACCGGCTGGACCGCATGGGCTTTGCGGATGGACGGGACGCTCGCCTCCGACAAGCCGAAATGCCTGACCTTGCCTTCGGCGATGAGGTCTTTCACCGCGCCCGCAACGTCTTGCATCGGCACGTTGGGATCAACGCGATGCTGGTAGAGAAGATCAATCCTGTCGGTACGCAGCCGCTTCAGGGCCTCATCCGTAACGCGCCTGATGCGCTCGGGCCGACTGTCCAATCCATTGCTGGGTGAAGCGTCCTTGAAGCCGAACTTCGTGGCAATCACCACCTTGTCGCGGAATGGCTGCAAGGCTTCGCCCACAACTTCTTCGTTGGTGAAGGGTCCATAGGCTTCGGCCGTGTCAAAGAAAGTGATGCCTCGCTCATAGGCAGCGCGAATAAGCGCAACGGCTTGCTTGCGGTCAGTGGCCGGCCCATAGCCGAAGCTCAGTCCCATGCAGCCCAGCCCAATCGCCGAGACTTCAAGACCACTTTTTCCCAGTTTGCGCTTTTGCATGGAGCTTCCCTTTTGTTTGCGGCCCGCAAGATAAGGCCTGTGCGGTCCAGCGATTAGCCGCTAAAATGGTCATGGACCTATATCGGTGGCTCATAAATGAAGCGGGATGAACTGGGCGATCTGGCGGCTTTTCTGGATGTTGCCGAAGCCCGCAGCTTCACCCGCGCCGCCGCGAAACTGGGGACCTCGCAGTCGGCGCTGAGCCACACCATCAAACGACTGGAAACCAGGCTTGGCCTTCAGCTTCTCACGCGCACCACGCGCAGTGTTGCTCTGACCGAGGCCGGAGAACGCCTGATGGAAACGTTGCGACCCGCTCTGGACGACATTGAGGAACGACTGGCGGCCCTGAGCGCCTTGCGGAAGAAGCCTGCCGGGACCATCCGCATCAACACTTCGGAACATGCGGCAGAAACCGTGCTGTGGCCGAAGCTGGCGCGATTTCTGACCGATTACCCGGACATAAAGGTCGAACTCACTATTGAACATGGCTTCACCGACATTGTGGCTGGGCGCTACGACGCCGGTGTGCGGCTGGGAGAGCAAGTCGCCCGTGACATGATTGCCGTCCCGATTGGGCCAGACATGCGCATGGCAGTGGTGGGCAGTCCCGGTTATTTCAAGCTGCGCAAGAAGCCAAACCTTCCCCAGGACCTGGCTGCGCACGATTGCATCAACCTGCGCTTCACGACAAGCGGCGGCCTGTATGCCTGGGAGTTCGAGCGAGACAAGCGCGAACTAAAGGTTCGCGTTGAGGGACAATTGGTTTTCAACAATGGCGGCCTGTGCCTCAAGGCAGCGCTTGATGGCTTCGGGCTGGCCTTTGTTCCTGAGGATCGTGCGGTGACGCATGTGCGTGAAGGCCGCCTTGTGCGTGTTTTGGCGGATTGGTGCGCGCCATTTCCCGGCTTCCACCTGTATTACGCCAGCCGACGCCAGCAGTCCCCGGCCTTCGCGCTTCTGGTCGAAGCATTGCGATACAGACGTAGCCGTTAGAGACCCAGCAGCAGGCTTGCACTTGCAGACTGAAAAGCGCGCTGGGCAGCGGTTAAACTTTCAGCGGATAAAGCAGTTGTGCGCCCAGGCCTTCCGGCATGGGGGCCATGTCGGCGATGCCATAATTCTGCGGCAGCACCCCTTGCGGCATGTAGAAGGTGCCGAACAGCACGTCCCAGACAGGAAAGACGCCGGCGAAATTCCTGTCGCGCGGCTCCACCACATGATGCCAGCGATGGAAGACGGGGCTGACAAAGACGTAGCGCAGCGGCCCGCCGGTCCAGTTCATATTGGCATGGGCATAGGTCGAAACCATGGTGTTGAACGGGCCCAGCACAATAAAGACTTCCGGTGAAACGCCGGCCAGCAGCATCACCACATCCATGGCGATGGCGCCGAACAACAAATTCACTGGATGAAAGCGCGCGGCCGAAAGCCATTCCACCTGCTCCGGCGCATGATGGACGGCATGGTATTTCCAGAAGACGCCGCTGTGGAACAGCCGGTGGCTCCAATAAAGCACAAAATCGGTCACCACCAGATAGATCGCGCCTTGCAGCCAAAGCGGCAGGGTGCCGATAGCGCCATGGCCGTGGCGATAGAAGTCGGCGATGGCCTGGCCGTCGCTGACATGAAAAATAAGGATGGTGCCGACCACCGTCAGCCAGATGCGCAAGTAACGCGAAAAGACCGGGACAAAGACCCAGTAGGCCAGATCAGTGACAAGGCCGCTTTTTCTCCACCATGGCCGCCCGGCATTGCAGGGCGCCAGGAACGAGAGCAGCGAAAAGACAAGACCCATGCCCGCCAGCCAGGGAAACACGTGCCAGAGGGTAATGACGAATTGCCAGCCGGCATCGCGGATCAATTGCAGATTCATTTGCTCACGTCACACCTGTTGCAGTCATGATATTGGGGGGCAAGCCGTGAAGATGTGGTTGCTTTACGGGACGTGGTTAGCACGCGGTTAACGGCGTGAAAGGGCGCCAATGTAAACGGGCTGTAAATGCGCGGGGCTGCTGTCCCGGCCTTGCGTCGCGCTTGGGCGCACGCCGCGTTCGTACGCTGGCGCTACGAACCGTTCGGCGCTTAAATCGGTCCACTGGACCGATTTATCGGCTTCGCCGTCGCGCCTCACCCCGCGGTTTAAGGCTTCCTTGAACATGGTGAGGCATTTTCGTGCCTTGAGGAAAGCGCCGGCTTTAGGCTGAGCGCCCAAGAGGCTTTGCCGTGAGCGCCGTGGCATGAAACCAGTCCGGGCGAAATGGCGCCACCGCGGCGAAAGCGGTTCGGCGGCGATCGAGTTCGCCTTCGTGGCGCCGGTGTTTTTCATGTTCCTGTTCGGCATCATCGAAGGCGGCATCATGTTTTTCGGCCAGGCCGCCTTGATGAATTCGGTGCAGGACGCCGCCCGTCTGATCCGCACCGGCCAGGCCCAGGGCAGTCTCGATCAGACCGGCTTCACCCAGCAGATCTGCAACGGCATTTCCGGCCTGCTGGATTGCGGCAATCTGCAGGTGGATGTGCAGAATTATCCCACAGGCTTCGGCACCAGCCAGTCATCGCCCACCGACAGCAACGGCAATCTCCTGAGCGGCCAGAATCGCTATAACACCGGGGGCCCTTGTGACGTGGTGATTGTACGGGCCTTCTACAAATACAACATCATCACACCGGTCCTGACGCCGTTCCTGGCTAGCAACGCGGGCAACAATTTCAACTGGCTGACGGCCTCGGCGGCGTTCCGCAACGAACCTTACGGGACCACGACATGTTGAGGTTCCGCCGCCTGTTTCGCATTTTCGGACGGGAAGAGAAGGGTCTTGCCGCGGTGGAGTTCGCCTTCGTCGTGCCGGTCCTTATCACCATGCTGTTCGGCATGGGGGAATTGTCCATGGCGATCTTCGCCCGCAGTGACATTACCCAGGTGGCCAGCACCGTTGCCGATCTGATCGCGCAGGAAAGCACCATTGCCAGCACCGATCTCAGCAACGTTTATAATGCCGCCAATACCATCCTTTATCCCTATTACCCGAATTTCTCGTCTTCCAAGCCAACCATTCGCGTCACCAGCGTGATCTATGACACGGTCAGCCACAGCACGACGGTTGGCAAAGTGGCCTGGACATGCAGCCAGAGCGGATCGGGCTCGCTTTCGCCGTCATCGCGGGCCGTAAACAGCACCGTCACTTTCAGCCAGCCGTTGTTATCCAGCGGCAGCAGCGTGCTGATGGTGGAAGTGGCTTATAGCTATGCCTCGCCCACCACCCAGGTGATCAGCGGCAGCTACAACATGACGGATTCGTTTTATACGAAGCCCAGGCGCGTCGGGCAGATTCCCGCACCGGCTTCTTGTCCCTAATTTTTGATCCCCCTCTGTCCGCCTCGCGGGCGCTTTGCGCCCTGCCGGCGGACATCTCCCCCTTCGGGATGCTTCGCATCGAAGGGGGAGAAAGCTGGCGGATGCGGGACGCCGCGCGGAATGCGCGGCTCGAGTTTTCTGGAACTGCTGGCATCAGTGCAGGTTAGCGTGGCCTGATCAAACCTTCCTGCCCCACTGAAGCTACCAGCGTGCCGTCGCGCGCGAAAATCAGGCCGCGAGAAAAGCCGCGGGCCCCATAGGCGTTGGGACTGTCCTGGCTATAGAGCAGCCAGTCATCAATGCGGAAGGGCCGGTGAAACCACATGGCATGATCCAGGCTTGCCACCTGCACATTGGAAAAAATGCCCTTGCCGTGCGGCAAAAGCGCGGTGTCGAGCAATGACATGTCAGAGGCGTAAGCCAGAAAAGCCTGATGCAGCACCGGCTCGTCATCCAGCTTCTGCGCCAGGCGAAACCAGATATGGTCCAGGGGCGGCCGCGCCGGCCGATCGGCAAGACCGCGCGGCAGCACAGGGCGAAATTCGAAGGGACGTGAGCGCCACAGCCCTTTCAGCAGCGCAGCGTCGCCCTCGGTCGCGGCACTTGAAAGACTTTCAGGCGACGGCACATCCGGCATCGCGGCCTGATGTTCAAACCCGGCTTCCTGCTTCTGGAATGACGATGCCAGCACGAAAATCTGCTCGCCATGCTGGATCGCCACCACCCGGCGGACGGAAAAACTGCCGCCGTCGCGGGAGCGGTCCACTTCATAAAGGATAGGAACGGCAGGGTCGCCGGCCCGCAGGAAATAGGCGTGCAGGGAATGGCAAAGCCGCTCCGGCGAGGCTGTACGGGCAGCCGCCACCAAGGCCTGGGCCAAGACCTGGCCACCAAACACCCGCCGTGAATTGTCCCCCGGGTTAAAGCCGCGAAAGATGTTCTCTTCCACCTTTTCCAGATCAAGCAGACGAATCAGGTCCTCGGCCGGGCTGGTCATGCGGTGGTTAAAGCACAGCCCGGCCCCAGATGCCGAGCCATGGAGACAAGCGTCTGATTAACAAAAGTTTTTATTGATTCGCCTAGCCCCCGAGGAGCTTCTGGTGAAATCCCCGAAATGTATGCCGGAAGGTATTTTCCCCGTCCGCCTGTGTCCGCCCGGTCACATATCGGCGATAAAAATCGGGGCCGCGAAGTTGCCGCTGCCGCAAAGCAGGAACTGTTATGGAGACTTTTGCTCGGATCGCCGTTATAAGCGCTACATTGGTTTCGGCATGGCGGGGCTCCCTCGTGCTGTCGATTTATTAAAGAGGGTTGACAATGAAACTTCGTTTGATCGCCTTGGCCGGCGTGGCCGCTTCGGCACTGGCCTCCCCTGCCATGGCTGGTGAGGGTTGGTACCTGGGTCTGGCTGGCGGTATTGCCGAACAGAATGGCGTCTCCGTCAGGTCGGTTCCGCTGCCTGCCTCCCTGACCGGCAAGGCCCAGATTGACACAGGCGGCATCGTTGCCCTGCAGACTGGCTATAAGTTTGACAACGATCTGCGCCTGGAAGTTGAATCCAGCTATTCCTGGCATGATCTTACCAAGACCGCGCCTGTCACGGGCGGCGGCACCCAGATGCGCATGAGCACCCTCAATCTGCTCTGGGACATCCCTCTGGATCCTGACTGGAGCATCTCGCTGGGTGGCGGTCTGGGCGTCGGCAGCGGCTATATCCGCGCTACCTCGGTTACCGCCGGCGTCACCTATGATCTGGTTCGCGCCTCCGATGTGAACTTTGCCTATACCGGCATCGCGGCGATCAACTATCACCTGTCTGAGGACCTCGACCTCAGCTTCCGTTACGCCTATCGCTCCATCCTGGTGGACCGCAACGGCGCTTCGGCCTATCTGGCCCTCAGCCCGGTTCATGTCGGCAACTTCACCGAGAATGCCTTCATGCTCGGGTTGACCTGGTTCCTGACGCCGCCGCCGCCTCCCCCGCCGCCG
>JAFAVT010000269.1 GCA_019242275.1 Alphaproteobacteria bacterium
ACGGTGCTGCTGGCCAAGCGCCCCGGTTATCAGGTCTTCGATCCCGCCTTCGGCTTTCTTTTCAACTCCTATTACGAGACCGCGGGGCCCCGTCATCCCAGGCCGCGACGGGGGCTGTTGACGCGGCCGTCGCTGGACCGGGTGCTGGCCTATCGCGATCATGTAGATGCGGCGATGGAAAGGCTGCTGGCCGATGCCGGCGAAGAAGAATTGGGGCTGGTGGAACTGGGGCTCAATCATGAGCAGCAGCACCAGGAACTGATCCTGACCGATATCAAGCATGCTTTTTTCTGCAATCCGCTGTTGCCTGCCTACAGCAAAGTCCCCGCGCCTGCCTGTCCGCAGCAACTGTTGGAATGGCGCGCCCATCCCGGCGGCATTGTTTCCATCGGCCATGACGGTGAAGGTTTTGCCTTTGACAATGAAGTGCCACGCCACCAGGTGCTGCTGCGGCCTTTCCGTATCGCCTCGCGGCCGGTCAGCAATGGTGAATATGCCGCCTTCATCGCGGATGGCGGTTACCGGCGGCCTGAATTCTGGCTTTCTGACGGCTGGGCGTTGCGGGAGGCGGAAGGCTGGGACGCGCCGCTCTATTGGCTGACCGACGATGACGGCAGCCGGCGGCTCTTTACTCTGAACGGGTTGGTGGCACCCGATCCCAACGCACCGGTCGAGCATGTCAGCTTTTTCGAAGCCGCGGCCTATGCCGCCTGGGCCGGCAAGCGGCTGCCCACCGAGTTTGAATGGGAAGCGGCGGCGGCAGACCTTGCCCATGGCGCGGTGTGGGAATGGACGCGCTCGGCCTATGACCCCTATCCCGGCTTCAAACCGTTCGACGGTATGGCTGCGGAGTATAATGGCAAGTTCATGGTCGGGCAGATGGTGCTGCGCGGTGGATCAGTGGTGACGCCGGCCGGCCATTGCCGCAAAAGTTATCGCAACTTCTTTCCGCCGCAAGCGCGCTGGCAATTTAGTGGCATTCGTCTGGCGGAAGACGCATGAGCGCGCTTGCTTTTTTTGTTTGCCCTACCGCTTTGCTACTTGAGGGCGGGCCGCGCTGGCAATTTTCAGGTATCCGTCTGGCGGAAGACGCATGAGCGCGCTTGCTTTTTTTGTTTGCCCTACCGCTTTGCTGCTTGAGGGCGGGCCGCGCTGGCCATTCCGCGGCATTCGCCTGGCGGAGGACGCCTGATGGATGCGCTGCGCACCGTCACGCCGCTGGCCGAAGCGCGCGCGAGCGGTTTCGCGCAATGCCTGTTGGATGGCCTGTCGCGCACGCCTAAGGAAATTCCCTGCAAGTATTTCTATGACGAGGAAGGGTCGCGCCTGTTCGAGGCCATCTGCGACCTGCCGGAATATTACCAGACCCGCACCGAAACGGCGCTGCTGGCGCGTCATGCCGACGAAATCGCCGCCCTGATCGGCCCCAAGGCGGAGATTGTGGAGTTTGGCGCCGGCGCATTGAAGAAAGTGCGGCTGCTGCTGGATGCGGCGGCGCCCAACGCCTATACGCCGATTGATATTTCCGGTGATTACCTGTTGGCGGTGACGCGCGCGCTGGCGGCCGACTATCCCAATCTGGGCTTGCGGCCCGTGGTGGCGGACTTCACCGCCGCGCTTTGTCTGCCGCCGCTGCCGGGTGTGCGGGCCCGTGCCGGTTTCTTTCCGGGCAGCACCATCGGCAACTTCAAGCCTGATGCAGCGGCCGGATTGCTGCGGCGGATGCGGGCCGGCCTGAACGGGGGCAGCCTGTTGATCGGTGTTGATCTGGTGAAAGACCCGGCGCGGCTGCATGCGGCCTATAATGATGCGGCCGGCATCACTGCGCTGTTCAACAAGAATCTGCTGGCGCGGGCCAACCGCGAACTGGAAGGCGATTTCGACCTGGATGGCTTCGATCATTATGCGCCTTACAACCCGGCAGCGCGGCGGATCGAGATGTATCTGGTCAGCCGCCGGCGCCAGAGCGCAACGGTATGCGGCCACCGCTTTGATTTTGCGCAAGGCGAAGCGGTGCATACCGAGGACAGCCATAAGTACACGCCGGACGGTTTCGCCCAACTGGCGGCGCGGGCCGGCTGGCGCGTGACGCGGCAATGGCGCGACGTCGAGGGCCTGTTTTTGCTGGCGTGGATGGAAAGCGTTTGATCCTCACCCTTCGACAGGCTCAGGGTGAGGATGACGAGACAAGCAAATTATCAGATCACTTCCCACTGGGCTTGTAGCCCGCCCAGACATATTCCAGCGCCGCCGCCATGGTCTGTTCGCGCACGCGGTTGTCGGTGTGGCCGGCATCCTTGGCGAAGACGTAACGGTAGTGATAGCCCTTCTGCTTCAGCACCGCCGCGGTGCGGTTGGCGGCCGTCACCCAATTATGGAAGCCATCGTTGGAAGCCTGATAGCCATTGTCGCGCTCGCCCACTTCCATCCAGATGCGCAAGGGCTTGGTCGGGGCATCGGCGATCAGGTGATCGTGATATTCCCAGGCGCCGCGCGGGTTGGCGGGATCCACCGGCGATTGCTGGTTGACGAAGGTGGGCGAGAAGATCACCACGCGGTGATAACGCTCGGGATGAAACCAGGCCATGGTGAAGGCCGCGGCGGCGCCGGAACTGCCACCCAGCGTGGCGCGGCCGTCCGGGTCCTTGGTGAAGCGGATGCCGAACTGCTTTGACACGCGCGGCAGCACTTCCTTTTCAATGAAGTCGCTGTAGCGGCCATTCACGGTGTCATATTCATAGCCGCGTTCGCTGCCCTGGGCGTCTTCAGCGCGGGCAGCGCCCACCGGGGTCGAGCCGGGGTCCAGCGCCACCATGGCGATGGGCGGAAGCTTCTTTTGCGAAATCAGCGCATCCAGCGCCCGGCGCACCTGGCTTTGATAGCCGCCGCCGTCCTGCACGATGATCACCGGCAGCGGTGTCGTCTTCTTCACGCCGGCGGGGATATAGACCCAGACATGGCGCGGCTCGTACGGCGAGTCTTCCCACTGGATGTCGCCCGGCACGGCATTGCCGCGGCCGCCCGGGGCCTTTGCGGGATCGGCCTGATAGCCCACTTTGCGTTTGCGGCCAGGATAGATTTTGGAATCCTTGGCCAGCATGGTGATCTCATGCAGTTCGCCGGTGGCCCAGGCGGCATGGGGGCGCAATTCCTCCGAGATCACATAGTCGGGTCCGATAGTGTAATCGCCATCGGAGACATTGTCGGTGCCGCCCACCGGAAAGGGATTGGCCGGCGGCAGCGGCGCCGGACCACCCCGGCCGGCGCGGCCTGCCGCGGCGGGCGCCCCGGCTGCCGGTGGGGCGGCAGCGGGTGCCGCACCCGGGGCCGGCGGCGGGACCTGCGCCAACGCGGCAACGATGCCGGCAAGGACAAGAGTAGAGGCAAGTGCCAGATGCGTTTTCATGGATGTTTTCCCCGATGTTCAGATTCTTTGGTCTTTGCTCAGACAATAGCCACGGCCGGCAAAAAAGTCGCGGCTGGCGTTAGGATCGCTGACATTGGCCGAAGCACAGCTTAAAACCTTGCCCTGGAAACGTCTGCTTTCGCAGCGCAGCAACATGAGGGTGCCTTGTCCAACGCCTCCAAAATCCTTGTCGCCCAGGGCGGCGGCCCCACCGCGGTCATCAACCAGTCGCTGGCTGGGCTGGTCAAGGAAGCGCGCAAGTTTCCCGCCATTGCCCGGGTCTATGGCGCCTTTCATGGCGTGCGCGGCATCGTCAATGAGGATTTTGTTGATCTGACCGCCGAAACCAGCGCGAACCTCGAAGCGGTGGCGGCAACCCCTTCGGCGGCGCTGGGCTCAACCCGCGACAAGCCAGACCTGAAATACTGCCAGGAGATTTTCAAGAGCGTGAAGGCGCACGGCATCGGCGCCTTCTTCTATATCGGCGGCAATGACAGTTCGGACACGGTGCGGATTGTTTCGGAGGAAGCGGCCAAGGAAAACTATCCCTTGCGCTGCATCCATATTCCCAAGACCATTGATAACGACCTGATGGTCAATGACCACACGCCAGGCTTTCCGTCGGCCGCGCGCTTTGTCGCCCAGGCCTTTGCTGGCGCCAATTTGGACAACCGCGCGCTGCCCGGCGTCTATCTGGGGGTGGTTATGGGCCGCCATGCCGGTTTTCTTACCGCCGCGGCGGCGCTGGGAAAGAAGTTTCCCGATGACGGCCCGCATCTGATCTATCTGCCGGAGCGGGTGTTTGATTTCGACCGCTTTCTTTCCGACGTCAAAGGCGTGATGGACAAACATGGCCGCTGTGTCATCGCGGTTTCGGAAGGGGTGGGTGATGCCGAGCACACGCCCATTGCCGCCAAGCTGGCGACGCATGTGGAGAAGGACCCGCACGGCAATGTAGAGCTGGGCGGCGGCGCCCTGGCCGATCTTCTCACCAAGCTGATCAAGGACAAACTCGGTTTGAAACGCGTGCGGGGCGACACCTTTGGTTATGTGCAGCGCAGTTTTCTGGGCTGTGTCAGCGATGTGGACCAGCGCGAGGCGCGCGAAGTGGGCGAGAAGGCGGTGCAATTCGCCATGTGGGAGGGCCGCGACGGCTCTGTTACCATTCATCGGACCGGCAATTATGCCGCCGGCTATCAGTTGACCGACCTGAAAGAGATTGCGGCCAAGACCAAGGTGATGCCGGACGCCTTTATCGCCCCGTCGGGCAATGGCGTGACCGAGGCGTTCCATGGCTATCTGGCGCCGCTGCTGGGCAGCGACATGCCGGAGGCGGCGCGGTTGGCGGCAGCGCGGGTGAAGAAAATCCTCAAGGGCTGAGACTGGCGGCATCATCCGGCCGCCTGTCAGGGCCTTGCCGCCAAGATGGCGCGCAGCTTCCCGCCTTGGCAGCAGCAAAAGGATAGCGCAAATGGGGCGCGCGCGTTAGCGCCTCAATCGGGATCGCCGACCGCGGACGGGGTGGCGGTTTCGCGCCCCGCTGCCTGGCGGGTCAGGAAAGCCAAAAGGTCGTTGAATTCCTGCGGGGTCAGCCGCTTGTCATAGTCGCTGGGCATCAGGCTGCCCGGCAGATATTCCACGGCGCGCAACCCGGCGCGGTCGAACAGATGCAACTGTTGGTCCATGCCCATGATCTGGAGGGAATAACTGTCCTCGTTGCGCAGCAGCCCTTCGACCGGCGCCCCCTTTGCCGGCGTGACGCGCACGCGCTGATAGGTCGCCAGCGGCAAAAGGGTATGGGGAATGGCGCCGCCATCGCCGAAAACGCGGTGATCGGATTTGGTCAGGGCATCCAGAATGGAATTGGTCTTGCGCATGCCGGCGATGTTGCTCAGCTCCGGTCCGATCAGGCTGCCGCGGCCCCTGATCATGTGGCAGGTGCCGCACGCGCCCTTGCCCCAGAAAATCTCGGCGCCATGCGCCGCATCGCCCGGCGCCGGCGCATCCACCGCGGTGCCGCGCAGGCCCAGCACATAGCTGACCACCTTCCAGGCCTCTTCGTCGCTGAGGCGGCCGGCGCCGGCCGGCATGGCCGAGCCGGGAATGCCGTTCTTCACCGCGTCAAAAATCTGCGCATCGCTGCGGCGATTGTAGCGGCGCCCCGGCTGACCCAGGCCCGGCGCGAACTCCCCCGCCGTGCCGTTGAAGCCGTGGCAGGCGGTGCAACTGCGATTGTAAAGCGCCATCCCCTCAGCCACCGCCTGGGCATTGCCGGCAAAGGGATTGGGATTGGGGGCCGGGGCGCGCTGGGCCAGCGCGGCGGTGGCCAGGGCGCCGGTGGCAAGAGCGGCCAGGACCAGGGCGGGAAAAACCTTCGTCACCGTCCCCTCCCCGCGCCGGGTGCGCGCGGCAGCGCGAAGGCAAAAATATTGGTGCCGGACGCAACGGCCACAAACTGGCGGCCATCCACGCTGTAGCTGATGGGACCGGCGGTCAGCATGTCGCCGGTGTTGAAATGCCATAACGGCTTGCCGGTCCTGGCATCCAGGGCGCTGAACTGGCCCAGCTCCTCGGCGGCGAAAATCACGCCGCCGGCAGTGGAGAGCAGGCCGGGTCCATAATGATGGGAGGCGATTTGCCGGTAATCCCAAATCTTCCTGCCGGTCAGGGCATCCAGGGCCCGCACATATAATTGCCAGCTTTCATGCTCGCGCGGGCTTTCCAGATAGCCGGTTTCGGCATCGGGGGCCGAGCTTTCCAGATAGTTCAGGCCGCAGCCTTCCTGGGCAACGACATAGAAGTAGCCGGTCGCCGGATCGTAAGTGGGCGAAGGCCAGTTGGTGGCGCCGGCGGTGGAGGGACAGGTCTTGGTGCCCTGCACCGAAGGATCGTGACCGGGGACCAGGATGGGCCGGCCATTGGCATCGAGCCCGCTGGACCAATCGAGCTGGCTGACAAAGGGCGTGCCGTGCAGGAACTGCCCGTTGGTGCGGTCGAGGATATAATAATAGCCGTTGCGGTTGGCCTGCAGCAGCAGCTTGCGCGGGCGGCCCTGGTACACCGCATCCACCAGGACCGGCATTTCCTCCGAATCCCAGTCATGCACGTCATGCGGCGTGGTCTGGAAATACCATTTAAGAGTGCCGGTATCCACATCGAGCGCCACGATGCAATCGCTATAGAGGTCGTCGCCAGCGCGAGTGGCGCCCGACCAGACCGGATTGGGCTGGCCGGTGCCATAGAAAACCAGGCGGGACTCCGGATCATAAGACCCGCTCAGCCAGATCGGTGAACCGCCGGTCTTCCAGCTTTCGCCGGCCCAGGTCCTGGCGTTGGGTTCATCGGCGCTGTGCGGCACCGGATGCCACTCCCAGACATATTTGCCGCTCTCGGCATCATAGGCCTGGATGAAGCCGTTGGGCTGGTTGCCCGACACAATCACCTTGCCGTGCGCGACCAGCGGCGCACCGCCGGCAAGCTGGAGATTGTCGTGGACGGCGGTCTCCCACAGCACACTGCCGTTGCGCCGGTCCAGGGCCAGCAAATGCCGGTCGGCGGTGGTGACGAAAATCCGGTTGGCGTACACCGTGGTGCCGCGCTGGGCGCCGTCATTCAGGGGCTGGCGCTGATATTGCCAGATGATGTTGCCGCTGCGGGCGTCTATGGCGTCAATGCGGTTATACTGGGAGATGTACATCACCCCGTCCTTGACTACGGGCGTGACTTCAAGATTGCGCTGTCCGGCCATGTGGTAGGCAAAGACCGCCGCCAGGGAATGGACATTGGAGGGCGTGATTTGCCGCAACGGACTGTGGCGCTGGGAATCATAGCTTCCCGAATAGGTCAGCCAGTTCTTCGGATCAGGCTTCACAAGCTCGGGAATTTCCTGTGCCGTTGCCAGCGTCATCCCCATCAGCAGGCAGGCCGCGAGCTTGGCCAACCCAAGCAGCCGCGACACCGCGGCCGGCGCAAGGCAAATTCTGGGAATGCGCTGCTTCAAACTTCCCCCCGCCGCCCGCGTTTCTTTTGCCCTGGTGCGGCAATATCAGCCCATTCCATCGCGGGAAGCAATTCACACGAAGGATGGTGCGGCGCACAAGCCTGGAGCGCAATCCGAAAAGTGTGAAGCGTTGGCACGCTGGCGCTACCAACTTCGGAAAAATTGCGCGACAAACCAAATAACTAGAGCCTGATCGCGATTCAAACAATCGCGATCAGGCTCTAGTGCTTCAGGGACGCGGGCACCGTGAGCAGGGCCTCAGGGGCCAGGGCCCGGGGCGTGAAGCGCGCCTCCAGGATGGCGCCCTTGAAATAGTTGACCCGGTTGATGCGCGTGCCGATCGAAGTCTTGCCCGGGCCCTGGGGCTTGAAGTCCATCGCCGCTTCGCCCTGCAGCACGCCATCCACATAGCTGCGAAAGACCTTGCCGTCATAGGTCTGTGCCACCGCGTGCCAGGCCCCGATGGCATGGGTCTTGGCCGGAAACATCAGGGCCTGGTTGTAGCCGTCGCCATGGGTGAAGGCGTCGAGATACCAACTGTTGCCATCCGCCACGCGCAGCTCGAACAGGAAGCGCGGATTGGGATCATTGGTGCCGCCCGGCAGCGAGACCGCGCCGGTCTTGGGGTCGGCACTGGCGATGTGAAACCAGCGCTGCGCCTCGGCGCCGCCGTCGGGACGGAAGATCGCCTCGAAAGTAAAATTGGTGAAGCCGGCCAAAGGATGCGCGTCTATAAAGAGGGCGTCGTCCACCCCGTTGAACTCCACCGCCGGCCCGGCGCCGGTGTTGATCAGCCGCGGCCGGCCTTCGACCTCAATGGGATGGCCGCCGACCTGGGCCAGATTGTCGAAACGCCAGGTCACGGACGCCTGCTGCTGGGCGGCAAGGGGAAAGACTGCCGCCAAGGCAAGCAAGCCAATCAGCATCGGCAAGGAAAGCAAACGCTGCCAAGGCCGCATCAATGGCCCCTCCCCCGCGGCCGGGTCTGGACGAACCACAGGCCGCCCGGCGTGTCTATCGGCAGCGTGACCCCGGTTGGCTTCAAGGCGCAGCTTTTCCCGTCGAAAGCGAATTCGACAATATTTCCGCCATTCTCATTGGCGGCAAAAAGAAATTTCCCGGCCGGATCAAAACGGATGTTGCGCGGCGTGCGCCCTCCCGACGGGGTGTTGGCGATGCGGGCCAGCCGGCCGTCGGCGCGATTGACGGTGAAAATCGCCAGGCTGTCATGGCCGCGATTGGTCACGTAAAGGCAGCGCCCCGACGAATCGAGGAGATTTTCCGCCGTGCTATTGCGCGCCTTGCCCTCGGGCGGGACCGTGGCAATGACCTGGACCTCGGTCAGATGACCCTGATTGACAGAGAAGACGCTGACTTCGGAGTCGGTTTCGTGATTGACATAGAGAAAGTGCCCATCCGGTGAAATCTGCAGGCGGCGCGGCCCCGCCCCGGCATGGGTGCCGACGAAAGGCGGATCGAGCGGCGTGAGCGACGGCCCACGCGCATCGAAGCGATAGGAATAGACCCGGTCCAGTCCCAGCTCGGCGACGAACATGAATCGGTTGTCGGGACTGAAGACGATGCCATGGGCGCGCGGGCCAGGTTGCGCCGCGGACAAAGGCGCGCCCTTGTGGCGATCCACATAAAAGGCCTCGCCCAGCTTGCCGTCCGGCTCCCGCAGAAAGGCGGCCACGGTGCCGTCATTGTAATTGACCGTCACCGCCACTTTGCCGCTGTGGTCCAGCACCACTTGGTTGGGCTGGGAGCCGTGGCTGGCCACCTTGTTGAGCAAAGTGAGCGCGCCGGTTCGGGAATTGACGGCATAGGCGGAAACGGTATCGCCCTCCTGATTGCCCTGGGCACGCCAGTTTACGGCATAGAGAAAACGTCCATCGGCCGTGGCCCAGAGATGGGCGGGATTGGGCGCCGGTGCGACCAGGCCCAAAGGTGACGCCTTGCCTGTCGCCGGATCGTAACGCCAGGCATAGATGCCTTTCGAGGTGCCGGCCGTATAGCTGCCCGCATAGAGAAAAGTGTCAGCGCGCGCCGCCGAGGCGGCAAACAGAAAGACAAGCGGCAAAAGCCGTTTCAAGCAAACGCACCGCGCGGCATGGGCATGGCGTAATCCTACCAGTGGTGCCGGACAGGGGAAAGACGCGCCGGCCTTGTGCAACGCAGCACGGATTTGCCCGCCTGACTTGTGCTATGGTCTTTCAATAATGATCCGGCGGCCGTTGCCGCCGGGCCGGGGGGATCGGATGATCAAGTCTCATCGTGTCTTGTGCCTTGCATTGGCGTTGCTTGGGTTTGCCTTGCCGGCGCGCGCCGACCTTTTGGTGCTGACGCCGGGGTTCATCTACAATGCCGGGCTGCTGGACCTGGCTGCCGATTTCACCAAACAGACCGGCATCAAGGTGACGGTGCGCTCCACCGGCATGGCCGCCATTATAAGCCAGGTCAAGACGGCTTCCCCGGCGGCCGATGTGGTGATCGTGCCCATGGAGCCGTTCGACCTGATGGGCAACCTGGCGCTGGACAAGGCAATCAAGCGCGACACTTTCACACCTCTTGGCCGGGTTGAGATCGGGCTGGCGGTGAAGGCGGGCGCGCCGCATCCCGACATCGCGACGGTGGAGAAACTGATTGCCGTGCTGAAGACCGGCACCGTGATGTATTCCAATCCGGCCGGCGGCAGCATGGAGGCCGGCATCATTGACCGGCTGCTCAAGCGGCCGGAGTTCGCCGGCGTGCGCGGCCGCATCAGCACCAATGGCGAAGGCGGCCAGGCCTTGGCGCGCGGCGAAGGCGATATGGCGCTGCAACTGATCTGCGAAGTCTATAATCATCCGGAAATCTCGCTGGCGGGGGTGCTGCCGCCCGAATTGAACGCCCATATGGACGGCGCGGCAGCGGTCTCTGCCCGCACCACGGACGAAAAAAACGCGCGCGCCTTCGTCGCCTTCATTGCGCGGCCGGAGACCGCCCCCGTATGGAAGGCCAAGGGCCTCAACCTGTTCTAGCGGTGCACGATGCGGCTTCTGTCACGCCTCGCTCTGATGCTGCCGATACTGGCGGCGGGTGCCGCCGCACAAACCCCGCCTTCGCCGACCGGCAATCCGCCACAGTTCTACAAATACCTGCCGCCGGCCAAATCCATTGATACCTCCCTGCCGCGGCCGAGCGTGCCGTTGCCGCCCGGTATGACGCGGATCTTTGACGGCAAGACGCTCAAGGGCTGGCGCGCCGACCCGGCGGCAAGCTGGATGGTGAAGGATGGCATTCTCGGCAGCCTGGGTGTGGGCCGCGGGGTGCTGTTCACCATCAAGCAATATCGCCGCTACCGCGTGGTCTTCGATGTTCGCCATGTCTCCGGCAATCCCGATCACCAGGCCTGCGTGCTGTTCTTCGGCCAGATGCCGCAATTCGATCACAACGCGCCGGACATGCTGAAGGCCATCCAGTTCCAGGTGCCGTTGGGCGGCACCTGGGATTATCGCGACGGCCGGCATACCGACGGCAAAGGCGCGGCCAACGGCAATGCGTTCGATTCCTTCCCCCGCCCGCCTTTCGATCCGCATCAGTGGAGCCGGGTGGAAATCCTGATTGACGCCGATGCGGGTACGGCGCGGATGGCGGTGGCGCAGCCGGTTGGCGCCAGGGCGGTCGAACTGGGCCGCTTCCATGTGAAAGCAGCGGGCCGCATCGGCCCCTTCGCCTTGCAGATGCACAATGAAGGCCTGTTCGACGAATATGCCAACCTCGCGGTGGAAGAAAATCCAAAGCGCGATGCGCTGATGACGACCGGGACATGAGGGCATGATGCGGTGGCACCGTCTGGCAGTCCTATTGGCGATTTGGATCAGCCCCGCCCTGGCCCAGGATGCCGACATCACCCTGAATGGCGTGATTGACATGCATGTCCACCAGGGGCCGGACAGCGGCGGCCCACGCGAGATTGACGCCGACGACCTGGCGCGGCTGGCGCGGCAGATGGGCGAACGCGGCCTGGTCATGAAGAACCATTGGGAGTCCACCTCCGCGATGGTCTATATCGTGCGCAAGGAAGTGCCGGGCATCGAGCTTTTCGGCGGCGTGACGCAGGACCTGGCGGTCGGCGGAATCAACCTCGCCGCCGTCAAGCAGATGGCCGATGTCGCGGGCCATTTCGGCAAGGTCGTCTGGCTGCCCACTTATGATTCCGAAATCTCGGTACGGCACGCCGACGGCAAGGGCGAAGGCGCCTTTGTTCCAATCCAGAAGGACGGCAAGCTGCTGGCTTCGGTTCTGGAATTATTCGACTTCATTGGCCAGCATCAACTGGTGCTGGCGACGGGGCACATCTCCGCCCAGGAAGTGCTGATGGTGATTCCGGAGGCCAGACGCCATGGTGTCGAGCACATCGTCGTCACCCACGCCATGAGCGGCCCCACCTCCATGACGGTGCCCCAGATGCAGCAGGCGGCACGCGACGGCGCCCTGATCGAATTCGTATATGGCGCCACCCTGGGGCCGGGCGCACGGCTTTCGGTGCGTCAGTATGCCGAGGCGATCCGCGCCATCGGCGCCCGCAACTGCATCCTCAGCACCGATCTGGGCGGCACGCCGCGTCCCTTCGCCCGCCCGCTGCCGCCGCAAGGCATGCTGGATTTCATGAACGCCCTGCACCGGGAGGGCCTGTCGGTGGCAGACATCAACATGATGGCAAAAACCAACCCGGCGATGTTGCTGGGTCTCAAGAGCTGAAAGACGCGGGAAAACCATGACCGAGACCGAGCAAGCCTGGCTTGTCAGCCCATCGCGGCGAAAAGCGCTGGCCGCGATGGCGGGCTTTGTGGCGGCCTCGCCGATGGCCGCCGGTCTGGCAGAGCCCGATCCGGGGACGAGCCTCAACGAAGTGCGCCGGATAAAAGGCTTGGCCGAGATGCGTTCAACCTTCGACTTCGAGCCCCTTTTTGAAGGCAATTTGCTGTCTTCGGTCCACCAGTACACCGCCCATGGCGACGGCTCGGAATTCACGCTTCGGCGCAACCGCCTAGCCTATGACTGGGTTGATATCCTGCCGTCACGGCGCACCATTGCCGCATCGCAGGTGGATCTTTCGAGCGAGTTGCTCGGCGTCAAAATGAAATTTCCCATCCTGGTGGCGCCCTCGTCCGGCCAGAACGGGCTTCATCCCGAAGGCGAAGTCGGCATGTTCCGGGGCGCGGTCGCGGCCTCGAACATGGTGGACATATTGAGCAGCGCCAGCAACGCCTCGGTGCAGGCGGCCTTGAAAGCCGCGCCGCAGGGCAGCCTCTGGTCACAGCATTACCCGGACGAAAACCTCGCCAACGAGCAGCGGGCATTGGAAGGCGTCCAGACTGCCGGCAGCAAATGCATTGTCATCACCGTGGACCAGCAGGCGTCGTTTTATGAACGCGATCTGCTGATCCGCAATCTGGGCGGGCGGGCGGGGGCCGCGCCGGGCGGGGGCGATGGCAATGCCGCTGCCGCGACTGCCGCTGCCGCCGCGGCGGCAGCGGCTGCCGGTGGCCCGGCGGTTCCAGGCTCGGTGCGCTATCGCGTCAGCGACCGGCGGCTTTGGTACTCCTGGCAATATATTGACGCGGTACGCAAGATTGCCAGGGACAAGCTGCTGCTCAAGGGTATCCTTGATCCCGAAGACGCCAGGCTGGCGATCGAGCATGGCGCGGACGGGATCATCGTATCCAATCATGGCGGCAGATCCATGGATTATGGCCCGTCAACCCTGGAAGTGCTGCCGGAGATCGTCGCTGCCGTGAATGGCCGCATTCCCATCCTGTTCGACAGCGGCATTCGCCGCGGCGCCGACATCTTCAAGGCGCTTGCACTGGGGGCCAATGCGGTCTGTCTGGGCCGGGCGGCGCGTTGGGGGCTGGGCGCATTCGGCGCCGCCGGGGCGCAGCGTGTTTTCGAAATCCTGCAGCAGGAGCTGGTGCAGGTGGCCGCGGCCGCCGGATGCGCCAGATTGGCCGACATAAACCGGACGACAGTCAGGACTCATTTTGTCTAGCAGGCGGAGGCACGCCATGAAAACAGCCATTCTTGTTGTCGCGTTCGCGTTGCTGCTGGCGCCGGCCGCTGCCCAGAATGCCGCGGGCCCGCAGAGTGGTGCGCCTGCCGGCCGGCTGCCGACCCAGCCCCAGCCCAGCGATCTGGGGGTCAAGCCCGATGCGCCGCTCTTGCCCTATCACTATGGCCGCCAGCCCGAGGCACCCCTTGGCGAGAAATTCGGCAATGTCGCCGCGGTGGCCCTGCTGCCCAATGCCGACCTGCTGGTCTTCAACCGCAATCCCGACATCGCCATGGTGCAATATGATTCCACCGGTACGATCGTGCGCAAGGCGTTCAATCCCAACATCGCCGCCAATGCGCACGGCCTGCGCGTTGATGCGCACGGCAATATCTGGGTGATTGATAGCCTTCCGGGCGTCATCTACAAGCTGGACGGCAACGGCAATGTGCTGAAAGTGTTCGGGACCCGCGGCCAGAACGGCCCCTGGGACGAGAGCAAGTGGAACGGCATGTTCAACCAGCCGCTCGATGTCGCCTTCGACCGCAATGATAATTTCTATGTCATCCAGAGTCATGGCGGCACCAGCGGCGGCAGCGAGGGCAAGGCTGCGGCCGGTTCGGACCCGCGCGTCCTGAAATTCGACAGGGAGGGGAAGTATCTGGCTTCGGCCAGCCTCGCCCATGCCGACGGACAATATCCCACCATGCACACCGTGATTGTCGCGCCCAATGGCGAGGTCTGGACCGGCGACCGCCACAGCCGCAAGATCGTCATATTCGACAGCAATCTGAGAACCCGCCGCGAGATCAGCGTGCCCGACATGCCCTGCGGTTTTTTTGCCGACGCCAGCGGCCAATTGTGGATGTCTTCGGGCCGCGATGGCCGCATCCTGAAATTGGGCTGGGATGGAAAGGTTCAGGGCTATATGGGCCAGGCGGGTCAGGGGCTGAACGATATCGGTGAGGGCCATTACCTGGCCGTATCCAGGGACCAGAGGGACATCTGGGTCGCGGATTCCACCCAGGCCAAGGTTCTGCACTTCGTGCACAATTGAATAAGTCGAACGACCGTTTTGGCGGTGAGCGCGATAGCACGTTCCGGCGGCGGGCATTATAGCGACATTGATCGTTTGCCCCGGTTTTTGCTCTTCAAGGCCCATGCTCCGGGCCCGCCAAAAACCCTGGCGTTAAGCAAGCGTTTCCCAACCGCCGCGGCTGCGCAGAAAGCGGTTCTCCGGGCCCGGCACAAAGCATTTGGTGCCGGCTTGCCAGGTCATGACTTGCACCGAAACGACTCCCTCGGAAACGCGGATGACGTTCCAGGTGTTCGCCTCGTTGCGCAAGCGCGTGGATGTGGCGGTGCCGGCCTGCACCAGCAATATCCGGCTGTCAGCGCCATAGCGTTGTGCTGTGTTGGAGACATGCGCGCCATGCAGATGGCCGGTCAGGATCATGTCAACGCCGCAGGCGGAGAATTCCGCCACCGCGCGTGGGGCGCGGCCGAGGATATTGTCCTGCTCGCTTGGGTCAGCCACGTCGAAGGGGTGGTGCGTCACCAAGATGCGCATATTCGCGGTTTTGTGTCTGGCAAAGAATTCGCAAGCATCTCGCATTTGCCGGGTATTCAGCCGCCCGTCCTTGATTGTCAGCGAGCGCGCGGTGTTCAATCCCAGGACCGCAATTTCCCCGTCGGCATGGCTGGGAAGAAGAGTGCTTTCGATATAACGCCGATAATTCTTCAGGGGCGACAACCAGCGGGCCAACACGTTATAGAGAGGAACATCATGATTGCCCGGCACGATGATTTGTGGCCCGGGCAGGGTGTCCAGAAAGGTACGAGCATCCCGGAATTGCCGTTTGCGGGCGCGCTGGGTGAGGTCTCCCGAAACCACGACCAGATCGGGCCGCAGGGTTGTAAGTGTTACCCGCAAGGCCGGAAGCGTGCTTTCTTCCAGGCGACCAAAGTGCAGGTCGGAAATATGAGCGATTGTCTTCACGGTGCCGGCGCCCGGTCCGGAACGATCAATTTCAGCGCACCCGGCCGCGTCCGATAACGAAGCGGGCCTTGAAGCTCTATCACCTCGCCATCTGCCGAAACCTTCAGCTTCTGGCCGTGAAAATTGATCTCAACGGTGTCGGTCTCCACACTATGCCATTCCCGCCGGGAGTGGAGGCCCGCCAGGGTCTTAAGCGCCAGCCACGCCAGCCGCGCGCGGCCGGTGTCAGGCGCGGCATGCAGCCAAAGCAGGCCGCGATCGAGCCGTTCCCGGCTACCGGCTTTCAGTCCGGTGATTTCATATTTGTTGTTTCCGATAAGGACAAACGGCGTGCGCAAGGCGATTTGCCGCCCTTCGGATGCCTTGAGGTGAACATTCAATTTGACAAAGCGATAGAGCGCGAAAGCCGCCGCCTGGAGGAAAGCACGCCATTTTCCGGCTCCGCGTTCTTGCTGCGCTTCGCGCCTCTCCACAATGTGCGGGTACAGGCCGATGCTGGAATTGTTGACGAAGATATGGCCATTCACTTCGGCAACGTCGGTCGGCACGTGTTTTCCTTCCAGGATGGACGCCACAGCGGCATCGAGTTCAAGCGGTATCCCATTGTCCTTGGCGAAGTGGTTGAGGGTGCCCAAGGGCAGTACGCCCATCGCCGCTTGCGCCTTTACGGCGGCCGCGGCAATGGCGCTTACTGTTCCGTCGCCGCCAGCCGCGATCAGCGTATCAGCACCTTCGACGAGAGCCTGCGCGGCCAGGTCATGCAGATTATGTCCGTCGCAGGCGCGCAGCTTTGCTGTTACGCCGCGCTTCGCAAAGGCCTGAACCACGCGGTCCCCGATCTCGCGCGCCTGACTGGAATTGGCGGCGCAATTTAAGATGCAGACCAGCCTTCCGGTTTGTCTCAGCATGCGGCCGGCACCCACTTTGCCGGTGGGAAACGCCGCGTTCCAGACGCGGTTCCGTCGCGTGTCAACGTATAGGACAGCCTTGGCTGCGTTGGTCGTAGCCGCCAAGCGGCAACCTATGGGAGCAGCCAAAGCAGCTTTCACGCGTTCATTCGAAAACAGGGAAAGGTTCCATGGCGCGACGGCTGGAGGGGAGCAGGGTCGGGCACGCCTTTCGCGAACGCCCGGAATTGCAGGCGGCGCTTCTTTTCTTTGTCGTCGCCAGTCTTCTTCTGGTTTTTGCGGTATTGGGGGAGGAGATCACCGAGGGCGAAACCATGAAGTTTGACCGCTCGCTCGCGAACACGCTGCGCGCCCTGGGTGCCGGCGCCGCCTGGACCGCTGAAGCGGCCCGCGATCTGACTTCGCTAGGAAGCACTGCTGTTCTCGGCCTGATAACGGGCGTTGCGGTTCTCTATCTGTTGCTTCTCAAGGACCGGATTGGGTCTGCGGTCGTCTTCAGCACGGTGTTTGGCGGGCAGATTCTCAGCAGCAGTTTAAAGGCCTGGTTCGACCGCGCCCGTCCCGATCTGCTGCCGTTGCCTCCCAATCTCTCTGCCAGCTTCCCTTCGGGTCATTCGATGATGTCGGCGGTGACCTATCTCACCATCGCGATGCTTCTGACGCGAACGCAACCGGCCCGCTCGATCCGAATATTTTCCGTGGCCGTCGCCGTCCTGATGATTGTGGTTGTCGGCCTCAGCCGCGTGTATCTGGGGTACCATTGGCCGACGGATGTGTTGGGCGGTTGGTGCCTGGGCTCGGCCTGGGCGCTGCTCTTCGGTGGCTTTATCATGCGTATGGCGCGCAAATACGGCGCCAAGGTGCGCGCCTAAGAGATTTTTCACACTGGCGCCGCGCTGGGGAAAAAGCTCGTGTCGCTCTGCGGGGCTGTCGCCCCCTCCACCGCCTGCGGCGGTCGTCGGCACGCTGTCGCTACCGACCCCCCGCTTCGCAGGAAGGATCAGATTTTGTCGAACGGTGCGTTCGTCCTTAAGCCCTCTCCGCCAGCAAAAAGGCCCCACAAGGGGGCCCTTTTGCTGGCGGACAGGGTGAGATTGCGCAAAAACGCTCCGGGCGCGTTTTGCGTCCTCGGCCCACTTCGCCGCGGGCAACCCTAAGGTCGCACAAAGGCGCAGCCTTCGGCTGCGACCCCTCCCCGAAAAATTCTCGCATGTTCGAATTTTTCGATGTCGGTACGCTATCGCTACCTCTACCCTCAAGGGGAGGGTAAATTAAGTGAATTCCGCTGCCGCAGATTTTGTCGAACAGTGCGTTCGTCCTTAAGCCCTCTCCGCCAGCAAAAAGGCCCCACAAGGGGGCCTTTTTGCTGGCGGACAGGGTGTCCGCTTGAGGATACGTATTCTTCGACTCAAATCAAATAGATAGCTTTTTAGTCTGCCGCCAGTCCACAAATTGAGCAGCAAACAAGAGCGTAATGTTTCTCGCGCATGACGTCGCCCCCATTGCATCGGAATGCTAGCCCCTGGCTACCCGCTGCCGTCAACCGATGGGACACGGCGCAATGATTTCGGGTTACGCAACTCAATACCCGCCACCAAAAATTCTGAGAACTCGGTCCTATGCCAAGTCCTGCTTCGTATCGGTCGCCACGATCCTCAGCGATCCTGGCGGGGGCGGCTTTTGAAGATCGCGCGCGATCTCCCAAGGCGCGTTAAGCCAAGCCTCCTGAGCCTCTTGATCGAGCAGCAGCACTGGCGACGCGTCAGGATGTATCGGTGCCACATCAACGGAGGCGTCGGTTGTGAGAAAGGAATAAAGCAAATGGTGGCCGGTTATAGGGTTCGCCTTGGTGCCGCGCGTGCCCTCCCAATCGCGCCAGATGCCAGCGAAGAACATTACGGGCCGGGATTCATCGCTAGCGAACCATGTCCAGATCGAAGGCTTGTCGTCTCCAGCACGGTTGTCAGGCTCGCTAAAACTGGTCACTGGCACAAGGCAGCGATGCTCAGGCTTGCTCAACCATGGTAGCCAGTGGCGGCTCGCGGCGTTCCTGACGTTTGTTACTGGACGGGAGGATTTCTGGCCGGGAAAGCTGGGCGGCGGAAATCCCCACCGTGCCATGAGCAATTCTCGGTCCTGTCTTTTACCGCGCACTATGGGGGCCATATGGTCCGGGAAGATGGCAGGCTGTGCCGGTAGATTGCCCGTCAGATCACGGATGACTCGTGCCGCCGCCCTGATTTCTGACTGGCTAGCGCGGTTGGCGTACAGGTTGCACATCGCCTGAATATATCTCTTGGGGTTACCCCTCCATACCCGCCACAAGCCCTAGCGGCTGGACTCTCCCCACGCTTTGTTCCCATTCTGTTCTCATGCCAATTTGAGTGGGAAAGCAGCAGTGCGGCGGCCTGATACCATCGAAAAACTCTATCTCGACTTTGACGGCTTCTTCGCCTCGGTGATGCAACAGGCAATACCGGCGCTACGGGGCCTTCCTATTGGCGTCATTCCTTTTGATGTGCAGGGACGGCAAGCCGATTCAACAGTGATCATAGCCTGCTCCAAAGAGGCCAAGACCTTTGGCGTGAAAAACGTCATGCCGGTGCCTGATGCGCGGGCCTGCTGTCCTGAGCTGATCCTGGTGCCGCAGCAGCCCGACCTTTTCCGTCGTGCTAATGCCACCCTGTTGAACGAGATCAACTGCGAGATTCCGATTGAGGCAATCAAGTCCATTGATGAGATGACTTGCGGGCTTGATGGAGGGGACATAGCCGCGCCGCATGATCTAGCTGGCCGGATCAAGGCACGCATCGCCAAAAATGTTGGGCCTTACATCACCTGTTCAATCGGAATGGCCGCCAATCGTTTGCTCGCCAAGATCGCGTGCAAGGTCAACAAGCCAAACGGCATTACGATCTGGAAGCCTGCGTCCATGCCGGGTCCGCTATTGACGCGGCCTATGAGTGACGTTCCTGGCATTGGTTCAAGTATGCAGCACCGTCTTGCTGCCGCCGGGATCACCACCATGCCGCAGCTTTGGGACAGCCAGCCGAAGCACCTGCGAGCGATCTGGGGAAACGTGAATGGCGAGCGCATGTGGTACGCAATTCACGGCTACGCGCTTCATGCCATGCCGACTGAGCGCAGCATGTTCGGTCATAGCCGAGTGCTGCCGCCAGAATTACGCAACCTCTCCAAAGCGCGCGAATGTTCCCGGTTGCTGTTGACCAAGGCCGCGCGACGGATGCGCCGTGGCGGCTTCCGGGCCAATAGCTTGTCGCTTTGGCTAAGCCTGTCTGAGGACGGATGGGGAAAATCCTGCGACCTGCCCGCAGTCATGGATGATATGGCGATCCAGCGAGCGTTGGACGGCCTTTGGCGGCGGGCCATGAGTGATCTGCCGTCCAAGTCCAAAGCTTATGTTGTTAGCACCGCGCTAGGTGGGCTTTCTGACATATCCATGCGGCAGGGCGATTTGCTGCTGGACGATGATCGAGAGCGGCGGCGCTCCGAGCGGATCACCAACACAATAGATGGCCTCAATGCCAAGTTTGGAAAGCGCGTCGTGACCATTGGTCCATGGAGCGATCTGGCACTGGCTGGCGGCAAGATTGCCTATAACCGCATCCCCAGTGCGGAGGATTTCTGGTGACCTGGCTGGAAGATATGTCGCTACGCGATCTACCGGAGCAAGCGGTCATAGAAACAACCTGCCTGCGCTGCCTTCATACATGGCGACATAATCCCACGCAGTTGCTCCTTAAGGTGCTGCACCGGGATGTAAAGTTGGACGAAGTGGCGAAATCACTGGCCTGTCCCCGCCCTGGCTGCCGTCATATAGGTGTCCGGCTGGCTTTAGTTCGTGCAGATGATGTCAGCGCCTTCGTCGGCGGGATGCCCTGAAAAATCAGGCAAATCATACATTCGCATCCCCGTGAATCACCTGCTATATTCTCCCACAGAGCGGTTTCATACCGTTCTGGGGCTTAAGAACCTCTCAGCTAAGCGGCACTTTGTGCAGCCGCTCTTGCACTCCTCGACCCATGCGGTCGGGGAGGCCGACGCGCATGTTCAGGGCGAAAGCCTAAAGGCGGCGGCGAACCTGCTTAGCTGGGTTTTCTTAACTCCCCGATCACCAGGTCGGAGGGGTACAACTATGCGACTAACGCCACTTATTGCCTTAACAATGCTGCTAGCAGGATGCGCTCATCGTCCGGAGATGTTTAATGCGGATGTGACGGCTGCCGATCAAACGTGCAAAAATCGCCAATTTGCGTCCGCAATGGAAAAGATGGACTGCTTAACTTTGGCGGAATTGCCGGTTGTGCAAAAGGACATACCTTTCGCATCGTACTCGTTCAATGAGTTTGCGAAAAAACGGTATGCAGCAGCGAAATTGTTGGATGCTGAAACTGCCAATGCCGCAATTGCCTATAAAGAGTTTGTAGAACGCTTATTAATGTACAATGCGCATCTCACTGCTGAGGCTCCAAGCAGTGCCGATCCAAAATCACAACTTTCAAGGGATGTCCTCAGCCTCAATGTGGCGAGCGTTTGCGGGGATAACTTGAGACTAGTTCTGGAAGGCGCACAAAAGTGGGCTACTTGCACAAATGCTCTTATACGTCCGGCATGGGAACGGGACTCCAATGATACCGTAAGATATTGGGACGAATATTTTCAAAGCGTGCTGCCCGTGGCAGAGCACTATGATGCAACGGGCTCGCCAGCGACCAATTCTGCTGCAATGAAGAAATACAATGATTCAATGAATGCAGCCGTGAAAGATTTCTACGATTCAGCACAAAGTGATTTGCAGGCGCAGATTGCGAAAGAACAGGCGGACGCAGCGCAGAGGCAAGCTCAGATGACGGCCAGCCTAAATGCATTATCCAACTTCGTAGGAAATCTAGCTGCTCTAACCCTTGCCGGCGCGGTCGCCT
>JAFAVT010000051.1 GCA_019242275.1 Alphaproteobacteria bacterium
CAAGCACACGCCAAGAAAGTGCTCTCGGTGGCCGTCCACAACCACTATAAACAAATCAACTCGTCCGGCAAGAACGGCGATGTCGAGCTGGCCAAGTCCAACATCATGCTGATCGGCCCCACCGGCTGCGGCAAGACCTTGTTGGCCCAGACTCTGGCCCGCATCCTGGACGTGCCCTTCACCATGGCGGACGCCACCACCCTGACCGAAGCCGGTTATGTCGGTGAAGACGTCGAGAACATCATCCTCAAGCTGCTGCAGGCTGCCGACTACAATGTCGAGCGGGCCCAGCGCGGCATCGTCTATATTGACGAAGTGGACAAGATCAGCCGCAAGTCCGACAACCCGTCCATCACCCGCGACGTCTCGGGCGAGGGCGTGCAGCAGGCCTTGCTCAAGATCATGGAAGGCACCGTGGCTTCGGTGCCGCCGCAGGGCGGGCGCAAGCACCCCCAGCAGGAATTCCTGCAGGTGGATACCACCAACATCCTCTTCATCTGCGGCGGCGCCTTTGCCGGCCTGGACAAGATCATTGCCCAGCGCACGCAAGGCTCCTCGATGGGCTTTGGTTCCAATCCCAAAGGCCCGGACGAGCGCGGCACCGGCGACTTGCTGCGGGAAATCGAGCCGGAAGATCTGCTGAAGTTCGGCCTGATTCCCGAATTCATCGGTCGCCTGCCGGTGCTTGCCACCCTGGGCGATTTGCAGGAGCAGGCGCTGATCGAGATTCTGACCCGGCCGAAGAACGCCTTGGCCAAGCAGTATATGCGCATGTTCGAGATGGAAGGCGTCAAGCTGCGCTTTCAGGAAGAGGCGCTGCACGCTATCGCCAGGAAGGCGATTGCACGCAAGACCGGCGCGCGTGGCCTGCGCTCGATCATGGAAGGCATTCTGCTGGAAACCATGTTTGAACTGCCCACCCTTTCGGGCGTCCAGGAAGTGGTCATCACTGCCGATGTGGTCGAAGGAAAGGCGCGGCCGCTTTACACCTATTCCGACAAGGTCGAGGCGCAGAAATCGGCTTCCTAACGGGAGTTCCCGGTAGGTTCCGCCGGGCGTTCTCTACATGGGCAGCCGCCATGAAGACTGGCGATTTCATTGCCTTGAAACCTTGGTACAGTCGGCCCACTTTAAGGTGTCCGGAGTCGGGTCAGCTTCTGAAAAGCAGAGACCGGCTTCTTAACATCAACCTCTTTCGTGCCCATGCGGGGCGGAAGAGTGGACATAACCGGTAGCGGCAGGACCAGCGGCATGCCGGCAGGAGCATTTCATGGCGGACAACCCCGCGAAGAACAATAACCAGACCACGGTGCCGGTGCTGCCGCTGCGCGACATCGTGGTGTTTCCCCACATGATCGTCCCGCTTTTCGTCGGGCGCGAAAAATCCGTCCGCGCCATCGAGGAAGTGATCAACGACGAAAAGCAGATCATGCTGTTGACGCAGAAGAACGCTGCTGAAGATGATCCCACCGCCGAGGGCCTGCACGGCATCGGCACCATGGCGACGGTGCTGCAATTGCTGAAACTGCCCGACCAGACCGTCCGTGTCCTGGTCGAAGGCAAATCACGCGCGCGCGTCAAGGCATTCACCGGCCGAAGCGACTATTTCGAGGCCGAGATTGAGCGGCTCACCGACGATATGCCTGCGGCGCAGGAAACCGAAGCGCTGATGCGCACGGTCAAGACCAATTTCGAGCAGTATATCAAGCTCAACAAGAAGATACCGTCCGAGACCCTGGCCGCGGTGGCCCAGATCGAAGACGTAGCGAAACTGGCCGATACCGTCGCTTCGCACCTGTCGGTGAAAATCGGAGAGCGCCAGGCTCTGTTGGAGACGCTGTCAACCACCGAACGTTTGGAAAAAATTCTCTCCCTGATCGAAGGCGAAATCGGTGTATTGCAGGTCGAGCGCAAGATCCGCAGCCGCGTCAAGCGCCAGATGGAGAAGACCCAGCGCGAATATTACCTCAACGAGCAGCTCAAGGCGATCCAGAAGGAACTGGGCGAGGGCGATGAGGGGCGCGACGAAATCAACGAGCTGGAAGACCGCATCCGCAAGACCAAGCTCAGCAAGGAAGCGCGCGAGAAGGCGTTAGGAGAAGTCAAGAAGCTGCGCTCCATGTCGCCAATGAGTGCCGAAGCCACCGTGGTGCGCAATTATCTGGATTGGCTGCTTTCCCTGCCCTGGGGCAAGAAGAGCAAGATCAAGAAGGATATTGCCGCCGCCGAGAAAGTGCTCAACGACGATCATTATGGCCTGGAGAAGGTGAAGGAGCGCATTCTCGAATATCTCGCCGTGCAGCAGCGCGTCGGCAAGCTCAAGGGCCCGATCCTGTGCCTGGTCGGCCCGCCAGGTGTCGGCAAGACTTCGCTGGGCAAGTCCATCGCCAAGGCTACGGGCCGCGAGTTCGTCCGTATGTCGCTGGGCGGCATGCGTGACGAGGCGGAAATCCGCGGCCACCGGCGCACCTATATCGGCTCGATGCCCGGCAAGATTGTGCAGTCGTTGAAAAAGGCCAAGACCAGCAATCCGCTCTTCCTGCTGGACGAGATTGACAAGCTGGGTGCCGATTATCGCGGTGACCCGTCTTCCGCGCTGCTGGAAGTGCTGGATCCGGCGCAGAACGCCACCTTCAACGACCATTATCTGGAAGTGGATTTCGATCTGTCTGACGTGATGTTTGTCACCACGGCCAACAGCCTGCACATGCCGCAGCCGCTGTTGGACCGCATGGAAGTGATCCGCATCGCCGGCTACACCGAGGATGAAAAGGTTGAGATCGCCAAGCGTCACCTGATCCCCAAGGAACTGGAGGCCCATGGCCTCAAAGCCGGCGAATGGACCATCACCGATGCCGGCCTGCGGGATCTGATCCGCTACTATTCGCGGGAAGCGGGCGTGCGCAATCTGGAACGCGAGATCGCCAATTTGGCGCGCAAGGCGGTGAAGGAGATTCTCACCAACAAGGCAAAATCCGTTGAAGTGACGCCGGAAAATCTTGGCAGCTATGCCGGGGTGCGGCGGCATCGCTTTGGCGAGATCGAGGGCGAGGACCAGGTCGGCGTCGTCACGGGTCTGGCCTGGACGGAAGTCGGCGGCGAAACCCTCACCATCGAAAGCGTCATGCTGCCGGGCAAGGGCCGTTTCCAGGCCACCGGCAAGCTGGGCGAAGTGATGAAGGAATCCATTGACGCGGCGCGATCTTATGTTCGCTCCAAGGCAACCAGCTTCGGCATCAAGCCGCCGACCTTCGACAAGGTGGACATTCATGTGCACGTTCCGGAAGGGGCGACGCCCAAGGACGGTCCGTCCGCCGGCTTGGCCATGGCCACCTCGATCATCTCGGTGCTGACCGGCATTCCGGTGCGCCGCGACGTGGCGATGACAGGCGAGATCACCTTGCGGGGCCGCGCCCTGCCGATCGGCGGCCTAAAGGAAAAGCTGCTGGCAGCGCTCAGGGCCGGGATCATCACGGTGATCATCCCCAAGGAGAATGAAAAGGACCTCGCCGAGGTGCCGGATAATGTGAAGACCGGTCTCAAGATCGTGCCGGTGAGCACAGTCGGTGAGGTGCTTCAGGCTGCCCTGGTGCGGCAGCCGGAAGCGATTGACTGGGTCGAGCCTGAAGCGGCGGTAGTGCCTCGGGTGGCCCTGGATGAGGGCGATCCTGATCCCCTGGTCACCCATTAGCTGTCGAAATCGAAGGCCCGGAAGACCCTTCCGGGCCTTATTTTATGTTGGTCTCTGCGGCAAAATCGGCCTTTTGGCCGGTTTTTCGCCTTGCCGGGTCCGCCGTGCCCCCCCTAGAGTCCCGGCCCACAGGGAAGAGTCACAAGAAGGAGCCATCCGTGAACAAGAACGATCTGATCCAGAAGCTTGCGGATACCACCGGCCTGCCCAAGAACGACGCCGCCAAGGCCGTGGAAGGCACCTTTGACATCATCGCTGCCACCCTCAAGGAAGGGGACGAGGTTCGCCTCACCGGCTTTGGGGTTTTTGTGGTCGCCACCCGTGCCGGCGGCAAGGGCCGCAATCCCCAGACCGGTGAGGAAATCACCATCAAGCCCTCCAAGACGCCGCGCTTCCGTCCTGGCAAGCAATTAAAGGATTCGCTGAATTGAGCGGCCGGGGGTCTTCCGTCTTCCTGCCACTGATTCTGGCCTGGCTAACGGTACACGCCGCGCTGTTGGCGCTGGTTCTGGGATTAAAGTTCCTTGGGGCGAAAACCATGGCCCTTCTGTTTCTGGCAGCAACGGCCTTCTGGTTCCTGACCGGCCGCCGGCGGCAGGCCTTGCCGCGCCTTTCCGGCATGGTATGAGGCGCCGGCTTCCTTGGTGAAGCGGGCGGTTAGCTCAGTTGGTAGAGCATGTCGTTTACACCGATAGGGTCGGCGGTTCGAGTCCGTCACCGCCCACCATTCATTGCCGCTTCGTGGCAATGAATGGTGCTCGAGCAGATCGCGCGATAGCGGCTTGAGGGCCGTGAGAGCGCGGCGCGACTGCCACGCAGCCGAGGATTGATGTCACCATCGTCATTCGCCGGCGCATTGCTGGCAAGCTAGGGTGCCGCATGAACAAACATCTGCTTGCCTTGGGTGGTTTGGCGCTGCTGGCGGCCTGCGGTGCGCGGCCGCCATCTCAGCCACAATGGAACCCGTATTCTGCGCTGGAACCGCGCGACGAGAATTATCATGGCGGCCCTGGCGCCGCGCTTCAGAAATACGACGCCAACAAGGACGGCACCTTGATTCTGGCAGAATTGACCGCGGGCCTGCGTGCCGAGTTCGACCAATACGACACCGCAAAAACCGGCTGTCTGTCGCCGGAGCAAGTGGCCGCCATCAATCAGGCGCGGGTCCAGGCCGATCAGTCCACGGCGACGCCGTTGCAGGACTGGAACCAGGACGGCTGTGTCAGCTTCCAGGAATTCGCTACCGCCCCGGCGTCCCTCTTCGACGAGTTGGATGTAAACCATGACGGCAAGGTCACGGCGCAGGAATTTGACCGGGCGGCCGGTCGCGGCGGCCGCGGCGAGCCGGGACGCGGTGACAATGAACCCGGCCGGGGCGGGCGCGGCCGCCCGTGATAGCTTCCTTGACTTGAAGGGGGCCGGCCCCTAAACCGGCGCCCTTCGCGCGCTTTACCTGGTAGCGAATGCGGGGGCGTAGCTCAGTTGGTTAGAGTGACGGCCTGTCACGCCGTAGGTCGCGGGTTCGAGCCCCGTCGCTCCCGCCATTTCTCTCCGGAAATGGCATCTCAGGACTGCCCGCGTCGCGGGTTCTCGCCCGTGTCCTCGCGCCCTGACGCTGCCGCTAGGGCTCTTCGGACACCTCCCGCCATTTCTCTCCGGAAATGGCCATTTATAAGAACGGTTCGCAATTGCGCGAGACGTTTCCACTGTCATTTTCAGCACGGCAAAACGGCACAAATTTTCCGGTTTTTATGCCGCGAATCTTGCTTTAAACCCGCGTTGCGCGCGGGCAGTGCCTGCCTATACTGCACTCGCGAAATAACACATTGGTCCGGCCTTAAGAAGGAGGCGTGCAAACGCCGGCTGGGACTGCCGGGGTTTGGCATGGATAAGCTGCTGCTTGAATATCTTCCGATCCTGATCTTCATCGGGATCGCCGGGATTATGGGCGGGGCGCTGATCGTACTGCCGCTGCTGATCGCTCCCTCCAAGCCTGATCCGGAAAAGCTCTCCGCCTATGAATGCGGTTTTCCTGCCTTTGGTGATGCCCGCATGAAGTTCGATGTCCGCTTCTATCTGGTGTCGCTGCTTTTCATCATCTTTGACCTGGAAGTCGCATTCCTCTTCCCCTGGGCGATTACACTTACCGATGGAAAATGGGACGATGCGGGCGCCTTCGCCTTCTGGTCCATGATGGCCTTCCTGGCGGTGCTGACCGTCGGCTTCATCTATGAGTGGCGGAAAGGGGCGCTGGAATGGGAGTGATCCTTACCCCCCATGGCACGGCCGCACGATCCGGTGTCGAAGGCGGCAATCCGCAGCTTTCGGACAATGATCCTTATTTCAAAGCCCTCCAGGCCGAGATGGCCGACAAGGGCTTTCTGGTTACTAGTGCTGAGGCGCTGATTACCTGGGCTCGCACTGGCTCCTTGATGTGGATGACCTTCGGGCTGGCCTGTTGTGCCGTCGAAATGATGCAGGCCTCGATGCCGCGCTATGACCTGGAGCGCTTCGGTTTTGCCCCGCGCGCCTCACCGCGTCAGAGCGACGTGATGATCGTCGCCGGTACGCTGACCAACAAGATGGCCCCGGCGCTGCGCAAGGTTTATGACCAGATGCCCGAGCCGCGCTACGTCATCTCGATGGGTAGCTGCGCCAATGGCGGCGGCTATTATCATTATTCCTATGCCGTGGTGCGCGGCTGCGACCGCATCGTGCCGGTGGACATTTATGTTCCCGGCTGCCCGCCCACGGCCGAGGCTCTGGTCTATGGCATTTTATTGCTGCAGCGGAAAATCCGCCGCACCGGCACCATCGAGCGCTGAATGAGCGATCTGAATGCCCTTTCCGAGAAACTCTCCGGCGCGCTCGCTGCGCTGATTGCAGAGTCGCAGATCGTGCGCGGCGAGTTCACCATCACCGTTGAGCCGCAAAACCTGCTCAGCGTGCTGGGTTGGCTGCAATGGCAGGGCGAATTTAAGATTCTGGTTGACCTCTGCGGCGTGGACTGGCCTTCGCGGCTGCCCAAGCGTTTTGACGTGGTCTATCACCTGCTGTCGTTGACCAACAACCAGCGTATTCGGGTCAAGGTGCCGGTGGGCGAGGGCGAGGCAGTGCCGTCCTGCGTTCGCGTCTATCCCGCCGCCAACTGGTTCGAGCGCGAAACCTTCGACATGTACGGCATTGCCTTTGACGAGCATCCCGACCTGCGCCGCATTCTTACCGATTACGGCTTTTCCGGCTATCCGCTGCGCAAGGACTTCCCGCTCACCGGCTATGTCGAGCTGCGCTATGACGAAGAGCTGAAACGCGTGGTCTATCAGCCGGTGCAGTTGGTGCAGGAGTTTCGCGACTTCGACTTTATGAGCCCTTGGGAAGGAGCGCCGCACATTCTGCCCGGTGACGAAAAGGCGGCGATGGCGGCTGGCGCGACGTCCGGCGATCCGGGGAAAAAGCCGTGACGACCGCCACCATAGACAACAAGCTGGGCAACAGCAGCCAAGAGCCGACCCTGACCATCAATTTCGGGCCGCAGCATCCGGCCGCCCATGGCGTGCTGCGCCTGATCCTGGACCTGGATGGCGAGATCGTCACGCGGGTTGATCCACATATCGGTTTGCTTCATCGCGGCACCGAAAAGCTGATCGAGCACAAGACCTATCTGCAGGCGATCCCCTATTTCGACCGGCTGGATTATGTCGCGCCGATGAACCAGGAGCATGCCTTCTGTCTGGCGATTGAAAAGCTGCTGGGTCTGGAAGTGCCCAAGCGGGGGCAATATATCCGGGTTCTGTTCTCCGAGATTGGGCGTCTGCTCAACCATCTGCTCAATGTCACCACCCAGGCGATGGATGTGGGTGCACTTACCCCGCCGCTCTGGGGCTTTGAGGAGCGTGAGAAGCTGATGGTGTTCTATGAACGCATCAGCGGCAGTCGCATGCATGCCGCCTTCTTCCGCGCCGGCGGTGTCCATCAGGACATGCCCCCCGGCCTTGGCGAGGACATCCTGAAATTCTGCGACCATTTCGTCACCGTGCTGGACGATATCGAAGGTCTTTTGACGGAAAACCGCATCTTCAAGCAGCGCAATGTGGATATCGGCAAGATCACAGCCAAGGAAGCGGAGATGTGGGGCATGTCGGGAGTGATGCTGCGTTCCACCGGTGTTGCCTGGGATTTGCGCCGCAGCCAGCCATACGAGTGCTACAATGAACTCGATTTCCGTATTCCGGTGGGCAAGAATGGCGACAATTACGACCGCTATGTCATGCGCATGGAGGAGATGCGCGAAGCCACCAAGATCATGCGTCAATGCGTCGAGAAAATGCCGGCCGGTCCCGTCGTCTCTGCCGACAACAAGGTGGTGCCGCCCCGCCGCGGCGAGATGAAGACTTCAATGGAAGCCCTGATCCATCACTTCAAGCTTTATACCGAAGGCTATCATGTGCCCGCCGGCGAAGCCTATGCCGCGGTGGAAGCGCCCAAGGGTGAGTTTGGCGTCTATCTGGTGGCCGACGGCACCAACAAGCCCTATCGCTGCAAGATCAGGGCGCCATCTTACGTCCATCTCCAGGCGATGGATTATATGTGCAAGGGCCATATGCTGGCCGACGTTTCCGCCGTGCTGGGTTCGCTCGACATCGTCTTTGGCGAGGTGGACCGGTGAGCCAGCAAAATCTCATGGTCGCCCAAAAGCAACTGGACGCCTATAACGCCCAGGATCTGGACACCTATGTTTCCTATTTCTCAGAAGATTGCGTGGTGTCGGGCCTGAATGGCACCCCCACCGAAACCAGCCGCGACGCCATCAAGGCGCGCTATGCCAAGGCTTTCGCCACTTTCCCCGAGAACAAAGCTTACCTCAAGGGCCGCGTCGCGGTCGGCAACACCGTGGTGGATCATGAACTGGTGGTCCGCGCGCCGGGTGGGGAGCAATTCGAGATCATCGCCATCTATACCTTCCGCGACGGGCTGATCGCCCGCGTGGATTTCGCAAAGTAACGCCATGTCACTGCGCCGCCTTGCTCCGCCCGATATCCAGCCCGCAAGTTTCGCCTTCAACGCAGCGAATGCGGATTGGGCCAGGGCGCAGATCGCCAAATATCCGCCCGGCCGCCAGGCCAGTGCCGTGATTCCGCTCTTGTGGAAAGGGCAGGAGCAGGAAGGCTGGGTGACGCATCCGATGATCGAGGAGATCGCCAGGCTGCTCTCCATGCCCTTCATCCGGGTGCTGGAAGTGGCGACTTTCTACACCATGTTCAATCTGGCGCCGGTGGGACGCTACCTGGTGCAGGTCTGCACCACCACGCCCTGCTGGCTGCGCGGCTCCGACGCCGTGGTGGAGGCCTGCAAGAGCCACATTCATCCCCATCCGCACACCGTTTCTGATGACGGAAAGTTTTCGTGGATGGAAGTCGAGTGCCTGGGCGCCTGCGTCAACGCCCCGATGCTGCAGATCGGCAGCGATTTCTATGAGGATATTGACGGACCCCTGACGGAAAAGCTGATTTCGGACCTGCGGGCGGGCAAGGCGATAAAGCCGGGGCCGCAGAATGGCCGCCGTGTCTCGTCAGAGCCGGAAGGCGGCGCATTGTCGCTGAAAGACCCTGCGCTTTACGATGGCTCGGTGATCGGCAAGTTCGTGCCCAGGGCGCCGGCGCCACCTCCCCCGCCGCCTGACACGGAAGCCAAGAAGCCGACGCAAGGCGCTTCCGATCGCGAATCCCCGAAACAGAAACCGCCGGGAGCAGCCACCTGATGCTCGCCGACAAGGACCGCATCTTCACCAATCTCTATGGCTTCGAGAGTCCCGGGCTTGAAGCGGCGAAGAAGCGCGGCCAGTGGGACAACACCAAGGCCATTCTCGAACTCGGCCCCGAGACCATTGTGGACATCATGAAGAAGTCGGGCCTGCGCGGTCGCGGCGGCGCCGGTTTCCCCACCGGGCTGAAATGGTCCTTCATGCCCAAGGAAGTGAAGGAGCGGCCGCACTACCTGGTCGTGAATGCCGACGAGTCCGAGCCGGGCACCTGCAAGGATCGCGACATCATGCGCCACGATCCGCACCTGCTGATCGAAGGCTGCCTGATCGCCTCCTTCGCCATGCAGGCGCACGTCTGCTACGTCTATATCCGCGGCGAATACATCCTCGAGCGCGAGCGGCTGGAGGCGGCGGTCAAGCAGGCCTACGAAGCCAGGCTGATCGGCAAGAACAACATCCACGGCTGGGACTTCGACCTCTACGTCCACCACGGCGCCGGGGCCTATATCTGCGGCGAAGAGACCGCCCTGCTGGAGAGCCTGGAGGGCAAGAAGGGCCAGCCGCGACTGAAGCCGCCGTTCCCGGCCGGGGCCGGCGTCTACGGCTGCCCGACCACGGTCAACAACGTCGAATCCATCGCCCAGGCGCCCGACATCCTGCGCCGCGGCTCGGACTGGTTCGCCTCCTTCGGCCGGCCGAACAACACCGGCACCAAGCTGATGAGCATTTCCGGACACGTGATGAAGCCGTGCAATGTCGAAGAGGCCATGTCGATCCCGATGAAGCAGCTGCTCGAAGAGCACTGCGGCGGGGTGCGCGGCGGCTGGTCGAACCTGAAGGCGGTGATTCCCGGCGGCGTCTCGGTCGCCATGATCCCGGCCGAGCAGGCCGAGACCGCGCTGATGGACTTCGACAGCCTGCGCGACCTGAAGTCGGGGCTGGGCACCGCCGCGGTCATCGTCATGGACAAGTCGACCGACCTGGTGAAGGCGATCGCGCGCATCTCCTACTTCTACAAGCACGAGAGCTGCGGCCAGTGCACTCCGTGCCGCGAGGGCACCGGCTGGATGTGGCGGGTGATGGAGCGCATGGCCGTCGGCGACGCCGAGCCTGAGGAGATCGACCATCTGCTGGAGGTCGCCAGCCAGGTCGAAGGCCACACCATCTGCGCGCTCGGCGACGCCGCCGCCTGGCCGATCCAGGGCCTGTTCCGCCACTTCCGCCACGAGGTCGAGGAACGCATCGCCGATTACCGGACCCGCCGCCCGCATGTGCAGGGCGCGGCCATGGCTGCGGAGTAAGCGTCCATGCCCATCGCCAAGGTCAACGGCGTCGAGGTCGAGTTCGAACCCGGCATGACTGTGCTGCAGGTGGCCGAGAAGGCCGGGGAGGAGATTCCCCGGTTCTGCTACCACGAGCGGCTGTCGATCGCCGGCAACTGCCGCATGTGCCTGGTCGAGGTGAAGCCCGGGCCGCCCAAGCCGCAGGCCTCCTGCGCCCTGCCGGCCGCCGAGGGCCAGGAGATCTTCACCAAGTCGCCGATGGTCAAGAAGGCGCGCGAGGGCGTGCTGGAGTTCCTGCTCATCAACCACCCGCTCGACTGCCCGATCTGCGACCAGGGCGGCGAGTGCGACCTGCAGGATGAGACCCTGGGCTACGGCCGCGACGACACCCGCTACAAGGAGAACAAGCGGGCCGTCGAAGAGAAGTATATGGGTCCGCTCATCAAGACGGTGATGACGCGTTGTATCCAGTGCACCCGCTGCGTCCGCTTCGTGGCCGAGGTCGCCGGCACGCCCGAGATCGGCATGATCTCGCGCGGCGAGGACGCCGAGATCACCACATACCTTGAATCCGCCGTCACCTCCGAGCTCAGCGGCAACGCCGTGGACCTCTGCCCGGTCGGCGCCCTGACCCACAAGCCCTGGGCCTTCAACTACCGGCCGTGGGAGCTGAAGAAGACCGAGACCATCGACGTGATGGATGGCCTCGGCTCCAACATTCGCGCCGACGCCAGGGGCCCCGAGGTGATGCGGGTGCTGCCCCGCACCCACGAGGGCGTCAACGAGGAGTGGATCTCCGACAAGACCCGCCACGCCTGCGACGGACTCATGCGCCAGCGGCTGGACCGGCCGTTCTTACGCGAGAAGAAGGCGCTGCGCGCCGCCACCTGGGCCGAGGCCTTCGAGGCCATCGCCGCGCGGGTGAAGAAGACCTCGCCCGACCGCATCGGGGTGATCGCGGGCGATCTGCAGGACGCCGAGTCCATGAAGGCCGCGCTCGACCTGTTTACGGCGATGGGCGTTGCCAACATCGACTGCCGCCAGGACGGCAGCGCGCTGCACCCGAAGTTCGGCCGCGGTTCCTACCTGTTCAACTCCACCATCGCCGGCATCGACGAGGCGGACGCCATCCTGCTGATCGGGACCAACCCGCGGCTCGAGGCCCCGGTGC